>JADLGB010000244.1 GCA_020849535.1 Candidatus Hydrogenedentota bacterium
AATTGCCAGGCCATGCCGTATGCTTCTGGCGTACGTGGGCGCAAGAACGGGTGGAGACTACCATGAGCGAACAGAAGAGGGGCCTGAGTTACCGCGACGCCGGCGTCAACATCGATGCCGCGGACGAGGCGGTCAGGCAGATTAAGGACCTGGTCAACAAGACGTTCGACGACCGGGTGCTGTGCGATATCGGTTTGTTTGGGGCCATGTACAGCCCGGACCTGAAAGGCATCGAGGAACCGGTGCTGGTGTCCAGCGTCGACGGGGTCGGCACCAAGCTGAAACTCGCCTTCATGACCGGCCGGCACGACACCATCGGTATCGACCTGGTCTCCCACTGCGTGAACGACATCCTCGTCCAGGGGGCGCGTCCCCTATTTTTTCTCGACTATCTCGCGTTCGGGGCGCTTGAGCCGGACGTTGTCGTCGCCGTCATCCGCGGGCTCACCTCCGGCTGCCGCTACGCGGGGTGCGCCCTGATCGGCGGAGAGACGGCCGAAATGCCCGGCATGTACCATGAAGGTGAATACGACATCTCAGGCACCATCGTGGGCATTGTCGATCGCAAGAAGATCGTGGATGGTTCCACAATTCAAGCTGGCGATGTCATCATTGGCTTGCGTTCCACGGGCCTCCACACCAACGGATACAGCCTGGCCCGGAAAATCTGCTTTGAGGTGGCCGGCCTTACCTGCGACGACGCCATGCCTGGCGTAGGCCGCACAGTCGGCGAGGTCTTGTTGGAGCCGCACAAGAGCTACGCAACGCTCATCCGCATCCTCATGAAGATAGTCAACGTCAAGGGCATGGCGCACATCACCGGCGGCGGCATCACGGACAACCTGCCCCGCAGCCTTCCCAAGAGCATGGGCGCCGAGATCAACCTGAACGCATGGGAAGCGCTGCCCGTGTTCCGTTTCCTGCAGGAGTGCGGCCACGTCGAGGACAAGGAGATGCTGCGCACGTTCAACATGGGCATGGGCTACCTGATCGTCGTCGGCCGGGAAGACGAAGAAAAGGCCCTGCGCGCCCTGCACCAGGCGGGCACCGATGGCACCGTGATCGGCCGCGTGGTGGAAGGCGAGCATCGCGTTCAGTACACCGGGAGTATTCGGTATGCCACTGCTGAGTGAAGAACAGGTCATTGGCGCCGCACACCGCATCGAGGTCGGCATGCGGCGCGATCTTCCGGACCCTGCCGGCGCGGGGGTGCGCGCGCGGCTGGCGGAAGATATGGGCATCCACGTGAAGGATGTACGCGTCATCGACGTATACACCATTCATGCGAACCTCAACGATGATGAGTTGGAACGCGTCCGCGCGGAGCTGTTCACGGATCCCGTGATTCAAGAATCTTCAATCGATGCGCCGCTCGCGAACGACTACGATTACGTCATTGAAGTGGGATTTCGTCCCGGCGTGACGGACAACGTCGGCAAGAGTTCTGCGGAAGGCATTGCGGACACCCTGGGCCGTGCGCTGGCCCCCGGCGAAGCCGTT
This sequence comes from Candidatus Hydrogenedentota bacterium, assembly GCA_020849535.1. GTDB lineage: Bacteria > Hydrogenedentota > Hydrogenedentia > Hydrogenedentales > SLHB01 > JAHDWY01. The sequence continues at coordinate 1,501 of JADLGB010000244.1, forward strand.
TACAAATCCACTCAGTATGTCGTGAAAGGGAACGTAGACGAGACGATCTGCGAGTCCATCGCACGCGATTTGCTTGCCAACGTCCTCATTCAGCGCTGGGTCGTGAAATCCGCGAAAGAAATGCAAGACGCGAACGGCGCGTCGCTGCTCGGACTCCCCATCGTGACTGAACGCAGCACGATCGAGGTCGCCACGGTCTCCTTGGATTTGGCGGAACCGGAACTGCTCGCCCTCAGCCGCGACAAGATGCTCGCGTTGGACCTCAATGAGTTGAAGGCCATCCAAGGCTATTATCGCGACCCTGCGGTTGCGAAACGCCGCGCGGCCGCCGGATTGCCGGCCCAGCCCACGGACATCGAGCTGGAGATCCTCGCGCAGACGTGGTCCGAGCACTGCAAGCACAAAATATTCAACGCAACCATCGAATTTGTGGACGAAACCGGCAAGACGCGCACGATCGACAGCCTCTTCAAGTCCTACGTGAAAGCGACCACCGACGAGGCTGGCAAGCGCGTGGACTGGCTCGTCAGCGTGTTTCACGATAATGCGGGCATCATCCGCTTCGACGAGCACTGGAACTTCGCACTCAAGGCCGAGACCCACAACAGCCCAAGCGCGCTCGATCCTTACGGCGGCGCTATCACGGGTATCGTCGGTGTCAATCGCGACGTGCTGGGCGCGGGCCTTGGGTGCCGCTGCATCCTCAACACGGATGTCTTCTGCTTCGCATCCCCTTATCACGAGGGCGAAATACCGCCGCGCTTGATGCATCCGCGCCGCGTGTTGCGCGGCGTGCACCAGGGCGTCAAGGACGGTGGCAACCAGAGCGGTATCCCGGATGTGAACGGCGCAATCGTGTTTCACGAGCGATTCCTCGGGAAACCTCTCGTCTTCTGCGGCACGGGCGGCCTGATTCCGGCGAAGGTTGCGGGCAGGCCCAGCCACGAGAAGGCCGCGCGCCCTGGCGATCGCATCGTCATGTGCGGCGGACGCATCGGCAAGGATGGCATCCACGGCGCGACCTTCTCTTCGGAGGAATTGCACGAGGGGTCGCCCGCGACGGCCGTGCAGATTGGTGACGCGATCACGCAGAAAAAGATGGCCGATTGCCTCATCGAGGCACGCGACCTCGGCCTGTTCACTTGCATCACGGACAATGGCGCGGGGGGTCTGTCATCGAGCATCGGCGAAATGGCACGGGTTCCCGGGGGTGCCGAGGTCCATCTCGATCTCGCCCCGCTGAAATACCCAGGACTCGCGCCCTGGGAGATCTTTCTCTCCGAGGCCCAGGAGCGCATGACGCTCGCCGTGCCGCCCGAGCACGTGGACGCTTTCATGGATTTGGCCCGGCGTCGCGAAGTTGAAGCCACGGTCGTCGGGACCTTCACCGACAGCGGCCGCCTCGAGTGCTACTACCAAGGCGACTTGGTGGGCGCGCTCGATATGGACTTCCTGCACGACGGCGTTCCGAAGATGCACCTGAAGGCGGTCTGGCGGAAGCCGGAGCTTCAGCCAGAAGTGCTCGTCGAGGATCATCGCCTTATCACGGACCTCAAAGCCGTGCTCGGCTCGCTCAATGTGTGCAGCAAGGAATCCTTCGTGCGCATGTACGATCACGAGGTCCTTGCGCAGAGCGTGCTGAAACAGTTCCAAGGTATCGATCACGACGGCCCCGGCGATGCGGGCGTCATCCGCCCCGTGCCGGGCTCCAATCGCGGCATCGCGATCTCGTGCGGCATCGCGCCCAAGTACAGCGACATCGACACCTACTGGATGATGGCGTGCTCCATCGACGAGGCGGTCCGCAATCTCGTGGCGGTGGGCGCGCAACTCGGTACGATCGCCGGTCTCGACAATTTCTGCTGGCCGGACCCGGTACAAAGCGAGAAGACCCCCGACGGCGAGTTCAAGCTGGCCCAGCTTGTCCGCTGCTGTGAGGCGTTGTACGACGTGTGCACGGCGTATGACATTCCTTTGATCAGCGGCAAAGACAGCATGAAGAACGACTACAAGATCGGCGACACAAAGATTTCGATTCCGCCGACCGTGCTGTTTACCGCCGCGGCCATCTTAGAAGACGTCCGAAAAGTCATCTCAATGGATGTCAAGACTCCGGGAGATGTGGTGTACGTCGTGGGCGAGACCCGGAATGAACTCGGCGGCAGCGAATACCTCGCGCTGCGCGGGCAGTTGGGCACGAACGTACCGAAAGTAGATGCGCCTTCAGCGCGCAGGATGTACGTGTCGCTGCACGCCGCCATCGCCCAGGGACTCGTGGCCTCGTGCCACGACTGCTCGGATGGTGGCCTCGGCGTCGCGTTGGCCGAATCGGCCTTCGCCGGTGGTTTCGGCATGCAGATCGATCTCAACCGCATGAACGTCAAGAGCGACATCATCGCGCTGTTCAGCGAATCGCAGAGCCGCTTCGCTGTCACGGTCCCATCGCGTCACGCGGCAGCCTTCGAGTCCGCACTCGTAGGGCACCCGTTCACGCGGCTGGGGCTCGTGATCCCGGAGGAGTTGTTCCGCCTGAAAGGCCGCAACGGCTTCGACGGCGAGGTGTCTCTCTCAGAATTGAAAGAAGCGTGGCAGCGTCCATTGCGCTGGTGAAGAGGAAGAGGCGACCGTGGAAAACTCAAGCATACATGCACTGGTCTTGACTGGGTTCGGCATCAACTGCGATAACGAGACCGCCAGCGCGCTGACCCGTGCAGGCGCGCACGCGGACCGAGTCCATCTCAACGACATCAGCGCCGACCCTTCGCTGCTGGAGCGCTACCACATTCTCGCGGTGCCGGGCGGCTTCTCCTATGGCGACGACGTGGGTTCAGGGCGGATTCTGGCCAACCGCCTGCGCTACAAGCTCGGCGATCCGCTGCGAAAATTCGTGGCGGATGGCAAGCTCGTAGTCGGCATCTGCAACGGGTTCCAGGTGCTCGCGAAGATGGGCATGCTCCCCATGCTCTCCGGCGATTTCATCCAGGAAGTCACTCTCACGAACAACGACTCGGGCCGTTTCGAGGACCGCTGGGTGACGCTCAAGGTCGAACCCAACACGCGTTGCATTTGGCTGAAAGGCATCAAGCAGCTCGAACTCCCTGTGCGCCACGGCGAAGGCAAGTTCATTGCGCGCGACGAGGCGATCATGGATCAGATCGAGAACGGCGGCCTCGTCGCGGTGCGCTACTGCCGACGCGACGGCGAACTCGCACGCGGGAACTTCCCCGAAAACCCGAACGGCGCGCACCACGACATCGCGGGCATCTGCGATACTACCGGCCGCGTGTTCGGGCTTATGCCCCACCCCGAAGCTTATGTGGACCGCCTCAACCACCCACGCTGGTACCGCGAGAAGCTCCCCGAAGAAGGCGCCGGCCTCCAAGTCTTTCGCAATGCCATCGAGTACGCACGGGAAAATCTCTGCGCCGCTTCGGTGTAAGGCAGCTCCCGCACCTGCCGCGGATTCGTCCGGTGCCAGAGAGCCGGGATTCCATTCCTATTTCTTGCTCGCCCAGCGCTCGTAATCGCGGGGCTGATCCCTATGATGGGAACAGAACAAGACACAGGCGAGGGCGCCTGTGCCACACGCGCTTGCCATGCACGTACGGTCTCCTCCAATTCTATCGTCCTTGTATTGCTTGAAGACTTCACTCGTTGCAGAAACACGAGGCATGACATATAGACGTGTGGCAGAGGCGCCCTCGCCTGTGTCTTCGAGTTTTGTTCTGCCTCGCACTTCGGTTTGCCATCCCTGCGCCTCTACGGTTCTTGGCGTCTCAGCATCTTGGCGAGAGGATCTTCATTGCGCACGCACAGTCAAAAACGTCCGGCGTCGAAGCCAGGCGTCGGCTGTGGGGCGCCTCTTCGATTCCGGATGATGATTCGCGGTAGACTGGGGAGTAGTCTGACGCGGGGGTGCACATCATGATCTCAACGATGTCGTTCGTTGCTGCGGCGCTGGTATGCGCCTTGGCCCAGCCTGAAGCGGCGGAAGAGGATGCGGCAGAACGAATCAAGGCATTCTGCATCGACTTCAATTGGGGACCAGAGGGCTTCGCGCCGCCGGGGATGTATGCGCAGGCATCGGCGCCGAAGCATTTTGAGTGGTACCGGGACATGGGGGTCAACACGATCCAAACGTTCTGCGTGAGCTGCCCGGGCTATGCGTGGTACCAGAGCAAAGTCGCGCCAGTGCAACCTGGGATGCAAGGCGATTTCCTATCCGAGCTGACCCGGCTGGGACACGGTGCGGGCATGAAGGTGATGGGCTACTTCTGCGTGGGCGCGAACGCGCATTGGAGCAAGACCCACCCGGATTTGAGTCACAACATGCCGAACTCGATCGCAATCCCGTTTACCACGGAGTATCTCGACTACCTATGCAGCGAAATGGAGGAAGCGCTCACCGTCACCGCCATCGATGGGTTTATGATCGACTGGGTGTACAACGCCAGCCATTTCTATCCGGACCGCGAGTACACATGGCTCGAGTGTGAGAAGCGGATGTACCAGGAGTTGTTTGGCGAGCCGTTTCCCGGCGAGGAGAAGATGGATGAGGCGCGCACGCTGGAATTCAACAAGCGAGCGCTCGCACGCGCCTGGGATCGCATTCACACCTCCGCGAAGAAGGCCAAGCCCGACTGTATCATCTGGCTGACGTGTTTCGACCTACAGCATCCGCAATTGGAAGGGTCGCGCATGCTGCGCGAGGTCGATTGGCTGATGAATGAGCATTTCGATTCGCAGAAGCTGCTCGAGATCCGCAAGATCGTCGGCACGGGACCCAAACTCATCCAATGCGTCTGCGGCTGGGGCGACCAGCACAACGCCGCAGCCGTGCTCGGCGATCCGAATCTGAAGGACGTGGGCGTCTACGGGTTCGCACGGCCCGACACGGAAACCACGCTGCCGCCCGATGATGATTCCGGAAATGCGCGGAACATCCGGGCCATGCGGGAAGCGTTTCGGGGAAGTGAAGGATAGGTTTTCAATCTCCGCGGTTACCCATCGAGATAGAAGTCTGTCGTAGCAGATGACACAGGATGCGAGGCGCGCAGACCCTAAGTTGAAAACACACGCGTGGGACGAAGGAACCTCACGCCTCTGAGACTCAACGAAGAAAGGCCGCACCCCGAAGAGCGCGGCCCAAAGTCTTACGCCTGGAAACTGGACTTACCCCGGTTCACGCGGAGACTGTACCGCAGGCAGCAACAGCCCTATCAGAAACTCGAATATTGCCCTCAAGATCCTCCGCCACACGACGTAATCAGCAGCATCGACCGACATCCTTCCTCTCCTTTCCTTTCCGGTGCCGATTGGCACCACCCACCCTCCTATTCCAACACCAGTGGCAACGAGTGTAGCTCAGAATCCGGAATTCGGCAATGCGCGCAGCATCGCCGCCTTGCGGGAAACGCTTCGCGGGACGGCGGAGGAGGACATCATGGAGGTACATCGAGAACCGGCTTGGATGCCAGCGCTCTCATCCGTTCACGCTCGTCGTGGAAGCCGCACGCTACAAGGCGCGGCGCGCACGCATGACCATTGCCATGAGGCCCAGGCCCAACAGCGTAACGGTGCCGGGTTCGGGAACGGCAGACAGATTGTCGTTGGTCAGCGTGAACGCCATTTCGCCGTCCTCCATCTCCCATGTACCACCATCGCTTTCCCGAAAGTACGCATTGCCGGTTGTGTCGGAGAACATCCAGTACCAATAGTCATCATCGTCGGTGGTGGAATCGTTGAAGATGGAAATCCAGTAGGTGGTCCCGGCGGTCAGCGCGAGGGGACTGAAATCGGCGGAGTACTGATAGATATCGGAGCCGGCGAGGTCGAGTCCCGTATCGGTTCGGTGCGCATCGGTCACGACGATTTCGTGAAGGAACCCGGTGTCAGGAGCGCCACTTGCATCGCTGAAGATGCGAATGGTGAAGTCATCTATAGCCGGGGGCGTGTTTCCATCAAAATAGAGTCCCCACCAGTGAACGTCGGTGACGGTGCTCGCATCCGGCAGCAGCACGAAGTCGTCGGCAAGCTCCTGATAGTAGTTGCTGTCGGCAACCGTGGCGCTGGCGCCGGGCGCACCATTGTCAAAGATCGTGTCGGCGCCTGCGGAAAGGCCTGCGAGCAGACCGGCAAGAACGAGTGTCGCGGCGATCGATCGATTCTTCATGGTATGCATCTCCTCTTCCCCGGGAAGAATCCCGGTGTCAACGCAGGCCCTTGCGGGACGGCCTGCGAAGGCGCCGCTCCAGCGCGCAAGAAGGTTGCCTTGCGCACCGCACGGCAGAACGGTAGTTGCAAGAACGTATGCATGCTTGCAGCATCACTTGCACCAAAGATCTATTGAATCACACATTGCCCTTTTTAGCAATGCTTTGCCGCCCGCAAGAGCCCATAAAGGCGATTATAAGATGACACAAATGCACGATTTCGCATCTTTGCGTGTTCTTCGCAGGGCGGTGCGATCAACCTGAACTCTCGACTCGAGGGTGAATGCTCCTTTGCCTCGAAGCCTGGAGTGTGATTGAATAGCGGGATTGAGTCACGATCCCCGCGTATGCGGGAGAACAGGGTACCCCTGAGAGGAAGAGCGGCGATGAAGACCTCGGACAAGCGTTCAACGAGTGGCACGATGAAACCCTCACGATTCGGAAGGCGGGACTTTCTTAGAGCGGGTGCGGCTGGGGCCGGGCTGCTGATCCTGCCAAGCGGCACGTTTGCGAGCGCGCAGGCGCCGAGCAACAAGTTGAACATCGCGCTGATCGGAGCCGATGGACGTGGGCGCGCGCACTACGACGCGTTGTCGGGCGAGAACGTGGTGGCGCTGTGCGACGTGGATGAGGAGCATCTCGCGTTCGCCGCGAACGTGTTTCCTGAAGCCAAGCGCTATGTGGACTGGCGGGAATGCCTGGAGCAGCCGGACCTCGATGCGGTCGTCTGCTGCACGACGGATCAGACGCACGCGTTCGTCGCGAATTGGGCGCTGAACCGCGACCTGCACATCTATTGCGAGAAGCCGCTGGCCATTAGCGTCGAGGAAGCGCGCCTGGTTCGTGAGACCTACCGGAAGAAGAAGGACAAGTTGGCGACGCAGGTCGGGATGCAGCGTCACGCGCACGAGAATTTCAATCGGGTGCGCGAGTTGATCCGGGATGGCGCGATCGGCGAATTGGAGGAAGTGTGTGCGTGGGGCAGCCGCCAGATTCCCAAGCCGGGATACCCGCCCGCGGCGGGCGAACCGCCGAAGAATCTCCATTACGATCTGTGGATTGGCCCCGCGCCGTTCCACCCCTACAATCCGGAATACTTCTCTGGCGACCCCGGCGCGAACTGCTTGCAGTGGAACATGTATTGGGATTTCGGCTGCGGCCAGATCGGAGACATGGGCAGCCACACGATGGATATTGTGTGGAATGCCATCGACGCGACTCTCCCCATCTCCGCGGAGGGCGTGGGCGAAGCGTACAATCCCGAAGTGACGCCGGTACGCATGACGTCGACTTTCGAGCATCCCGCCAACGACTGGCGTCAGGCGATCACGGTTAAGTGGTACCAAGGCGGCGACATGCCCAAGGCGCCACTCGAGTTTATCGACCTGAGCAAGATAGGTCATGGCGCGCTGTTCCGGGGCACGCACGGATACCTCCTATCGCATTTCGAGACGCGCGCGATCATCCCCTTCGGGGACAAGGCGGATATGACGTACTACACACCGCGTGCCAAGGAGTCGCTGATTCCGCCGTTGGGCAATTTCCAGCAGGAGTGGATCAATGCGTGTAAGGGAAGTCTGAAGACGTCCTGCGATTTCGAGTACAGCGCAAACATGATCGAGCAACTGCTGCTGGGACTGGCTGCGTACCGGCACGGGTCGAAGATTGAGTACGATGGCGCGACGGGCCGCATCACGAACAACGAGGAAGCCAATCAATTGCTGCGCCGCACGTACCGCGAGGGCTGGTCACTCGAGGGGTGAGAACAAGACCTGCGCAAAGGCGCTACGAAATAAGCGACGGGAGAGGGAATCGTAGCACGCCCCTCTCCCGTCGCATGATCGTGGCGATCAGGCAAACTCGAAGATCGCGAACAGTGCGGCGAGGAACTCTTCGATGTCGAGGCCAAAGATGGCAGTGACCAGGCCAAGAATAACCAAGAGGATTTCCATCATCGTTCTCCTTTTCTCTCCAGCGATCACCGGTACGCAGTACCTGGATAAAGTATACAAGATGGACGCTGTACCGGCGGGGCTTATTCACGACATACGAGAATGCGTGAACTTAGAAAAGTGTGAAGACTGACCACGGGCACTGACTGATCGCTCATGAGCACGCGCGGATCCGATCGGGCTAGCGCGAGATAAGCCCTTGAAGAACTGGTGCCTCAGGGGGAGGGCGTCCAGGTACCAGGCAAGCCCGATGCCGCTTCTCCGGAATGGCGCGGCCAATTCGCGAGGAGCTTGCAGCTTTTTGGGCCATCGGGGGATTAAGGGGAGGGGGATTGTTGTGCCTTCGCCAGCGCGGGTACGCCGCACAGGGGCGGCCAGCACATTGGGGGACCATTAAATGGGAACGCACGCTTGCGAAACCTGCCGGATGCGCCACCGGTTTGAGCAGAATCCAACTTCGTTCTTTGGCCGTCTATGGCTGTGGCACACGAAGTGGTGCCCGGGGTGGAAGGCCTACGTCGCGTCCTTGACGGAAGAGGACCGGGAAAACCTGCTCGAATCGATGCGTAAGCACCAAACGTGACCATTGAAAGGACCGGCGAGGGCGCCGGTCCCACACGTTATTCCCACGCATCGGTGTTAGTTCGCACGCCGCCGTCTGCCGCTGCGTGTGAGGAGTGAACGATCATCCATCAACCACCGGCTGGCAGTGAATTGCGTTCCCCCACGTTTGTCCTTCGATGAAGTAGCATGTTGATAGTGAAAGGAGTTGGTCATGGCCTCAGAGCGTCCCAACCAGAGATTCCAGGAGGCGGATGCCCTGTTCAAGCAGCGGCGTTATCAGGACGCGCTCGTCATCCTCGAAGAGCTGGACGCCATGTTTCCGAACACCCGGAATATCATGTATCCCCGCGCGCAGTGTCTGTACGCGCTGGGCAGGACCGGGGAGGCGTTGCAGGTCTGTGATTTCCTGATCGCGCTGTTCGACGATGCCTCGGCACAGGATCTGAAGGCCCGCATGCAGGCAGAGGCGGCCGCGTCGCAGGGCGCGATTCAGCCGCGGGCCGCCGGCGCTGCCGGTACCGCGGGTGCGAAGAAGGGTCTGCTCTATGCGTTAATCGCGCTCGCAGCGATCGCGGCGGCGCTCTTGGCGGGCAGGCCGCTGCTGAACTTCGCAAAGAACAATGCGGGCGCCATTTCGGAGATGAGGCGCGCCATGAGCGTGATTGACCCCGCGACACCGCTCTACGAGCCGGAGTACATCTTCGATCAGAAAGCCGATCCCCACGGCCACGTCCACGCATCGTGCATCGTGGAGTGTCCGAATGGCGATCTGCGCGCCGTTTGGTATGAGAACGCTCCGCCCTTTCCCACGGAGCAGCGCGACAAGAGCAGCGACGTGCGGATCGGCGGGGCGCGGAAACGCGCAGGGGAAGATGCGTGGGATGCTCCCTTTGTCATGGCCGATACGCAAGGACGATCGGACAACAATCCGTGCATGGTAATTGACAACGACAATCGCCTTTGGCTGTTTCATGCGACGCTCGACTACCCGCCCCGGAATACATGGGTCTACGCGACGGTGAAGTATATGGTCTCGTCTGACTATGAAGACGCGGACGTTCCCGTCTGGCTGAAGAGCGCGATATTCGAGCCCAAGTTCGAGGGACTTGAGGAGATCGTCACGAACATCAGCGTGGAGGATTCCGTGAAGGATGGGATTTCCGCTGAAGAACTGGCGATCGCCCGCGAGAAGATCAAGAAACCCGAAACGCTTCGCGAAGGCTGGATGACGCGCGCGCACCCGCTCATCCGGTCGGATGGTACCCTGTTGTTGCCGCTGGCAAGCGAACACTATGAGATCGCGGCGATGGCCATGACAAAGGACGGCGGCGAGAGTTGGACGTTTTCGGCGCCGGTGCCCGATACCGGCGTGGAGCAGCCCTCGGTGGTGGAGTTCCCCAGCGGGCGGATGCTCGCGTACCTTCGGACCTTGGGTGTTGAACACTCCATCGAGCAGACCGAGTCGCTCGATGGCGGCATGACGTGGTCGCCTACGACGGTCACGGGTTTGCTGCATCCGTGCTCGGGCATCGAGGCAATCGTGCTTCGGAGTGGACGCCTCGCCCTGGTCTATAACGACAAGTACGACGACCCGCGCGACAGCCTGGCTATCTCCCTTTCCGAAGATGAGGGGAAGACATGGCGCTGGACACGCCACCTCGAAAATACGCCGGGCGAACGGTTCGACTATCCTTCCCTGATTCAGGCCAAGGACGATTCCTTGCATGTGACCTACAGCCACAACACCGAGGCGATCAAACATGTCCGGTTCAACGAGGCGTGGGTCATGGAGGGCGATCACCCTGCGCAATAGGGAGTGGAGATGGAGGTCCGAGTTCGCGGGCATGGTGGTGGCTGGTCTTTTTCACGCTCACGGGCCGGGAAGAAAGCGGGGCCGGCGCTGGTTTTGGATGTGACCGGAAGTCTGGTATTCTGGTCTTGGAAGCGTGGCCGCCAAGGTGGCTTTGGACTTCTCGCTAGACTTGGGAGAAGTGACAACCGCGGAGTTTCCTAGGATGTCTGTTCTTGACGTGGTGCTGTATCCGGACGATCCCTTGACGAAGGTCTCCAAGCCGATAGCGGCGTTTACGCCGAGCCTCGTGCAGTTCGCGGAGAATATGTTCGATACGATGTACGCCTTTGAGGGTGTGGGGCTTGCCGCACCTCAAGTGGGAGTGGCGAAACGCATGCTCGTCCTGGATGAGCCGGACGGCGAAAAGATGTGTCTGGTGAACCCGGAGATTCTGGAGTCGGAGGGGTCAGAGGACGGTTCGGAGGGGTGCCTGAGCTTGCCCGAGATTTACATTCAGGTGCCGCGCGCAACGCGGATCGTGGTGCGCGCCCAGGACCCGCTGGGGAACCCGCTGGAATTCGAAGCACGCGGTTTCCTGGCGCGGATCATCCAGCATGAAGTAGACCATCTGGACGGGGTAATTTTTCTCGATCGCGTGGATATGCTGACGAGGCATGCCAAGCTGCAGGAATGGCAGGAAATTCGCGAGCGGTTGCTGTTACAGGGAGACAGGAGCAGTCCCAGTGCTTTTTGAGTCCCCATCGGTCGAGCGGTTGGTGGAAGCGTTCCGCCGCTTGCCGGGAGTCGGGAAGCGTTCCGCGGAACGGTACGCGCTGCACCTGTTGAGCGCGCCGGTCGAAGATGCGCAGGCGCTGAGCGAGGCCATCCGTGTGGCGCGCGAGCGCATCACCACCTGCGGCGAATGCTGCAACCTCACCGAATCCAACCCGTGTCCGATCTGCGCCCACCCCAACCGGGACCACACAACCGTGTGTGTGGTCGAGCGGCCCGTGGGCGTGATGGCCATTGAGAAGGGCGGAACCTACCGGGGCCTGTATCACGTGCTGAACGGGGCACTGAATCCTCTGGACGGCATCGGCCCGGACGAACTGACGGTGGGCCGGCTCATGGCGCGCTTGAAGGCGGGCGGAGTGAATGAGGTGATCATCGCCACGAACGCCACAGCCGAGGGTGAGGCGACGGCGATGTACCTTTCCAAGCAGATTGGGGCGATGGGAATCGCGGTGAGCCGCATCGCGCATGGAGTGCCGATGGGCGGTGGGCTGGAGTTCGCGGACGATGTGACGCTGTCGCACGCGATGCAGGGTCGCACGAAACTCGGGTAGCGCGAAGGGGAGCACGGCCATGCGAAAGCTGAAACAGCTCTTCGACAACAATCGGGCGTGGGCGGGGCACATGGTGCAACGTGACCCCGATTTCTTCACACGGCTCTCACGGCAGCAGGCCCCTGAATATTTGTGGATTGGCTGCGCCGACAGCCGGGTGCCCGCAAACGAGATCGTGGGGTTGCTGCCCGGACACTTGTTCGTCCACCGCAATGTCGCGAATGTCGTGGGGGATACCGACCTCAATTGTCTGTCCGTGTTGCAGTACGCGGTGGAGATTCTGCGCGTGCGGCATATCATCGTGTGCGGCCACTATGGTTGCGGGGGCGTGCAATCCGCGGTGCGCAACGAGCGGCTCGGCCTCATCGACAACTGGCTGCGCTGCGTGCGGGAAGTCAAGCACAAACACAGCGAGATGCTGGCGGGAGTGCTCGAAGAGCCGGTGCTGATGGACCGGGTGTGCGAGTTGAACGTCATCGAACAGGCGTACAACGTAAGCAAGACGACCGTCGTGGAGGATGCCTGGTGGCATGGGCAGGACCTATCCGTTCACGGGTGGATCTACGAGCTGAACGACGGGCTGCTTCGCGACCTTGGGTTCTGCGTGAGCCGGCAAGAGGAAGTTGAAGTGGCGTATGCGGCGGCGGTCAAGGCCATTGGCGCAACCTCAGTGAACTCGGGCATGCTCGCGCCAAAGGCGAGCGTGGCTCCAACGCCGCGTCCGGCGCAGGCCGCGCCCAAGCCTGCCGCTCCTGTACCTGCCGCGACACGATCTTCGGAGGCCCCCACGGTGATCAAACGTGTGCAGGGAACTCCAAAAAACCAGCCTCCTCCGCTCCCGCGATTGAAGTAAGCGGACTGAAGGAGCCATGCTCCATCGAGGCGGCAGCGTGGTTGGGATACTGGAGTTGCCATTCGCGGCTTTACAAGTGGACATTCACATCGTTCGCATAAGGGGATCGTCATGGTGAACATCTTCGGGGTAAGAGTAATGCTGGTATTGGGAGTGGCGGCAATGTGCACGGTTGGAGCGTTCGGAGCTGCGGAAAATGCGCAGACAACAGCCTCGCTGGTGGCGGAGACGCCGAAAGCGCGCGACGCGCGGATGTCGTGGTGGCGCGAGGCCCGGTTCGGCATGTTCGTGCATTGGGGATTGTACTCGGGACTCGCGGGAACGTGGAAGGGCGAGTCCACGGGCGACAGCGGCGGCAAGGAGTGGATCCAGAACCAGGTGAAAGCGGACACGTGGGAGTATGCGCACGAAGCCATCCCGCACTTCCGTCCGAAGGAAGGCTTCGCGAGGGAGTGGGCGCAGTTGGCGAAGGAAGCGGGCTGCCGCTATCTCGTGTTCACGTCGAAGCATCATGAAGGGTTCGCGCTCTTCGACTCACAGTACACGGATTATGATGGCGCCGATCTGACCGGACGCGATCTGTGCAAAGAGATTGTGGATGCCGTGAAGGCGAAAGGACTGCGCGTCGGGTTTTACCACTCGGTCATTGACTGGCATCATCCGCAATACGACTACGAGGCAGCCAACCAGTTGCCGCATCCGCTGCGGGGTCAGCCTTCGCCGAATGGCCCGCGCAACCATGCGATCTACGTGGACTATCTGCACCACCAGGCGAATGAGCTGATGACCAACTACGGGCCCATCGATATCATCTGGTGGGATTATTCCAAGGAAGGGAACGACGGGCCATTCTGGAGGGCGGACGAGTTGATGCGGGCCGTGCGCGCCGCACAGCCAGCAATTATCTCGAACAACCGCCTCTACCACATTCCGGATATCGAAAAGGAAGATTCGGTTGCACGCCTGAAGAGTTGGAAGCCCGAGCAGGGCGACTTCACCACGCCGGAGCAGACGGTGCCGTCGACGGGCGTGCCCGGCGTGGACTGGGAAGTCTGCATGACGATGAACACGACGTGGGGCTACAACGAACACGACCACGCGTGGAAATCGACGGAGACGCTGCTGCGCACGCTGATCGATATCGTGTCCAAGGGCGGCAACTATCTCTTGAACGTCGGGCCCAAGGGCGATGGGTCGATACCCGAAGAGAGCATCACGAGCATGCGCGCTATCGGGGCATGGATGGCGGTGAACGGCGACGCGATCTATGGAACGACTGCGAGTCCGGTGGAGCCACCCGCGTGGGGCCGCCTCACCGCAAAGCCTGGGAAACTGTACGCGCATGTATTCGACTGGCCGCAGTCGGGCGTGCTGGAAGTGCCGCGTGATGGCAGGACCGTAACGAAGGCGTACCTGCTCGCGGACGCGGGCAAGACCGCACTTCAGATGGAATCATCCGCTGATGCCGTTTCGATTCGCATTCCAGCGGCGGCGCCGGACCCGATTGCTTCGGTGGTGGTGCTGGAAGTCGCGCGGTGAGGGTTCACTGAGGGGGGTTCTCTAATTCCGGACGAAACCGACAGGAGTTGGTTCGACCGGCGGAGCGCAAGGTCGAGAGACTGCCCGATGACCAGAATCGGCAAAAACACCAAGGATTTAGCGCATATAGTTCCCCCTTTGAGGATAGTGTGTCGGAAATCAACCGGAAGAACATCCCCCTTGATCCCCCTTCAAAGGGGGAATAGCGCAACACTATGCCTGTAGATCATGAAAAGACATAAGGGCAGCGCGTAGACTCATAGCGCGAAGAATAGGCGGCCCGAAGGGCCTCTCTTGCTTCCCCCTTTTGAAGGGGGTGGCCCGCAGGGCCGGGGGATGTTGCGCCCCCACGGTAACTTCTGTCGGCCCTGTCTCCTCGGCGGGAAAGGGGTTCATCATGCGTGCGTTTGTGGTGGTGTCGGCGTTGTTGATGGCCGCCGGACAGGGCTTGTGCCAGGGCATACTCGAGGCCCCTCCCGGGGACGGCCCGAAACCCTACACGCATCTCAACGTGAACAATGCCCCGGACTCGTTCCAATTCGCGATCATCAGTGACCGTACCGGCGGAATGCGGCCCGGTGTGTTGGAGGATGCGGTCGCGAAGCTTAACTTGCTGCAGCCGGAGTTCGTGCTGTGCATCGGCGACCTCGTAGAAGGAAATGCGGACACCGAAGCGGAACTCGACGCGCAGTGGGATGAGTTTGACGGGATCATCGCGCCGTTGGCCATGCCGTTCTTCCGTGTGCCGGGGAACCACGATGTATCCAACTCCGATTCGGGCAAGCAAGTCTGGGCGCAGCGCCACGGGCCGCTCTTCTACCACTTCGTATATCGCGACGTCCTGTTCCTGTGCCTGAACAGCGATGATGACGCTCTCGCGCATTTCAGTGAAGAGCAGATTCAGTACGTCGAAAAGACGCTGGACGATCATGCAGGCGTGAAATGGACATTGCTCTTCTTTCACAAGCCCGTCTGGAACAAGAGCAAAGAGTCTGGCTGGGACAAGATCGAGGCAGCGCTCGCGGATAGACCCTACACCGTCTTCGCGGGACACACACACGAGTACCTCAAATACGACCGCAAGGGCCGCGACTACTTTAACCTCGGCACGACGGGTGGCGGACAGGCGCACGCGGGCCGCGTGGCTGGGGAGTTCGACCACATCATCTGGGTGACATTCCGCGATGGCACGCCCGTCTTCGCCAACCTCATGCTGGACGGAATCGCGGACAAGGATATCCGCACGGACGCCACGGCGCGGCTCCTCGCGCCGGCGCTGGATGGGCGCACCATACAGACATCGCCCTTGCGAGTCGATGGGGACATGTTCGAGAACGGGACGGTACAATTGAGCATCGTGAATGAGGCCGACGCCGAACTCGTCGCCGAGGGCATCCTGAATGCAAATGCGCAATTGACGCCGTCGCCCGCGAAGATTGCATGCCGCGTGCCTGCGCGCTCCGAGCAGAACTATGCTGTCGGCGTTCGTGCACTCTCCCCCATTCCTTCTACGGAGCTTCAAGCCTTGACCACCTCATGGACCTTGACGTACTCCGTGCCTGGGCGTGCCACGGCGACTGCGCCCATCATGCACGTGATTGTCCCTGATGCCGTGTACAGTTGCTCCAAGATCGCCGCACCACCAACGATCGACGGCGCGTTGGACGACTGGAACGTGCCCGTGATCAGGTGCCTCCAGGCGGCCCAGCTTCTCCCCCGCTCCGATGAATTGAGTGGAGCCGGCGATTGCTTCTACCAGTTTTCCGTGGCGCACGATGAGGCATTCGTGTACCTCTCGGTGGCCGTGACGGACGACAACGTGATGTCCACCGCAGGAACGCGGCCATGGGATCAGGATGGGATCGAAATCCGTCTGGATGCGCGACCGGAGCAAGAACGCGCTGCAGAAAAAGGCGAAGAGGATCGCAAGCAAACGAAGCATCTGTGCGTCGCGGTGAGTCCCGGCGCGGACGCCGCAAACACCGTGCGTTTTGAAGAGGACAAGTTGCCTGCGGGTGTGAAGTCCGCGTGCGTGATGACAGCGGAAGGGTACGCGGCGGAGATTGCCGTGCCCGCAGCATATCTGGACGGCGCGCAGGGCGCTCCGTGGTCGGCGTTCCGGCTGAATGTTACGGTGCACGATAGCGACCGTGAAGCCGATATCGGAACAGCGCTATGGTGGAAGCCGGACTGGTCGTCCGCGGAGAACTTCGCTGGCAGCGGTACGTTTCGCAGATAGTAGCCTCGAAGAGAAGAACATCCCCCTTCACCCCCTTCAAAGGGGGACGCCTGCTACCCTCAAGCATCTCTACACTCACGTATTCGAAATGCTGACTGGTGTCAATGTCCCGCCCTGCGGAGCGGCCCAAAGGGCCGCCGCAAAGGTCCCCCTTTGAAGGGGGCAGGCCCGAAGGGCCGAGGGGGATGTTCAGCCCCAACGCCATCCTCAGCAAGTGAGTCCCGGCAATTCGCAACTTGCATCACCCGCGTTCAACGTCCACTATGGTAGCTCCTGTTTGTTGTGTACAGACCCTAAGCGAAGGAGTGGCACGAAATGATCCCAAAGAATCTCGTGTGCAGTGTGGCGGTGGCTATTCTCGCAGGCGTTTTCGTCTGCGCCGTGGTTGCCTCCGCGGAACCGGCACATCTCTTTGTCGCACCCAATGGCAATGACGCATGGACCGGGTCTCTCGACGCGCCCAATGCGGAAGGCACCGACGGGCCGCTGGCGAGCCTCACTGGAGCACGCGACGCCCTGCGCAAGCTGCGTGCGACGGGGCCGCTCGCGGAGGGCGCCGTCGTGGAAGTGCTGGGCGGCGACTATCCTGTCACCGAAGCGGTCCGTTTCGCCCCCGAAGATTCGGGGACTCAGGCAGGACCTATTGTGTTTCGCGCACGTGCGGGGGAACAGCCCGTCATCAGCGGCGGCCGCGTCATCACCGGCTGGAAGCAGGAAGGCCAGTTCTGGGTCGCCGACGTACCCGCGGTGCGGGAAGGCACGTGGCACTTCAGCGCGCTATGGGTGAATGGAGAGCGGCGTCAACCCGCGCGCACGCCCAATGCGGCGCATCCTTGGGGCGACAATCCGCCGGATTCCGACGACTTCCGCACCGTGGGCCCGGTCGTCGAAAAGGACGCTGACGGCAAAGACGTCAAGAGCGCCACGAAGTTCATCTACAATCCCGGAGACCTTCAACCGTGGGAAGATCTCGACGACGCATTCATCGTTGTGTTTCACTCCTGGGCCACGTCACTCCTGCGTGTGAAGAATCTCGATGAGCAGAACCACATCGTGGAGTTCACGGGTCCGGCGCGCTGGAACTTCGGGTACTGGCAAAACGATCAGCGCTACTACATCGAGCATCTATTCGAGGGACTCGACGCGCCCGGCGAGTGGTATCTGAACCGCAAGACGGGCAAGCTCTACTACATCCCGATGCCGGGCGAAGATATGAACGCTGCTAAGGTCCTGGCCCCCGTCGCGCCGCAGTTGCTGCTATTGGAGGGCGCGCCTGCGGAAGGCCGGTACGTGGAGCATCTGAATTTCGAGGGGATCGACTTCTGCTTCACGGAATACACGTTGGGTCCCGAGGGTCTGAGCGATGCGCAGGCCGAAGTCACGGTAAACGCGACTGTAGAGACCGTCGGCGCGCGGAATTGCTCCTTCGTGCGGTGCGATGTGAAGCACATCGGCAACTACGCGGTGTGGTTCCGAACGGGGAGCCAGTCGAACCTGCTGCGCCAGTGCGAGCTGTACGACATGGGCGCAGGTGGTGTGCGAATCGGGGAACAAGCGAGTCCGGCGACGCCCGGCGAAGCCGCCGAGCGCAACGTGGTCGACAACAATTTCATTCACGACGGAGGCCGCACGCTTCGCGCCGCGGTCGGCATGTGGATTGGGCGCAGCTCATTCAATGACGTGACGCACAACGAGATTTGCGACTTCCGGTATTCCGGCGTGTCCGTGGGCTGGTCGTGGGGCTACGCGGAGAGTTCCGCGAACAACAATCACATCGACTACAACCACATTCACCACATCGGCCTTGGCCAGTTGAACGACATGGGCGGCATCTACACGTTGGGGATTTCGCCGGGGACCACGCTGTTTGGCAACGTGATTCACGATGTCATGTCGCATCCGCGCCTCTACGGTGGCTGGGGCCTCTACACGGACGAGGGCAGCAGCGAGATCCTGTTGGCCAATAATCTCGTGTACCATACGCGGACGGGAACGTTTCATCAGCACTACGGGCGCGACAACCGCGTGGTGAACAACATTCTCGCGTTCTCGCTGACCCCGCAGATCATTCGCTCGCGCGAGGAGGACCACAACTCCTTCTTCTTCGAACACAACATCGTCTACTTCAACAATGGGTCGCTGCTGGGCAGCACGTGGGGCAACTGGAACTGGGTCGCGGACAATAATTGCTATTGGGACACGTCGGGTATGCCCGTGGACTTCGCGGGCCGTACCTGGGAAGAATGGCGTGCAGGCGGCTGCGACCGGAACAGCATCGAAGCGGACCCGCTCTTCGAGAATGCGGAGGCGGGCGATTTTCGTTTGAAGCCAAATTCGCCGGCGTTGAAGGTGGGCTTCGTGCCGTTTGATTTCACCAAGGCGGGGCTGTACGGCGACCCGGAATGGGTCGCTCTGCCCAAGAAGATCGCACGCGAACCATTCACGGCGCCTGCGCAGCCGGAGCCGACGAATATTTCGGATGATTTCGAGGGCACCGAGGCCGGTGCCAATGCGACGGACGCGCATACGCTGGGTGAAGAGGGTGCGGCGCAGATTCGCGTGACTGCGGAAACCGCGGCGGCGGGTAAGCAGAGCCTGAAATTCACGGACGCCGAAGGTCTGGACAAGGCGTTCAACCCGCACCTCGTCTACGCGCCGCACCTGCGCGCGGGCGTCGCGGTGGGCGGGTTCTCGATTCGCGTGGAACCCGGCGCCGAGTTCTATCACGAATGGCGCGATGGACGGAATCCCTATCGTGTCGGCCCGTCCATCTGGGTGGATGGTGAGGGCAACGTGAAAGCCAACGGCGCCGTTAAATGCAAGATTCCCCTGAGTCAGTGGGCACAGGTGCGAATTGTCTGCGGCTTGGGTAAGGAAGCGAACGGAACCTACGATCTCGAGATCACCGCGCCGGGCGCGGAGACGCAGCGGTTTGACGACATCCCATGCGGCTCGCCGAACTTCTACCGGCTCGACTGGTACGGATTCGTGTCGAATGCGACGCATCCTGCTGCGTTCTATATCGACAATGTTGATGTGCACATCGAGGGCGCGGTGAAGACCGCGAAGCTGCTGTCCGTGGAGAAGATCTGGGATGCCGGCGGACACAACGCGTTTACGGATTTGATCCGCTTCAATGATCGTTGGTACTGCACGTTTCGCGAGGCGGACGGGCATGTCAAGGGCGATGGACGCATCCGCATCATCACGTCGGCGGATGGCGCGACGTGGGAATCCGCCGCGTTGCTCGAAGAGGCGGGAATCGACCTGCGCGACCCGAAGCTGTGCATCACGCCGGACAATCGCCTCATGTCCGTGATGGGCGGTTCGGTTTATCGCGAAGGCAAGCTCGTGGGACGTCAACCACGCGTGGCGTTTTCGAGCGACGGGACGACGTGGACCGCGCCGCAGCGCGTGCTGGGGGAAGGCGACTGGCTTTGGCGCGTCACGTGGAATGAAGGGGTCGCATACGGCGTGACGTACCGCCGCGAAGTGGAGGACGCGCCTGAGTGGGACCTGGAACTCGTGCGCGCGACGGATGGGATCAACTACGAAAAGGTCGCCATTTTGGAAATCCCCGGGCGGCCGAATGAAACGACGGTGCGCTTCATGCCGGATGGCGAAATGATCGCGCTCGTGCGACGCGAGGCGGAGACGCGCAGCGGCTGGATCGGCACGAGCCGTCCGCCGTACACGGAATGGACATGGACCGACACCGGCGTAGCCGTTGGCGGACCCAACTTCATCCGCCTGCCGGACGGCGACCTGTGGGCCGCGGGTCGCTTCTATCCAAACGGACCCAACACCGTGCTCGCGCGCATGACGCGCACGAGTTACGAACCGGTGTTGACGTTGCCCAGCGGCGGCGATACCAGTTACCCGGGATTGGTGTGGCACGACGGCATCTTGTGGATGAGCTACTACTCCTCGCACGAGGGGAAGACGAGCATCTACCTCGCGAAGATCGCGTTGGAGTGAGGCGGGGCCTACCTGGGAATGCCATCCGGTTGATTCGGGGGCAGCCATTTGTTGCTCATCAGCCATGTGAGCGGGAAATGGCAATCGTGTGCGTGCAATAACGATAGCAACGACACAGGGACACACGGGCGCTCACATGGTGATCCGCGTATAGGCGATCATTGCCCCAAACATGTAGAGCAGGAGAGGCAACGCGGCGAGGAAGGCGATTGCGCTCTTGGCCCAACTCGCGAACTCCATGGACCTGGCGACGCGAAGCCAGACCGCACTACAGACGACTGCGGGAAGGATCGCGACGAACCATTCGTACGTGGGCACTCTGGGTAGTTGTTCGCGAGGGGCTTCAAGGTTCACCTTCTCGGATGCAGCATAGGTCATCGAGACGTCTACGACGTTGCTGGTCTCGGTTTCGTATTCGACCCATAGCGTCAGCCACACGCGCGGCACGAGTCGAAAGCCACGGTACGAGTGCTTGGGATTGTCTTTAGATGGGTAGTCGTTCAGACGCGCACCCAAGTGACCGAATAGTAGCGTCTCCACGTCACCGACCTTCTCTGGCTTGTGCTCGGTGACAAGCTGCGCCACCTCCTCTGCAAGCTCCACGCGCTGGTAGTCTTCCCAAAGGCTCGCGCAGATAAGCGATGCGCAGATGAGGTAAACCACAGGCACGAGCCATCTCTGGAACGCAAAGAGGGGAAGTGGTGGTGGAACGGATTCCTCGTTCGATTGGCCCATCTGTACCTCCTACTGCAATTCGGTGGCGTATGCCCCTGAGCCTAAGCGATCGATGTGGTGTGCCTCCCGACGGCGAGCGGGTGCCCAATAGCGCTTTAGTGTAACCGTCATGGTACAGAAGTTTTGCCAGGGAATCCACGGGGGCCCCGCGAGGCTCTTGGAGTCACCGCAAGATATGCTCAAGGTGGGCCGCGCCTTCAGCGCTTAAGATTGGGGGCGTCGTTTACCCAGGGCGGCGCTTCGCTCTGCCCTGGGTCCCTATTCCTCAACATCGTCAAGAACTCTTGTATTTGAACGAGCGTTTTTGGGCAAAGCTGTTAGTTGATAATGCTCTAGACAAGGGATGCCGCAGTGCATACTCTTCGACTCCACAAAGGTGTTCAACTTCAAGGTGGCCTCTTCAGTACTGCCTCGCTCTCCGAGCGCGGCAGCACAAGACTTCTCTCAGCCTCAGAGCCGTAGGGTTCTCCAGGACCTTTCGCCGCTCTCGAATTAACCTCGGCCTATGGTGCCGTCAATCCAATCTCTCGAGCGAAGCGCTGTGCTGCCGCGCTTGGAAAGCGAGGCAGTACTGAGGAGCGTTCCGCTCGCCCAATTCTCTGCGTTCCTCTGCGGGCTCCGCGTCTCTGCGTTCGAATTCATTGAAGACCATGGGCAAGATGCCCATGCCACCTCCGGGGCCAATTCGCGTTGGGCGTTGTGCCGAAGCATGCTGGTCACCACTCGTTCAGGGGTTGGACGGGGGACGGGGCGGCGAGACCGCCGTCGTTCCAAACGGGGGAGAGCTGTATGGCCACGGTCACGGCTTTTTCGGCTGCGACGCGGACGACTAGGCGGTTCACACCTTTGTTTGGCCTTTGCGGAGGCTGCTGCTCGGCGGACTCTGCGGCGAATTGCGCGCCTTCGGGCGACAGCACTCTCGCGATGAGTTGCTTCCCTTCGAGGGTGAGCGTGGCGGTGCCATCGTTGTGAGGTTCGACGGCCGCGTCGGTGGTCATGCCCCATTGGACTTCGCAAGGTTTCATGAGCACGAACTCATCCTGAATGAGCGCGGCATTGCGTCCTTGCAGGAGTTGCACGCCACGCGTGACGGATTCTGCGTAGCCAGGATAGGCACTTGTGAGATCAAGTGTGACGAACGCGCTGTCCGGTTTGGATTCAAAGCGCAATACCTTGGCCACGGCATCCGCGTCCTGGTCGAGTCCATCCAGCAGCGGCAGGTTGTGGCTCTGTGAATTCAGGCGGTAGTACTGCCAGCGTGCGCCGCCTTTCTTCTTGTCCCAGTATCCGGGGAGGTTGTAATCGTCGGAGCCCAGATCGCGCGCCCAGCGCACGCCGAGCGCGTCTATTTCGAAATTGCCGAGATCGAGGTGTCCGTGATTCACTTGATTGTAGCCGCCCTTCACGCCGGCGAACAGCGCGTTGGGGTCGTCCCACGCGCTGCGCATGACGATGATGTCCACCGCGCTGCGGAAATGACGGTCCAAGTCGCGCGTGGCGAGCGTCTGTCCGGATGGCGGCGTATACCAAACGACATGCCCGGCGCTGGCCCCTTGGTCTTTCGCGAAAGCGTGCTCCGCATCACTGATGGCCGGATTACTGTATTTCCTGGCAAGCCAGAACATGCAAGCCATAGGCTTTCGCGCACTGCGTTCGCCACTGTCTGCGTAGTTGAGGAGCAGTCCCGTGGGTCCGG
>JADLGB010000245.1 GCA_020849535.1 Candidatus Hydrogenedentota bacterium
TGCTGCTGCGGCGCAACCTGCTGCGTCCCGAAAGCGACTACATCTTCATCTCCGGCGTCGGCTACGGGTGGAAGCAATGGGTATCGGACGGCTTCCACATGAGCCGCGGCCTGGACATGCCGCAGTATGACGCCGCGGCGCACGCGGCCGTCTTCTTCGATCGCATCAACTATGAGGACAACGCCCAGTACTATCTCATTTGGGCGGCGCTCGTAAAGCGCGCGGGCGGCGATCTCGATATGCGGACAGTCGATCGCGCCTATCGCTTCATGCGCGCGCACGAAGTGGACGGTCTCTACATTCCGCCGCGGCTCAAGCCGGAACTGGCGTCGTTCAAGACCTACCACGATCAGCTTCCCTACGATGATGACGACGCGCCGTCCTCGAACCAGGGGTTCCATTGCGGCGCGCTGCTGGCCGCGCGCGAGCTGGGTTACACGATTGCGGACGAGGAGTTCGAGAAGGCCAAGGCGGGCTACCGCCGCATGTTCAATGAGAGCGGCGGCTACATGGCCACGAGCCTCAAGCAGCAGGAGCACGTCGGCCAGGATTCGCTGTACGGCGAAGTGCTCACGTACGCGGTGTTCGGCGAGAAGCTGCTGCCCGACGATTTCGTGAAGCGGCACCTCGAAACCACGATGCGAATACAGACGCCCTACGGCATGCGGGTGATCTCGAAGGTGAACGGCGACCTCCTCGACGGCCACAGCGGGGTCTATGTGTTCGGCGGATCGTGGTTCCTCAACGACGGCTGCAACTACCTCGACGGCCTCATCCACGGGATGGACCCTGGTTGGGTCGATGAAAAGCTGCTGTGGCGTCTTGAGAAGGAGTTGGCCGTCATGCCGGCCTTTCACGAGTCCATCAGCACCGTGGACGGCCATCCCCACGGCCACCACCTGTATTCGTGGAACTCGGGCTTCTGGTGGCTGCGGCGCGAGGTCCGCAAACGCCTGAACATGAGCGATCCCGATCCGCTCGCGACAGCGCTGGACGAGAAGCTGGGCATCGTGCAACGGGGTGGCTTCCTCGCGCTCGAGCCGGAAAAGGCCACCCTCAGGCCCGCGCCGTGAACGGCGGTGGCCAGCGTGCACGGACGGGCACGGACAGACACGGACAGACGCGGACAGACACGAACTCGCACAGACTGACACGAACTCGCACGGACTGACACGAACTCGCACGGACTGACACGAACTCGCACGGACTGACACGAACTCGCACGGGCCGCACGCGGGTCACGCACGGACAGCACGCGGGTCACGCACGGGCCGCACGCGGGCCACGTGCGGGCAGCTCGGGCAGCGCGGGCAAGGAGCTTTGCACGCTGAAGGCGTGCCGCAATTCTAGCCAGGGGCGGAGCGGAGCGAAGCCCCTGGTACACGCGCCCTCTTCATATACCGAGCCCTGAAAGGGCGGCGCAGAACTCCGGCCAATAGTGCTCGCGAACCCTTCTCAGGTGTAAGCTTGATCGCATGGAATCCTTTCGATTCGTTGCATGCAACAAGCGGGGTCGTCTGCCGTGACCCCTGGGAGACTCACGATGATGCGTACGTGGATGCCCGTGATACTCGCGATGTTGGCCATACCGTCGTTCCTGGCGGCGGCGCCGCCCGACGCGCCCGGCGCCAAACCGGAATATGTGGCTCAGCGCGCTCCCGTCACGCCGTCGCTCAAGGGCGAATGGGATGGGCCCGCCTGGGGCAAAGCGCCTGCGCTGGACATCACCCACTTCTTCACGAAGGAAACCGGCATGCCCACCGCCAGCGACTTCCGGCCCGATGCCAAGGCTAAAGTTCTCTATGACGACAAGGGCCTGTACATTCACTTCCTGGTGAACGACCAATACGTGCGCTGCATCGAGACGAAGTACCACGGGAAGGTCTGGGAGGATTCCGCGGTCGAGTTCTTCGTGAAGCCCAAGGAAGAGCGTGGCTACTTCAATTTCGAGATCAACTGCGGCGGCGTGATGCTCCTTTCGTATCACGAAAATCCGGATTACAAAGGACCCGTGCAGAACGAGGAGTCGAGCGTGCCCGAGGAGAGAGCCAAGGCCGTGACGATCTTCCACTCCATGCCGGCGACCGTCGATCCCGAGATCGCCGAGAAGACCACCTGGCACATCGAGTACTTCATCCCCTTCGACTTGTTGGAAGAGTACATCGGGCCTCTCGGCGATGTGCCGGGGCAGGTGTGGCACGCGAACTTCTACAAGATCGCGGAGAACAACTCACATCCGCACTACGGCGCATGGTCGCCGATTCTGGAAGGCCACTCGTTTCACGCGCCGCAATTCTTCGGCGTGCTACGCTTCGCCCCGCGGAAGCCGTAACGCGCACGCGGCTGCTTTCCTGGGCGCCCGATTGCCAATGTTGCGTCTTTTCCACTATCCTATCTGGATCGTGTGCTTGCCTATTTCGACGTAACGTGTGGGAGTGATTTGGATGCGCAGTGCGTTTCTTCTGCGATGGGGCGTCGTCCTCGTGCTCGTGACGGGCACGGGCTGTTTGGGCGGGGTATCGTTGAGGCCCGTGCAGACGGACGTCTCGTTCCGCAAGCTCCAGGGCAACACGCTCAGTTCTGACGGGCTCAGCGAGGGCACCGCCCAGTTGCTGCGCACGTTCGACCTCGACGGCACGTACCTGAAGGACACCACGCACGCGTTGCTCGTCCTCCGTGACGAGGCCTGCGGGCAACACGACCGGCAGGTCCTGTTCGGTCTCGCGGAACTGGCCTGCTACGCGGGCAAACGCTCCGACAAGAAGTCCCCCGAGCAGGCCCTGGCCTTCTACTACAGCGCCTGCCGCTATGCCTACTTCTATCTCTTCGCGGACGACTTCGGAGACTTGCCCGACCCCTTCGATCCCCGGTTCCGCCTGGCCTGCGACGTGTACAACTTCTCGCTCGCCCGCTGCATCCGCCTGATGCAGCAGGACGGTCAGGATCTGTCCGGCTCCGCCACGATCTCCCTGTGGGACGGCTCGATGGAGGTGAGCGTTTCGCGTCTCGGCTTCCTTCCGGAAGAAGACATTGACCGCCTGCTGCTGGCGACCGACTACGAGGTCGAGGGCGTCCGCAACCAGTACCGCACCTTTGGTCTCGGCGTGCCGCTGATCGCGATTGGGAATACACCTCCAAGGGGCAGCCACCTGCCCGACACGCCCAGCTACCCCGCGACGGCGTTTCTGCGGATGGAAGGGAAGCCCTGCGAGGATCTATACGGTCCACGCAAGGCCACCCTGGAACTCTACGATTCCATTCACACCCAAACGGTCGAGGTCGCGGGCCGCCAGGCCCCGCTCGAATCCGACATCACCACGCCGCTCGGCTTCCTCCTCGCCAACCCGGGGTTGGAACGCGCCGCCTATATCGGACTGCTTCGCGCGGAAAAGGTCGAGAATCACACGGGCCTCTATATGCTCGAGCCTTACCAGCCCGGAAAGATACCCGTGGTCATGGTGCACGGCCTTGTCTCGAGTCCCCTCACCTGGGCGGAAATGTTGAACGACCTGCGCGGCCAACCTGAGATCCGCGACCGCTACCAGTTCTGGTTTTACCTGTATCCCACGGGCTATCCCTTCATTTACTCGGCGAGCCAGTTGCGCGAAGCGCTGCTTGAGGTGCGCAAGAAGTTCGACCCCGATGGTGCCGACGCCGCCTTTGACGAGATGGTCCTCGTCGGACACAGCATGGGCGGCCTGATCTCAGAGACCCTGGTGAAGAGCGGCGGCATCCCGCTCTGGAATGCCATCAGCACCAAGCCACTGAACGAACTCAAGGTCACCCCGGAAGAACAGGCGCTCATCGACCGCGTGTTCTACTTCGATGCCCTGCCCTTTGTGAAACGCGTCGTCTTCATCGCGACGCCACACCGCGGCAGCACCTTGAGCGATGGCGTGATTGGCACGCTGCTCTCGCTGGTCATGGCCGTTCCCAAGGCGATCCTCACCCAGATGGTCGACTTCGTCGACCGGAATCCGGATGCCCTCCGCGGCGATCTTCGTAAGCGCCGCCTGACCAGCGTGGACAACCTCTCGCCCGGCAACCCCATTATCCAGGCGTTGCAGGAGATCCCCTATGCGCCGGGCGTCACGTACCACACCATCATGGGCAACAATGAAGACGACCCGGAGAAGGAACCCAGCGACGGGGTGGTCGCGAATTCGAGTTCGCACCTGGACGGCGCGGCCTCAGAGAAGGTCGTGCCCTACGGCCACTCCTGCCACGAGCACCCACTGGCGATCCTGGAAGTACGCCGCATCCTGCAGGAACACTTGCAGGCCGTGGAACGGGACTGACACGAATGGCACCAACCTTTAGAGCGGAGGCTTGCCTGCGGGAAATGGAAACAGGACACAGCCACGCCGCGGCGTGGCTGTGCCACACGTCTGTCTCCTCTCCCAAAGCTATTCTGATCTTCTTAGAGTCCTTGTGTCATCCAAGGTCCGGAAGAAAGGAAGTACCAGACAAGGCATGGTAAGCGCGTGTGGCACAGGCGCCCTCGCCTGTGTCTTCACCCCCAAACCGATTTCGCCGCCGCAGTGCAACGCCCCGGCCCCAAGGGGTGGAGGACACTGCATATGGCGTTGCGAATGCCCTGCCGGAAGAACACCCTTCAAACCTTTCTCGAACAGTGGACCGACTCCGACTGGCTCGCCCGGTACTTCGATTCGGAAGAGGCGGACCTCGTTGCGGCCGCGGTGCGCGATTGCCGCCGAAACCTGCGCAAGAGCGGACCTGACGCGGCCCCCGTGGCCGTCATCCGCTTGGAGGGCGTGCTGACGCTCTACGTGCTCGCGCGGCGAACCGGTCTCGCGGCGTTGCACGCCGGATTGCCCGATTCGTGTGAAAGCGATGAGAACGCCGCACCCGACGGCGACGATGTCGGCAAGGCGCAGGAACGGTTGCGGAAGGCGCTCAAAGAGTTCGAGGACTCTGCGCCAGGTTCGGAGCAGGCCGGCACGCCCACCGGAATCGCGGATCTCCTCAAGCCTCTTCTGAAAGAAACCGGGGACGTGTTGCCCGCGGCGATGGGTGCAACAGGAGGCAACGGCGCCTCGCACCCCAAGGCCCTCGAAGAGGACGAAGATTGACATGCGCATCCGCACCGACGAGGCGCGCCGTTTGCTCTTGGCGCGTGGATGCACGCCCGCCGCGCTGTCCCAGTGGCTCGGGCTGCACGAGCGCAGCCGTTTCGCGCGCGGCTACCTGCGCGATGCGCGCGGCCGCGCGTGGACCGTGCGCCCGTACCAACGCGAATCGCTGGAATCGTTCGCCGTGCGCAAGGTGCATTGCGATGGCCGCGACGTGGGCAAGACTGCGGAGATCGAAATCGCTGCATGCTGGGCCATGGTGGCGTGTCCGGACACGGAAATGCTGATCGCCACGCAATGCGAGAACCACCTCTTTCCCCTCATGCAGCGGCTGCTGCGCCGTTTCCAGTTGACGCCCGCGTTCGCGCCGAGCCTGGTCGAGGTCAAGCGATCGCCGTCGTGGTTCCTGCGCTTTTCCAATGGATTCGTACTGTGGGGACGCATCGCAGGACCGCATGGCATGAACTTCCAGGGGCTGCACGTGGACTGGCAGATCATCGACGAAGCGCAGGAGATGACCGACAGCGCCTGGGGCGAACTCTACCAGGCCCTCAACGGTGGCGGTCGCCGCTGGGTCTACGGCGTACCCAACGGCTTGCGCAACACCTTCTATCGCATGACCCAGATGCGCAACGCCGAACACTACAACTGGCCGTCTTCGCTCAACCCGGAGTACACCCCCGAGAAAGACGCGGAACTGGCTTTGCTCTACGGCGGCCGGGACTCGCCGGGCTACGTGCATCGCGTGCTCGGCCAACACGGGTCCCCCGCGCACGCGGTGTTCAACCTCGACGACTACATGGCCTGCGTGGACGAAGGTCTTGCGTTTGCGTCCATCTCGCTAGGCGAAGGCGATGCATTCGATGTTCCCGACGTGCGCATCCCGGGCGACGCCTACCTGGGCTGCGATCTCGGCTACGCGCGCGACCCGTCGGAGTTCGTTGTGTTCGTGTCCGACCCGCCGCACCTGATCAACGTGCTGCGCGTAAACCTGCGCGGCGTGAACTACGCGCGCCAACAGGAGATCATCACCGAATTGGACGCGGTCTTTGGCTTTCGCGGCATCGGCATCGACTGCGGCAACAACGGACGCGCCGTGGCGCACAATCTGATGAACCAGGGACCGGAGTGGTGCGAAAAGATTCACGCCTTCGAGTTCGGCAGCGCCATCGATCTCGAACCTCTGCCCGACGGGCGGCCCGACCGGCGGCCCATGAAGACCTTCATGACGGAACTGCTCCAACGGCGTCTCGCCGAGCGGAGCATCGTATTTCCGCATCTGCCGGACCGCGAATCGCAATACGCGTCACACACATACTCGGTGGGCGTGAGCGGGCAGGTCCTGTTCGAGAAGGGCAACGACCACTTAATCGATGCGGATCGCTGCGCGGTGCTCGTGCACTACCTCGACACGCGGGAACAGGGCTCCACAAGTGCGCTGAATCTACGGCTGGATGCGTTCTGATGAGCGGGACTGACACCGTCTTTCGCGTAGGCTTTGCGCGCCGAGATTCTTATCTCGGCAGCGAAACACGGTGTCTGTCCCCGGTCTCACGGAACTACTTCGCGATTTCCTTCGCGTTGTTGACGATGCGCGAAATGATGCCGTACTTGACGGCTTCTTCCGCGCTCATCCAGAAATTGCGGTCGCTGTCCTTGGCAACCTTGTCGAGGCTCTGGCCGGTCTCATCGGAAATGAGTTTGTTGATGCGCTGGCGGATCCGCATGATCTCCTGGGCTTCGATGCGGATGTCCTGCAACTGGCCGCCGGCGCCGCCGCTCGGCTGGTGGAGCAGGAAGCGTGTGTTGGGCAGCGCGAGCCGGTTCTCCTTCTTCTTCGCGCCAAACAGAATGGGCACGGCGATGCTGGCCACCCAGCCCGCACCGATGCTGTACACCGGCGATTCGACGTAGCGCATCACGTCGTGGATCGCGAACCCCGAGTCCACATGCCCGCCTTGCGACGTGATCACGACGCGGATGGGCTCGCGGTTGTCGTTGTCGAGGACGAACAACTGCGAAATCACGCGCTCGGCCAATTCCTGGTCGACTTCGCCGGACAGCACGATCGTGCGCGTCTTGAGCAGATAACCGGCCATTCCGTCCTTCTTCTGCTCGTCGTCCTTCTTCTCGGGGCATTCCATCGCCATCTTCGTTCTCCAGTCCAACATGGGGGTTACGTCAGGAGCCGCCGCGGACCGTGTCGCGCGCGCCAACGTGTATTCTGCCATTCGTCCGCGAAGCGGGTCAAACCGATGGCGGAATCGCCCCGATCCGTCCGATGAGCCTCCCCGTTATGCGGTCCGTTACGCTTTCCATTATGATCCCGGTGATCGAAATCGGAAACACGGGATAGCGCCAGCTATGAAGGACTCTTTGCCGGCACTCGCGCTGAAGCGGCCCGTGACCGTTTTTGCCGCCGTCGTCACCCTGCTGACGCTGGGGACCATCGCGTGGCCGCTGCTGCCGCGCGAGTTCATGCTCGACATGGACTTCCCCGTCCTCCGCGTGATGATCCCCTACCCCGGCGCAACCCCCTTGCAGGTGGAACAGGAAATCGCCATCCCCGCCGAAGGCCGCTTCCGGACCGTTCCCGGCCTGACCCACATCCGCACGCTGTCCACAAACAGCGGCTGCTGGGTCGAGATGCTCTTCGAGTGGGGCGTGGACATGTCCGCCGCGCTCGGCGATGTGCGGGACCGGATGGAACGCCTGAAACCCGAACTGCCCGGCGATGTGGACCGCATGCTGCTCACCCGGTCCGGTTCCGACACGCAGTCCA
>JADLGB010000246.1 GCA_020849535.1 Candidatus Hydrogenedentota bacterium
AGACTCAGTTTGGCTCGTATGAGCTTGTTGGATTGGGTCATGGTTATCTCTCCTTTGGTTGCCGCCAAAGGGATACCTGACCCAATTCGCATGTCAGGTGTCAAATCAAGTCGTGACTAGGACACTTTACGATAGTCCCCGCCTCGCCTTCGGCCGCGCGGGACGCCGCCCCCAACTTCCTTAGACTGGTGACACATGCCGCTCAGTTCAATCGATTCAAGGATCGTCCCGTTTTCAGGTAGCACGGACCGCTGAACTTCGCTTGCCAGACGAACCTCGGTTTCGAGCTGTTCCCGGCGTCGTGTTTCGTTCTTCAAGACTTCCAGGTGGTTCTCCAGGGATTTAGCCATAGTGTTCACACTCATCGCGAGACGCCGCAGCTCTTCCGGACCGGTTATGTGCGCGCGCACTTGGAGATCGCCGCTGCCGATTCTCGCGACGCTTTCCGACAGCATCGCGAGTGGAGTGGAGATTTTGTGACTCAGGAAGGCAGCGATTACCAGCGCACACGCGACCATAAGGGGCGCGAAGGCAGAAACAAACACGATCCGTTGCATATTTCGGGCGCGGCCACCCGGTGATTTCGGGAGATCGCGGCCACTTGTTTCGGCTTAGCGCGGCCACGTATTTCGGATGACCGCGGGCGCCGATTTCGTGCGCGGCCACCTTTGGGGGATTCTCTCTGATTGCTCTGTGGGTATGGTGTGCCGGTTTCCAGCCATGGGGGCTGGAAGTCTTCCGGCACAGGGTGCCCTGGAGAATTATGCATGCGAAGAATCAGAGAGGTCTTGCGTCAACGATGGGAGTGTGGTTTCAGTGAACGGACCGTCGCCGCCAGCTGTGGTCTGGCGCGCAGCACGGTGGGCAAGTATGTTCAGCGGGCGCGGGCGGCGGGCCTGTCGTGGCCGTTGCCGCCGACGTTGACGGATGATGAACTGGAGCGCCGCTTGTTCCCACCGAACTGTTCGGCGGAGGGCGGTCCGCGTTTCGTTCCGGATTGGGCGGAGGTGCATCGCCAGTTGTCGCGGAAGGGCGTGACGCTTCAGTTGGTGTGGGAGGAATACAAGCAAAATCATCCCGACGGTTTCCAGTACACACAGTTCTGCGTTCGCTACCGGGCGTGGCGGGAGACGTTGGACCTGCCGATGCGTCAGGAGCACAAGGCGGGCGAGCGTATGTTCGTAGACTATTGTGGTCAGACAATGCCCGTCACGGATGGCAAATCGGGCAACGTACGTAAGGCGCAGATCTTCGTTGCGGTACTGGGGGCGAGCAATTACACCTATGCCGAAGCCTGCTGGACGCAGAGCCTGCCCGAGTGGGTGATGGCCCACGTTCATGCACTGAGTTTCTATGGCGGTTCTCCGGCTATCTGGGTCTGCGACAACTTAAAGGCGGGTGTCGAGTCAGCGCATCGCTATGAGCCCGAAGCAAACCGCACCTACGAATCCGTGGCGGAGTACTATGGCTGCGCCATACTGCCTGCCCGGGTACGGCGTCCGAAGGACAAGGCTAAAGCCGAGAAAGCCGTCTTGGACGTGGAACGCCGCATCCTCGCGGCCCTGCGCAACCGCACCTTCTTCTCGCTGCGAGCGCTAAACGAAGCCATCGAATGGAAGCTCATCGAGTACAATGCGCGCCCCTTCCAGAAGTTGGAAGGCAGCCGCCGTTCGCTCTTCGAGGAGCTGGACAAGCCGGCCTTGCGTTCCTTGCCCGCCGAGCCCTACGAATACGCGGAATGGAAGAAAGCGCGGGTCAACATCGACTACCATGTCGCCGTTGACGGCAGCTTCTACAGCGTGCCCTATCAGTTGGTGAATAAGGGCCTTGACGTTCGCGTTTCCAACACCGCTGTCGAGTTGTTCCACAAGAATAAGCGGGTGGCCAGCCATCTGCGTTTACCGCGCAAAGGGCAATACGCTACGCATACCGAGCACATGCCCAAGGGGCACCGGGACTATGCCGAATGGACGCCCGAGCGACTGGTCCGGTGGGCGGAGAGAACCGGCCCGCAGACCGCCCAGGCCGTCGAGACCATTTTGCGGGCGCGGCCGCATCCTCAGCAGGGATTCCGCGCTTGCCTGGGCCTCATGCGCTTGGGCAAGGAACACGGCCCCGACCGGCTCGAAGCTGCCTGCACGCGGGCATTGGTCACCAAGACGGTCAGCTTCAAGAGCATCGAATCCATCCTCAAACGAAAGCTGGACCAGCGGCCCTTGCCGAAGAAACAGCCGGAAAAGACGCCCGTGGAACACGATAACATTCGTGGCCCTGAATACTATCGCGAAACGATGGGGGGCGATGAATCATGCTGAATCAGCCTACCATCGACAAACTGAATGAACTGCGCCTGTTCGGCATGGCCAAGGCTCTCGAAGAGCAAAACGGCAGCCTTGACTACGAGGACCTCACGTTCCTCGACCGGCTGGGCTTGCTCGTGGACCGGGAAGCCGCCGAACGAGACAGTAAGCGTTTGCGGACGCGGCTCAAGCAGGCGAAGCTTCGCTTGACCGCCACCATCGAAGACGTGAACTTCCGCCATCCGCGCGGCTTGGATAAGTCCCTCATCATGGCGCTCGCAGGCTGCAATTGGATCCGCGAACACCACAACGTCATCATCACCGGGCCGACCGGCGTGGGGAAAAGCTACCTGGCCTGCGCGCTGGCGCACAAGGCATGCCGTGAAGGCTTCCGCGCGCTCTACCTGCGGACGCCTTCCCTCTTCGACGACCTCGCCATGGCCAGGGCCGACGGGCGCTACCGCAAGATACTCGCGGCCTACGCCCGGTTCGACCTGCTCGTCATCGACGACTGGGGGCTGGCCAATCTCACCGAAGAGCAGCGCCGCGATGTCCTCGAGATCCTCGAAGATCGCCACGGCCTACGCTCCACCCTCGTCGCCAGCCAACTGCCCATCGAGAAATGGCACAAAGTCATCGGTGACCCCACACTCGGTGACGCCATTCTTGACAGACTGGTGCATAGCGCCCACAAGCTCGCACTGAAAGGTGACTCGCTCAGGAAAAAACAGGGCAAAGCCAAAGCATAGAAAGCATCGTCGCTTCGCTCCGAGGGGGGCTGTGCCATGGCGTGGCTCCCCTCATCCTACCATGTCCGGGACCCCCTCCTTCGGACTGCCCGAGCGCGACCATAGCAAGCGGCCGCCCTCGCCATAACACGCGGCCGCGCCGTGCCGAAATGGGTGGCCTACTCGTGCCGAAATACGCAATCCGTCTATATATCATTGAGGAAGGCGCTCCACCTACGGGCCACAGGACAATACCGATGACTCGCCCTGGGTTGGGTCCAACCGTCCCAGCAAGGACCAATTCTCCTCCGTTCAGCTTTTCAACGCAGACGCCGTTGCGCCCGCTGATCTTTATCATGCGACGCCAAGTGTCAATATCTTCCGGGGCAAGAGTGGCCGTACCCTCCCGCGACAGCCGCCACCAATAGCGGGATCACGAGGAGTCTTTTCTTTCCTAAAGTCTTCATTGGCCTTTCCTCTTGTGAATGTCCATTCATATGAAGTGCGAAGAAATCGGGGCGTACAAGGCGCCCCGCTTCGTTACTCCTTAACGATCTCGTGAATCCATTGATGGTAATGCTCGTGCGTGCCCTCGCCCATCTCTTCTCTCTCGACTGCGTCGAAGGCATCCACCAGCGACTGTTGGTCATCCGGTGTCAGAATCCGGTCGCCCATCGGAAACAGGATGCCGTTTTCCTTCTGTATGTGGGCTTCGAGCAAGTCCGCGTAAGCCAGCAAATGCTGCTTGATGGCCTCTGCGGCACCCCCGTCTCCCTGCTCAAGCCGAGTCAACGCTTCGGCTATTGCGCGAACTTCGGCCCGGCCCAGTTCATGCTCCTGCAGTATGACGCCGACGGGGCCGCCTCCTCGAGGCACACCGCGCTCCTCAAGCATGGGGAATGGGTGCTTTTCTTCCTTGCCGTGGTGGCAACGGTCGACGAAGTTGAGGAAGAAGTCAGCAAATTTGCCGATGCGTTGGGTGTTTACCTGACCAGTTTCCTCGATAGCTTCCGCCTCACGTCTTGCGGCTTTTGTTACAACCAGCACGGTTTCGTGCTCGTGTTCAAGTATGTCCGCTGCTCTCATAACGTAGTCTCCTGGATCTCGTGGACCTCAAGCCACCGTCTAGTGCTGGTGGACTTTGATGGCTTTCGCTGCCGGGGCCTCTGCGTGTTCATTGGCTTCGGACTCATGCCCGTGCGCAGCCGCTCCGGACATCACCTCGTGAAGATGCTCAACATAGTGGATGTACTCCACGTAGGCCTCGACATACTCCCGGCCCGCCGCCACGCTCTCATCCTTGTGTTTCTTGGCTTCGACCGTCCGTTCAAAACGCTCGCGCACGCTCGATTCGAGCTCCGCCTGCAACGCCCCGACAAGTGAGGTGTCCGATTCCGCCTCGAGCGCTTTCTCCGCTGCCTCGATTCCAGGTTCGATCGGAGTATCCGCGGGCTTCAATCCCGTGTACGGAGCGCCTTCGCCCGCGCGGTGTATGCGAACAAGCGTCTCAAAGAAGTGCATGTCCACCAGTTCCTGCACGTCCCTGCCCTTCTGGCGGGCTACGAGAGTCTTGTCAAAGAGTGATCGAATCTCATTTTCATCTTGGGGTCGAACCCATTTCAGGACAGGAGCCACGTCATTGGCCTCGATGGCCTTCTTGGCGTCCATGACGACCGGGCCAGACAGCGTGTCGCAATGAGCCCACGCCCTGGGTGAATGAATGAACCCAAAGCCTAAGAGTATTACGCCCACCGTAGTCAAGCCGCTAATCGTTGTCCTTATCTTCATGTCAGTTCTCCCTTGTTGCAGGCGAAGCTCTTCCGGCCTCGGGACCCTTGTCTTCACCATTTTTTATTGCCTCACTGAATACCCCCCAGGCTTTTTCAGCCTGCCGGGTCACATCGAATCCGCCGTCGCTCACGTGCCACAGTATCGCCGCGGGTTGAACCAGCCCCAGGAACATCACGGACAACTCATCCGGACTAAGGTCCGTACGGACCGTGCCGGCCTGTTGACTCTCTCGGAAAAATTCCGCGACGCGACCCAGGTAACGCCGCAAGAGATCATGAACCCGGTATTTTCGCTGCGACTTCGCGCCATAGACCTCTTCGGAGAATACGATTCGGGGTATGCCCGCATTTTCGCGGATCAGTCGAACGTGCCGCCTAAGCAGCAACTCGAGCGCCAACAACGGGTCGTCCGTTTCTTGTCTGACCGCAACCACGTTGGCAACCAGGCGGGACTCGATGAGCTCCAACAGGGCATCGATCATTCCGTCCTTATTCTGGAAGTGCCGGTAGAGCGCGGAAGGGACAAGGCCGACGCGCCTGGCGACGGCGCCAAGATTCAGCCCCTTCATACCCTTATCGGAGACCACGCCAACGCAGCCTCCAGAATCTGCTCCTGGCGGACCTCCGTGTCCAACTTCTCTTTAGCCATGCTTGCGCTCTGTTGCGAATATACATTCACATGGTTTGGCACTGAAAACGATTTGTCAAGTCGCGTTCCAATAGCATGTAGGATCGATTAGGTAGTAAAGAATACAGACTCTATGGTGCAACTACGTCGAGGGCAGGATCACTAACCGGCTCTGTTATGCTCATTAAATGGCAATTTTGTGAACATAGTTTCACTTAATTCAAAACGCCAGAAAGAACTTGACAAAGAGTAGATATTGGGGTAGAGTGAATGTGCATTCAATATTGAATTATAATTCATTTAATGGAGATATGAAGACGATGTCTGGTCAAGAAGTCAAGGTGGAGGCCAAGAAACGGCGACAGCCCGTGGACAACGTGATTCTTGATGCTGCCGAACATGTGTTCGGATGGAAGGGATATCAGCAGACGACCATGGAAGCTTTGGCTCGCGAGGCGGGAATCTCGGTAGGAACGCTGTACAATCTCTTCAAGAGCAAGGAAGACATTTACGGGCGAGTCGCTCAACGAGTCGGCGAGCTTGTTGTCCGCCGTATCGAGCCTTTAGCTCATGCCAGTGATCCTGAGGCGGCGGTTCTCGACGTTATTCGGCTTCGTTTGTACAACCACGTGAATGACCGTCTGTTCTTTCAGCCCTTCTGCTTTCCAGCCTACTTGGGTCTGCAGCCGGAGCCCGCGCGTCTTGGACCCGAGGTTAACCGGCTCTATCAGCAGTACGTGGATCTTGTCGAACAGATCTTCGGACGATGTCTCGTGAAGGCTGGGCAGACGGAGACTCCTGGAATAAAGATGGCGGTCTGTCTCGAAGGCATGCTAACTGCCT
>JADLGB010000247.1 GCA_020849535.1 Candidatus Hydrogenedentota bacterium
CTGCGCTCTGCCCCTGGCTAGAAATGCGGCACGCTTTCAGCGTACATGGCCGGCCCCCGTGTCACGTGGATCATATCCAGCCTCCGGTAATCCGTGCGGGCACTTCCTTTTGAAACACGCTCTAAGACTCATGCCAACTCTGGAACACATGCAGCAGCATGTGAACGCTCCTGAAATCTGCATTGTGCTGGATTCTTGCATCGGGTCCCTCCCCTCGCATTAGACTTGAAGGGAGCGCGGTCTCATGTGGCCGGGTCGGAACGCTACAACAATGAGTCATTACGAGCCAAGCATGCGAAGGAGTCTCGAAATGTTGGAATCACCTTCCCTGACGCGTAGGAGTTTGCTGGCCGCGGGCGTGGCGTCTCTGGTAGCGCCAGCCGTCTTGCGTGGCGCTGAACCGACGGCCGACCCGGTCCGCGTAGGCCACATCGGAACGGGCACGCGCGGCTGGGACCTCATCAAGTACACGGGGAACATCCCGGAGGCGAAGGTCGTGGCCGTGTGCGATGTGTATGGGCCGCACCTGCAGCGGGGCATTGAGGCGTGCAACAATCCCGAAGCCAAGCGGTACACGAAGTATCAAGACCTTCTCGCGGACCCCGATGTGGAGGCCGTGATCATTGCCGCGCCCGATCATTGGCATGAGCAGATGGTGATCGACGCGGCCAATGCGGGCAAAGCCGTGTATTGCGAGAAGGGCCTCACCATGTCCGTTGATTCCGCCAAACACATGCGTGAGGTTATCCGCAAGCAGAACACCGTTTTCCAACTCGGCCATCAGGGCCGCCAGCATCCGGCGACGGCCACCGCGGGCGACTTGATGCGCGGCGGAAGGCTCGGCCCGATCACGTTGGTCAAAACGGGACGCTTCTTCAACGGCACGCTGGAGCGCGCCCCCTGGCGCTGGTACGGGAACTACACGTGGTGGGACCGGCCTGATCCAAATGAAGTCATCAAGCAACTGGACTGGGAAGCCTGGCTCGGGTCAACACCGAAGATTGATTTCAACGAGCGCCACTTCTGGCATTGGCGCTGCTACTGGGCCTACGGCACCGGTCAGGCCGGCGACCTGCTCTCGCACGAGATGGACCACGTACAGTGTGTGTTGGGTTGGGGTATTCCGGACACCTGTGCGTGCACGGGCCAACTCACGTACTACAAGGATGATCGCGAGATTCCCGACAACTGGCTGGCCGCTTACACCTTCGAGAAGCAGAATTGCACGGTGACCTTCGAGGGGTGCATGAATTCCAATCGCCAGCAGGCACCCGAATACATCGGCAAGTCCGGGCGGCTCACGTTCAACGGCATCGGACAAGACGCCGTGACCTATGGCATCTGGGACGACAAACCCGCGTATCCCTTCCAGGGCAACGTCCTCGAACCCGTCGAGCGCTTCGACCCCGCCAAGGCCCCCCAGTGGCCAACCCACATGCAGGACTTCCTGCGCTGCGTCCGCACCGGCGAACGCCCGAAGTGCAACATCGACGAGGCCTTCATCGAGGTGGTCACACTCCTCATGAGCGTCGAGTCGTATAAGCAGAAGCGGGAAGTGCGATGGGATGCCGCGGCGGAGCGGATTGTGTAGGAGGACTCAGGCGGAAGCACAAGAGAAGCCGGGCCTCCGGGTGAATGGCTGACTTGACGCTGCAGTACTCTTGGTTCGCGCGATGCTATGAGGATTGCAGCTTCTCGTTTACCCATTCCTTCACGAGATCAGTGTCCCTCATTCCCCGGCTCTGGGCAATTCGATGCAGTGCATCGGCTTCGTTGTTGGCGAGATGAATCTGCACGATGGTCAAGTTCTCACGGTCGAACACCGGCTCAGAGACCTCTTGCAGCTCGTCTTCAAACTCTGTGACGTCGTGCGTGTCCCAAAAGAGGGCCAGTTCCTCTATTGAGTCTGTTTGTGGGATTCTTGTCATCTCTTCAAAGATTTCGCCACCATTTGGCGCGCCTCTTCCTGGCGAATGAGGCGCGGTGCATCTGCCTGTGCAATGCTCTTATCGACGTTGTACACTGAGAGCTTCCTGCCATTCTTGGCTTCACAATAGCGCTAATTGGGCGATTCTAGGATGTAGGCACGATCGAGTTTGCCAGATCCCGTGCTTCCGCCTCAGTGAAGCGCCCCGTGATCACCACTACTCCATCCCGATTATGCGACCGAATGTCCGGAGCCGACGCGAGATGTCCGTCAATGAAGATCGCCACTGGTTGCGCGATATGCTGAGCCGTGAACTCCGCGAACTTCTGTGTCCCCACCGGAGTCAATTGAATCGCCACCCAAGGCTCGCCCGCTTTACTCTGCATCAGTTGCGCGCTCTCGACATCTTGATTCGAAAGAAGGACCTCCGGTGATACACAGATCCTGTCGCTCGATTCCGGAACGTCCATCATGACCCATTGGTCCGGGCAGGACATTCGCGAGGCCGGCCGGATCTCCAAGGGGACCGATCGCTGGGGATTCGGTCTTGACGGCTGACATGAGCACAACAGAGTCATTAGCGCCGCCAAAGCGATTGCCACCAGCGAGTTCATTCTCATCTGCAACATCCTTCCTCTATTCAGCGTGCGCTGCACATCTCTCAAAACTGTGCAAACGCCGCTTTCCCAGGACAAGAAACGCTCCAAGTCATCATACTCAGACTCCCAGGGTCAGCGCTTGGCCCGCTTGAGAATACAGAATGAGTCGGTGACGCCCGCCAGTTCCCATCCCTCGCTTCCGAGATCATTGAGGGCAGCCTCGACTTGCTTTGACATCTCTAAAGCCCCTTCAATGCTTTGTTGCACGAAGTCAGTCGACGCAGGCGGTTGCGTCCCTTCTCGCTGCTTGACCATTTCGAGTGTTACGCTCTTGATCAGCGTGGTTTGGGAAAACACCTTGTACTCAAATGCGATTGATGAATGTCCGGTGGCTGTTACCCCAAGGGTAAGACTCACGCTGCTCAGTGCAACAATCACGACGGTAACAGCAAATAGCCTCTGAAGAGAACGTGTGTCTTTCATTTCTCCCTCCTCATGTAGTTTCCAGATGCCCCCCCGTCATAGCTGTATATTCAGCATAATACTCCTCGATCAGAATTACCAATCGGTACTCGCTATCGGTGCGTTCTCCGGCGGCCATGTACAAGTCTCGTGCTGCGTTCCGACAATCAGGGCACGGGGATTGGGATGCGGTGCGCGAGTCGCGTCTGATACGATGGACGCTTTCCTTCGGGGGGAATCTCGCGGTGTGCTTTTGCAGAGGCGCTCCTCCCGTGCACGTCCTCTCACAGAGTCGAGCCGAAAGGGTCATTCATGTACCGACATGCGTTGTTATTGCGCCTGTGTGTGTCTGTTGCATTGTGCGCATTGATCCCCTCTCCTGCGGACGAGTTCCGCCTTGGGGATAACCCCGAGTCCATTCAAGGCGGCTGGGCGTATTCGCGGTGGCTGAATCTGGCGAGGTCGACGGCCGACACCCTGATGCGGGCGGCCCCCGATCAGTATGGTACGCGCCACACACCGTTGTGGGTGGCGGCGATCGATCCGGATACGGGCAGTCTCGTTGAGGAGAAACCGCCGACGTGGCAATCATACTGGGACGCGGAAGACTATGTGATGACCGCCCAGGGCTGCAATCTGTACCGCGACCTGCCCATGCTGCGGGCCTTCCATGGTCTTACCCGGCTCACAGGCGATCCACAGTACCGCGAGGAAGCGGAACGGTACTTGTCGTTCTGGCTCGCGGAATGTCCCAACAAAACAACCGGCGTCTTTCCGTGGGGTGAGCACATGTCGTACAACTGCGTGCGCGATGTCATCGTTGCGACGCGACATGAGATGGAGTACAACCTACCCGAATGGGAGATGCTGTGGACGCTCAATCCCGAAGCCGTGCGTAAGGAAATCGAAGCGATCTACAGAATCAGCGTGTGGGACAAAGAGGGCTTCCTTTACGATCGGCATGCGAATTATTACACGGGTGAATTCGACCCCCTTCCAGTACGCGGGTCGTATATCAAGCACTCCGGCCTCTTCGCATACAGCTTCATGTTTCTCTACACGAAGACCGGCGACCGGAAACACCTGGAGTGGGCGCGGAAGATGTCGGAGGTCTATTGGAAAAATCGCGATCCGAAGACTGGCCTGGTACCCGGATATGTCTCCTCCGGGGGGGGCTCGGGCAATTCCAACTGGCAACTGGTGCTTGCCTATTACATTCTCGAAGCGGCGGGCGAGTTTCCCGACCCGGTTGTGTTGCGCCATGGTCTTGATCTTGTCGACTCAGTTCTTCAATACGGATTCGATGTCAACACGGGCGCAATCGCGAATGAACTCGAACTTCCCACCGGCAAGGTCGTGCAATGGGGCGCCTCGCCTTGGACCTATGCGGATAATAGTGGCTACTGCGGCGCGCTCGCGCTTTGGAAAGCGTGGGAGCTGACACGCGAACAGCGGTATCTCGATGCGTATGCCGCACGACTGCGCGCGGTTTGCGCGGCCCCCCTGCCTGAGAGCCTAGCTCCTGGAGTCGCAGGGTCTTGGCTCCAAATCCTCGTCGATGGGTACAAGGCGACACGCGATCC
This sequence comes from Candidatus Hydrogenedentota bacterium, assembly GCA_020849535.1. Classification (GTDB taxonomy): domain Bacteria; phylum Hydrogenedentota; class Hydrogenedentia; order Hydrogenedentales; family SLHB01; genus JAHDWY01. The sequence continues at coordinate 4,572 of JADLGB010000247.1, forward strand.
ACTGTTCCTCACGAGTGCCCGGCGCCTCGCCGTTTGGTCGGCAGAGTACCTCGTGCGCCGCGGCCTCATACTCGAATCGTCCACCGGCTACGTGTATCTCAACTACACACGTCCCGGAGACCTCGTGCGTGGTTGGCTCGATCTGTACTCGGTCGAGCGCGGGCTGCCGCTGCATTGGCTTGCGCCGTCCGCAGTGCGCCCAGACGACAGCGGCCTCCCCATCCTGATCAAGACCATTCCTGAGGTGAAGCAGATCCGAGTCGAGTGGCGCTGGCAAGATGGTACTGGCGATGCGGCGCCTGCCGACACTTCATCCGGCGAATGCACATTGACAATCCCGATATCTGCCGGCGTATCGCAGGGCGAACTGGCCCTGACCTTCGTCGACTCGGCCTCGGGAAACACGTTGGATACGGGCACCGTGCTGGTTGTACAGAATCCGAACGGCCCCAAGATTGTGCTTGGCGACATTCCCACGTGGATCGACGCGTCTCAAGGGTTCACTTTCGAAGCGGCCGTCTGCGACTCGACGGGAGTTACGGCCACCTCGTGCGAGTACGCGCTGCCGGATGGAACCTCGGGCACCGTGGAAGGACAGCGTGTGTCGCCAGACGCTGACACCTATCGCTTCGCGCTCCCTGCCGCAGGCGGAGAGACGCCGGGAATGTTGCGATTCCGCGTAACGGCCAGTGGAAACGCCGCATGGCCTGTGAAGGCAGCGTCGCCAGAGCACACGGCAGTGCTGGCCACGTCTGCATCGATGCAGTTCACCGGTGGCGCGGGTGAGATGCTGAGCGCGACTGGCGGCGAAGGTACCGCCGCCGTCACGGCGGCGCTGATACCGGAACGCACAGTCGCCGGTGGCGTAATGCGTGTTCTGCGAGTACCCACGTTCCCCTTCCCGGAGCGCCACGGCCTTCCCGATGCAATCGATGAGCGCTGTCATGTGGTAACCGTGGATGATGCGCTGAAGTCCGCTGGCGGCGATCTATCTCTGACGATTTCATTCGATCCGGAACTCGATACGCGCATCCTGCTTTCGACTTTGATGGCCTTTCGCCTGGCAGATGACCGATGGGAATCTGTCCAGGGGAGTGCGGTGGACACGAAGGACCACACGATCACCGTGCCCTGTGCTGATGAAGGGACCTTTGCGATCGGAGGCACGCCACGGCTTGCGTGGCGGCGTACGTTTAATGGCGCGCTCTTGAGCAGTCCGGCAATCGCGCGCGTGGACAAGAACGGTGCGAGAGCCATCATCCTCGATACGAAGTATCCCGATGGAAAGCTTTTCGCGATTTCGCCGGAAGGCAAAACCCTGTGGACGTATGACGCAGGTGATGCGCAGTCCTTCCCCACTGTGGCCGATCTCGACGGCGACGGCCTTGACGAGATCGCGATTGGAGGTCGAAATCTGACAGTGCTGGGTCATGATGGGAAGGTCTTGTGGCAGGCAGACTTGCCCATGTGCGCCTCGCCAGCGATCGGAGACATCAACGGCGATGAACGCCCCGATGTTGCCGGGGTCACGGCGGATGGAACCGTAGCCGCGTTTGACGCGGAAGGCCGGGCACTGTGGCGTCTTGAGGACATTGGCGAAAAGATGCAAATTCCAGCGCTCGCACGGCTCACGAATGGACCAGCATCGTCGGTGGTCGTAGGCGGCAAGAATCGCGTGTATGCGATTGGGCCTGACGGCACTGTCGCGTGGAACGTGCCGGTCGATGGCGAAGCGCGCTACGCGCCTGCCATCGGTGATCTCAACGGTGATGGTCTGGATGAAGCTATCTTTTCGTCTCGCACGGACACGGCGGGCGCCATGACCGCTATCGACAGCTCGGGCAAGGTGCTGTGGACCGTGCCCGTGTCGCGCGAACCGGACTGGTGCCCGATTATCGCGCCCCTCGACGGCGAGCGCGAGATTCGCATCGTGGCCCAAGACGTGGATGTATACAAGCTTCTGGTTGTCGATGAGAAGGGCAATACCGTGAGGACCATTCCCACCACGGGACGCGCCCTGCAAACACCAGTGCCCGCGGATCTGGACGGCGACGGCGCGCTCGACTTGCTCCTCTGCAATGATCTGAGCTACCGCACGTGGGCCATTGGACATGACGGCACGCCGCTCTGGTCATACGTGGCCCAGAGTTTCACGCTCCCGGGAGCCAAGATTAAGGGTGCCGGGTCGCTTCTCCTCGCTGATATCAACGGCGACGGGCGCCTCGAGTTCGTGGGCGGCGACGACGAGACATGGCTAAACGTGGTCAGAACCGAAACCGAATGCGCGAAGGGGGCCGTCGTGTCCGGCCAGTTCCACGGTGATGCGCGGCATTCCGGCAACTACCTGAAGGGGGGAAAGTAATGAGCCTCACGTTTTGGAAACCGGCGCTTGCCGTACTTGTGATATGCGCATCGGGTTCACCCTCAATGGCGCAGGAATCCAAAAGTGCCCCGCCCAAAACAATCGCCTATAACGCAAGCCCCACTCCCTATTTCAACGAGCACGCAGCGGATGTGGCGCGCATATACGATGGGTTCTTTTTCACCGTTGGATCGTGGGACGAAGGTGCGGGCGCAGCGCTTGGGCTCAACAGTACTCCACCGTCGCCCACGGAGTGGAAGAATCTTGTGAGGGAAAACCTGAGGCACCTGAACGAGGCCGGGGCCTCGGCGAATCTGCTGGGCGTCCATTTCGGCGATTCTGAAGAATGGCCGTCACCCGAGACGCTACTCGCACCGGAGTATGGCGACAAGATGGCGGAGCGTTTCGGCGCCATCGCCCGCGAAGCAAAGGAACTCGCGTTCCACGGTCTGAGCATTGATGTCGAGTACCCCTATCCACGCTATGCACTGGAGCATCCAATCTACACGTACGACGGCTACACGGCCGAAGACTTGCGCGCCGCGGCGCGGAAGGAGGGCCGCGCCATCATGAACGCCGTGTTGGGTTCATTCCCCGATGCGGTCGTGTTCGTGCTGCCTGGCTCTCTGTGGACGCGAACCTTGGCCAGGGATTTCCAACTGGCGATGTTGGAAGTCATGGCGGAGCGCGATGCGCCCGGGGGATTCCACTTAGGCGCGGAGCGTTCCTACTGCCTGCTGGACCCTGTGTCCCAGGTGGCCATACCGCGCGAGGGCGACCTGTCTGTCGAGGCACTCGTGCGCGACGCGGACGTGCGCGACTACTGGCGCCGGCGGTGTAGCGTGGCGCCTGGGGTGTGGCCCGCTCACATGGTCGAAACCGGCGGCAAAGACTATCCGGCGAGAGCATGGGCGGAGGAACTAGCCGACCTGAAGCAGCAGATGCATATCCTCAGAAACGTCACGAAGCGGTTTATATGGTCCTTCTCGGGACAGCCCCTCTGGTACAGGCATTCACCAGAGATCGAAGCCCAGTATGGACTGAAGAAACAAACGTATCAGGGCATCGATGAATTAGTGGCGGGATGGCACTCCATACTCGCTGACAAGAGCCGGGATGTGGAGCCGCGCATTCAACCGTGCATAGACGCCGTAGCGGATTATGACCAGGGCAAGATTGATGGCGCGGGACTTTGCAGCCGCCTCGGCACGCCAGGAGAATGGTACGTCCTCGGGCCGCTGGACAACCCCAATGTGCGCGCGGCCTACTCGGCGCCCAAGGCGTTCCTGGGCGCCATCAATGCGGATAATGTGTACCGGGGACGCGATGGGGCCGTGCGCTGGACGGCGCTCCGAAACTTGGAGCCCTTGGGGCATCTGCGCATGACGGCCTTTGCCGATTGGTGCGCGACAGACAACGCGTCCGCGCAATGGGTTGCCACGGTCCAAGCGGAGAAGAACACCAAGGCATTCGTCCATGTAGGTTGGGATGATGGCGTGGCAGTCTATCTGAATCATACCCTGGTATTGGATCGCCTCGCCTATCCCGAGCGAGGACACGGCATGCTCTACCTGGACAAATACAATTTCGAGGAGAAAGCTCCGATCGCAATACCCAGCGGCAAGAGTCGGCTCACCGTCATCTGTGTCAACGGAAAGGGCAACTGGGGCGTCAATCTCAGAATTGCGGACGAAAACGCCTGCCCCATATCCGGCATAACGTTTCCTCCTCTCCGGGAGGGGTCGTGGGAATCGATCGCGGCGGAGTACTAACTACGGGGTGCAGGTCAGCCTGCGTATACGATTCAGCGGTAGTCCGCAGCTACTCGCTCCATGTTTGCTCCGTTGTCCGGAATCATCCCGAAAAGCAGGATGGCGATTTGACTGTGCTGACTGCCTACGCGCGTCTGGGGATCCGCCCGAACGTCACAGCTCGCAGCATCCCAATCGAATAGTTCAAGGCTGCGACCTTCAACGAACCCCACCACGTATAGCGCCAACGCGCTGCCGCATTGTCCGTGAACGCAATCAGCCCTTGACGGGACATCCATCGGTAGTGCTCTTCGCGCACACGCTTGAACTCTTCGATTTCCCTTCCCGGGGTAAACCGTTGAACTGAGACGCGGGAATCCAGAAGCAAGGAGCGATGGTGCTGCAGAAGTTCGGAAAACGTGCTCGCTCGCGCCAACTGGCTCTGCCAGCGCCGGGATACATCGATCTCAATGCAGGACTGATTGTCCGTTGTGTAGAACGCTCGTCCATCCGCCGTACACGTGTAGATCCACGTGCCGCGAAGCGGCATGGCCATAATCGTGCCCACGCCAATAATGACGAAGCAGTCTCGCTCCGGCGAGGTCAAGAATGCATAGCTGATTTGATAGCGCGGTCCTTTCAGGTCAGGCGCCCAGCCCAAGAACGTGAAGCCGGCCTTCAATGCTTCGTTCGCCCAACGGATAGCGTAACCGGAAGCATCCGGAAAAGGAGGGTGCTCTTGAGGTGGACCGTACGGCCAAACCATTCGCTTCTCAAGCCGGCCCACCACGGCAATCATGCCAACAAGCAGTACTGGAAGACCCAACAGAAAATAGATGAACATGCGATCCCCCTCTGGCGCGCCGCGGCAAACTGAGCCGTTCGACCGCGGATAGTCGCCCCCGAACGACGCGTCATTATTGCACAAACAGGAGATCCGTTCGATCTGAGGCCGCGTCGCTTGGCCCACCGCCGCCCCTGTGCAGGTAGCGTCCATCGTAGGCGCACCGAAGCGCCCCTGCCAAAGATGCCCTCAGCGCCTGCGGAGCCAACTGAAGTTCCGCCCGGAGATGAAGTGGGTGCGCCCTGCGGCAGACTTCAAGGAGTCTTCCCGCTGAGGGACCGCGATGCGGTGTACATGATTGCTCCCGCGGCAGTATCCTACCCTCCGTACCGGGCCCTTGGTTCACGATACGCGCGCAAGTTTGAGGAACGTGATACGCTCATCATGCACGCAGAAGACGTCCTAAACGTCGTTTCCCCGCAGGATGATGTGATGGGGCAAGCCCAGTATGACCGCGCGCGCTTGTCTAGGTATACCCCAGCAAAACACGCACACATATAGAAAAGTCAGAATAGATCTCCGCCTCCCGTCTGGGTTAGAACGCAGACGGAGGCGCGATTCCGTGTAAAATCAGACTGCTCCCCGGCCCGTCTGCCTCGGTGGCCGGAGAGTGGCAAAACGAGAGAATGACGGCCATGGCTGATAGGTCAAATCGGTCTCCGGGTGGAAAGTGCTGCCTCCTTCTTGCCTGCGCGATCATCCTGATCCTGGCAGGATTCTTCCTTGTGCGGCCATGGGATCGAACACAGCCAACCGAAACCCCGACGAAAGCCGACTCTTCGGGAGTGGAGCGATCTCTCCACAAACTCCCTGAGAACGACAAGGAGCCTTCGCCGCTGTTCGTACGGAGTCCCTCAGAAGGCGGGAAGGGCGATAAACGACCGCAATCTGCCGCGCTGACACTTCAGGGGATCATCACCAACAAGTCCCGGAGTCCGGTCGAGGGTGCGGAGATCTTTCTGGAGCGACTTGACACGCCTGTGGTTGCCGCGTCGGATTTGCGCGGCCTCTTCGAGATTACTCAAGTACCTGCCGGAGCCGCATGGCTCATCGTGCGCCATCCCGACTATGCCCAGGAACGGGTGTCCATCGTCACGGCGGCGGAAGAAGGCGTTGTGCTTCAAATCACGCTGATGAAGGGCGCTGCCCTCACGGGCACCGTCACCTCGGATGGTCGGACTCTGGAAGGCCAAACGGTGGAGATTGGAAAGAATGTGGGCTTTTGGGGCGCATCCCACGAGTACTCCGCCAAAACCAACGCCCGTGGCATCTATGAATTCACCCACATCAAACCTCGCGTAATTGATGTCGAGGCCTGCCTCCGGCTCGATGTAAGCGAGGGCAGTCCAGAGAGGAGACTTCGCGTGAAGGCTCTCCTCGAGGATGGCGAGACAACGGTGGTCGACTTTGATTTCCGCAAGTGGGAAGCATCTCTGGAAGGGCAGGTCCTGTTCAACGGAGATCCGGTGCAGAATGGATATATCTCACTGTGGAGTCGAAACTCGAATGGGGCGTGCGAGACATTCACGGAAGAGATCAATGAAGAGGGGTTCTATCAGTTTGACGCTCTACCGGCGGGCACACTGGACGTGACTGTGGATTTTGGGGGCGATGGTGAAACTTCATACAGTCGAAGATCCGCAGTTGAGATCCCGCCCGGGTTCGTTACTACGCAGGACTTCTTGTTTGAGGGCAAAGGAGTGGTCACCGGGCGCTGCCTCGGCCTTGAGCAGTATGACCGTTATCCTTCCATTGCGCTACTTCTCCGTTCCGATATCTCCGATCTATTGGCAGAAGACGGTTGGGAGGAAACGTTGAGGACATTGGATGTCGACGAGTTCGACGTAACCGGACTGGACCTTGCCGAAGACGGCTCATTTGAGGCCGAAGGTCTTGAAGCGGGCAACTACACCCTGATCGTGCTCGCAGATCTGGACATCTTCGGTGACCAGGTCACCTATACCTTTGCACCCGTCACCGTATCGGAATCGCAGGAAGCATATGTCGTTGTTGGACCCGACTACATTACCGAGCATCCTAATCCTACAGCGCTAGATCCTCCAAAGTGAAGTGCGGCCGTCGAGTCTGCTGGCGCTCCTCTAGATTCGTGCTTTCGGTAATGTCCAGAAAGGGCTGGCTGTCCCCCTTTCCCCAAGTATCCACTGTCCGCTTGACCACCAATATCGAGTCGTTGGAGGCCAAACGCGCACATGGATGCACTTCTCCGATGCCATTGTTACCCACGGCCACTTACGAAGACCCAGCATTTTGGAAAAAGCAATTGCGCAAATCTCCTTTCGATGATACTATGCCGCTGCAAGGAAGTCCCTGGACGTGTTCCTGGGCCATGTCAATGACGCAATACGTTTCACGTATGCCTGAGTACTGTCCAACGCTCGAGTTGACGTACGTCCATTGACGGGTTGGCCTCATCCAAATACTGGGTTTCGTGTCGTTTTCCGTTATATCACGCGGCCGCCGAGGTGCGTCCGCTTTGCATTGTTTGACGTCGCCATTCCCCCTTGGGTTGGGGATCACGGGTGGGACGCCTAGCGGAAAATGGGTGTAGCATGCGACCATACAGAGTCGGAGCCGTCGCGTCATTCGTACTCGCCGTGCAGTTTCTGTTGACGCTTGTGTGGATTATCGTTTCCTGGCCGCCGGAGGGTCTAAGCGGTCTTGTAGACGCCATGGGGGCATACTACCGTGAACGAGTTGACGAGCCCTTCGCTTTCGCCGCGATGAACCTCTATAACTGCTCTTTCGGCGTTACGGCCTTGACGCTGGCAGTCGTCTTGCGCCGTCAGTTTTCCGACTACCCCTTAGGTACGGACTTCGCCGTCGCCAGCATCACCGCGGCCGCCACCATGTACGTCGCCTCCGGCGTGGTCCCCTTGATCGCGGCCCCTCCCCTGGCCGAGGCAGGCGATGAAGCCGCATTGAGAGTAGTTGAGGGCGTGAGTGCCGGTCTGCTTCTCGCCGGTACCATGGCGAGCGGCTTCGCGTTGGTGGTGTTTGGTGTCCTTGCTCTGAATTCCAGGCGACTCCCCACCCCATTGTGCCTGCTCATCGTTCTTTCCGGGTCGATTGAGATCGTCGAGTGGGGCTCTGCGGGTCTTTTGGTTTTGGATCCCATTTTCGGTACGGTTTGGACCGCCTGGTTAGGGAGCCAACTCTGGGCGGATCGCGTATCAGGCGCCACGCGAGTCGAACTGGGGGCGGCGGCCGAAGGCGGCGTGGCGCGATGAACGACGAAGGGATCACCATATACTGGCCCGCTAAGGAAGGCCGCGAAGAGGGCGTGTTTTTCTACGGCGAGGCTACCGAAGCGTATCTTCCAAACAGCCACGTACGCGTCGCAGGACGCGGCGAAATGATCATGCTCGGAAGCTATTCGTATCTGGGGCTCAACGGCGATGAACGGATCAACCGGGCTGCGCAAGAGGCCATCGCTCAGTACGGCACCGGTACCCTCGGCGTGCGTCTGCTCGCCGGAACGC
>JADLGB010000248.1 GCA_020849535.1 Candidatus Hydrogenedentota bacterium
CAAGAAGACGGTGACCTATTCGACGTTTGACGATGCGGTGGCGTGCCAGCGGGTGTTGGACGCGGTCGAGCGTTCGGCCAAGTCCCGCAAGTGGCAGAAAGTGTAACCACGAGGCATCGCGTTCCCCGTGTTCCTATTGTCTCCGCGGTGATGGATCCGAAAAAGACCAACCACGGGGACACGGGGAACACGGGGACGTTGAAGAGGGAGGAATTCCTCTCGCCAAGACGCGGAGGCGCAAAGGAATACGAGAGAATGAAAATGGGTGCATTCGAGTTCTGCTCCTTTTCTTCTCCGCGCCTTGGCGACTTTGCGAGAGGTGTGCTTCAAGCGAGAAAAGTATCCGGGCGGCGGGGACGGAGGTCATTGCATGTCGTGTTCCCCGTGCCCCCGTGGTCAAAAAGAGGGAGGAGAAGTTTATGAAACTCGGCGTATTGACGGTCATGTTCAGCGACAAGTCCTTGAAGGAGGTCATGGGCATCATTCGTCCCCTGGGCTTGCAGACGGTGGAGCTGGGGACGGGCAACTATCCCGGTGAAGCGCACTGCAACCTGAAAGAGATGCTGGCGTCCAAGCCGAAGCGCGACGATTTGAAGGCCATGTTGAAAGGCGAGGGGCTCGAGATCAGTGCCCTGAGCTGTCACGGCAACTGCTTGCACCCGGATGCGGCGTTTGCGAAGAAGAACGTCGATGTCCAGACCGACACCATCAAGTTGGCGGAGTTGCTGGGCGTGAAAGTCGTCATCGACTTCTCGGGTTGTCCGGGCTCGGATGAGAAGTCCACAAAGCCCAATTGGGTGACCTGCCCCTGGCCGCCGGACTATCTCGAGATCCTGAATTGGCAGTGGGACAAGAAGGTCATCCCCTATTGGACCAAGCAGGCCAAGTTCGCCGCGGATCACGGTGTGAAGATGGCTTTCGAGGCCCATCCCGGTTTCGTGGTGTACAACCCGGAAACCTTGCTCAAGCTGCGCAAGGCGTGCGGCAATAACATCGGCGCGAACTTCGACCCGAGCCACTTCTTCTGGCAGGGCATCGATCCCGTGGACGCCGTGCGCGCGCTGACGGGCAAGGCGATCTTCCACGTGCACGCGAAGGACTCCAAGGTCTACGAGCAGAATGCCAGAGTGAACGGCGTGCTCGACACGAAGCACTACGGCGACGAACTCAACCGCGGCTGGATCTTCCGCACGGTCGGGTACGGCCATTCCGTCGAGTGGTGGAAGGACTTCTTCTCGACCTTGCGTATGGTCGGGTACGACGGCGCGATCTCCATCGAGCACGAAGACTCGCTCATGTCGCGCATGGAGGGCCTGACGAAGGCCGTCGAAACACTCAAGCAGTGTGTCATCTTCGAGAAGGTGAGCGCAATGACCTGGGCGTAACCGGGACTCTTGCTTTCGGGGCCGCCACGGAAGCGTGGCGGCCCCCTTTCGTCTCCATTCAATGTCGCCACCGCGCGCACGAGGACGCCTATGCGTATTGCCATATTGACGGTACTGTTGGGGCTCGCGTTCTGGGGCGTTTCCTCGCAGCCTGCCCATGCGCAGAATCGGGGCCGTCTGTTTGGCGGGGAATCCTCAACGGACTTCGCGGAGCCGCCGCCCGAGCCCAAGCATGGCGTGTCCGCGCCCGAGTCGGCATGGGCCGCCGGCCTCAACCAGTATTTCGACTCCAACCTGTCGAATCCGACTCCCGACGAGGTCATGGCCGCCGTGGCCACGCATCTCAATCAACGCACCCTGTACGGAGCGCCACCCGGCGAGGAGTTCGAGCGATTCGAGGAATGGATGAAGCGGTTTCGGAAGAGTCTCCCGAAGGACGAGGTGGAAACGGAACCCGTGCTCGAGTTCTACCGCAATCTGGCGCGCTGGGTCGAACTCGAAGCCGAATACAACGAAAAGCCCAATCGCTCCGTCCTGAAAGATCTGATTGACTTGGTGGAAGATCAGGCCATCCAGGATCCCACGCTCGACGCGGAACGCCGCGAACGAATCATTTCCACCATCGATCAACAAGGACTCTTCGTTCCCTCGAGCATACTCTTCGGACTCTCCGTGTTGCCTTATCGTGAAATGGAATTGCCCCGCGAGTTCACTGTCTTTGAAGTCCTGGGGACACCCCTGTTTGATGACGCCCCAGGTAGAACGCAGGCTACGTACGACTTCATCGAATGTCCCGGCCCTGTGTTTCGCGTGGATTTCGATACGGTGGCCACCAGGAAACTGACGGTGGAGAATGGTGCGGAGAAAAATGAGCTCAAGTTGATAGCCGAAATCCCCGTCGAGGAAGCCCCTGGTGTGCGAGGACCTGTCATCCTGCGGAAGCCGGTGGCGGCGCGCTTTCTCCGTGTCACAGCGGAATCCGCCCAGGATATGGCCGTCCTGCGCAATGTGCGGGTCTTCGCGCTCAAGGAGCCCACCGCGGCCATCTGCCCAAGCGCCGCGACTGCCCCCGTCCTGGACGCCTCCTTTCGCGAGAGCCCATGGCCCCAGGATCCGCAGGTGCGCGGGTTCGTCACGAGAGAAGGACCCGCGTTCGCCGAAGCCCAAACAACCGTCCGCCTGTGCCGGACCAAGGACACGTTGTTCCTCGCCATCTACGCGCGGGAGCCGCGCATGGATACGATGCTCGCCAGGATGACGGCCAAGGATTCCCCGCTCTGGTCGGAGGAATCGTTTGAATTCAGCGTCCAGCCTGCTGGAAGGCCGGTGTTTCGTTTCATTGTGAATCCCAAAGGCGCCCGCTATGACAGCCGCGACGGCGACCAGCAGTGGGATGGCGAGTGGCAAGCGGTCACGAAGACGTATCCCGAGGGGTGGGCCGCGGAAATTGCCATTCCGTTTGCGACGCTCGGCGGCCTTCCCACCGCGGGCAAGGACTGGGCAATGGACTGTGTGCGCGTACGGCGCAACGTGAAGAATGAACGCTCCGCGTGGGCGTATGCGGCTAAAGGCTCCGATACCCCGGGGGGCAGCCTGATTTTCGATTGACAGCGGCGGCGCTTGATTCGTCCGCCGGGGTGCGCTTGAATACGCGGAGGGGCTGTGCAGATGCGGTGTCTGTCTCTTATGCGGATGTCCTTCAATCAACGCCGGACACAGGAAGGGGATTGATTCTCATGCAGGCACTTGTCGTGGATGGCAATGTGCAACTCACCGATCTGCCGATTCCGGAGCCCGGACCCGGAGAGGCCCTCATCCGCATCACCACCGCGGGCGTCTGCAATACCGACATCGAGATTCTCAGCGGGTACATGGCATTCAAGGGTGTCCCGGGCCACGAGTTTGTGGGCGTCGTGGAGCGTTGCGCGAACGAGCACCTGCTCGGACGCCGCGTGGTGGGTGAAATCAACTGCGTCTGCCGAGCCTGCCATTTCTGCCGGATCGAGATGCCCCATCACTGCGCGAACCGGACCGTGCTCGGTATCGCGGGACGCAACGGGGTTTTCGCGCAATACACGACGCTTCCGGAAGGCAATCTCCACCTCGTCCCCGAAGGCATGCCCGACGAGATCGCGGTCTTCACGGAACCTGCCGCGGCCGCGTTTCGGATTACCGAGCAGATCGAAATCACCGCAAACGACCGCATCATTGTGCTGGGCGATGGCAAGCTGGGCCAACTGATCGCCCAGGTGCTGTGGCTGCGCACGAAGAAGCTCGTCTGCGTGGGCAAGCATCCGTGGAAACTCGAACTTCTCAACCGGCTTCACATCCGTACCGCGCGCGTGGACGAGCCCGTCGAGCCAGGCGCGGATATCGTGGTCGAGGCCACGGGTTCCGCCGCGGGTCTTGCGCGCGCCCTCGAACTGGTGCGTCCGGAAGGCACCGTCGTCCTCAAAACGACCGTCGCAGGCGCCTCCACGCTGGAGTTGAGCCTGCCGGTGATTAATGAGGTCCGCGTCGTCGGCTCGCGCTGCGGCCCGTTCCGGCCCGCATTGGAAGCCTTGGCGCTGGGTAACATCGAAGTGCGCCCGCTGATCTCCGAAACATTCGCGCTGTGCGACGGTGTGGCGGCCTTGCACCGTGCCACCGCGCCAGACGTCATGAAGGTTCTCTTGCGCATGGAACCGATTCCCGCGCAGGTATCGAGTATCGCGTAGTTCACTCAAGTGGAAGGAGCACTGTATGAAAGTGGGTTTGTTGACCGCCCCGTTTGGCAATGAAGACCTGGAAACCATCATGAATTTCGCCGAAGACGCCGGCATTCCGTGTCTGGAGGTGATGGCGCATCCCGGCAGCACCCACATCGATCCGCTCAAACTCACCGGGGCCAAGGCGGAAAAGATCAAAGGCGACCTCGCCGAGCGGGCGCTCGAAATCTCGGCCCTCGCGTATTACACCATCGACATCACGAATCCGAAACTGGTGGCGAAAGTGCAGACCCACGCACAGAAGACCATCGACACGGCGGCCCTACTCGGAGTCAGCACCGTGTGCATGCTGGCGGGCTTTCCCGCGGAAGGAATGAGTAAGATCGACACGATCCGCAAGGTGTTGCCGAAAGCCTTCAAGCCGATCCTGGCGCATGCGCGCAAGAAGAAGGTCAACATCGCGCTCGAAAATTGGTTTGAGACGTGCTTGCAAGGATTCGACACCTTCGAGGCCATGTTCGAGGCGATTCCCGACGCGAACTTCGGATTAAACTACGACCCCTCGCACTTGTACCACCAGGAGTGCGATCACCTGCTCCCGGTAACGGCGTTCAAGGACCGCATCTTCCACACCCACGCGAAAGACACCCTCGTGGACAAGGCCAAGCGCGCCCGCGTCGGCATCTACGGTAAAGGGTGGTGGCGCTACGTCATCCCGGGCTTCGGCAACATCAACTGGGGTGAGTACGTGAGCCATCTGCGTGCGAACGGCTACGACGGCGTCATGAGCATCGAGCACGAGGACGAGACCCAATCCCGCGAAGACGGCTTCATGCGCGGCGCCTGGTTCCTGGAACAGTTCTGCTGAGTCCGTCTTACCCTGATTGCCGCAGGCTGATGGAATAGGTTTTCGAAGCACTTTGGATGCAGGCACAGGCGAGGTGTTCTCGATGACGCTGCATACGCACAGAATCGTGCTGGCGTGCGTGCTGTGTGGTGGTGGGCTGCTTTCCGTCGGCCGTGCGATTGACGCGGAAGCGGATGTCGCGGGTCCGCAGCCCGCTCCAAACGAGGTCAAGGAATCCTTCCCAACGCTGGATTTCGAGGCGGCAAAGCTGGAGCTAGATGCGACGCCGATGCCGTTTGTCGATTGGGCGCTCGTCGAGGCGGGGAATCTCGACTGGGTCGGTCCCAGCGGCGAAAAGCTGCCGCTCAATGACCCCCATGGCTTGTCGTCTCCCGATGAAGCGCGCGCGGTACCGTTCTGTCTGGCGAGCGGCATAGCGATCAAGACGCAACCAGCGGAGAAGAGCGGTCTCTTTTCGGACATGGTGCCGCGTGAGTATCCATGGGAACAAGGCACGCTGAAGGCGAATACCCTGCTCTTCGACGAAACGGCGCAACGCTATCGCGTGTGGTATGACTGCGCGGGCGGACTGGCCTGCGCGGAGTCCCCGGACCTCAAGACGTGGGAGAAGCCGCTGCTCAATCCGAACGCATACGGCGACCGGCAAACAACCAACCTTGCGTATATCGCCAACCGCGACGCGTGCGCGGCATCCGGCATGTTCCAGAAACCCGAGTCGCTCGAAGTGGCGCAGTCGGGCAGCGTGTTGCTCGATCCCTCCGCGGCGCCGGAGGAGCGCTTCAAGACGACCATTCTGGCGAGTGCGGTGCCGGAGCGCCTGTGGGCCTTTGCGGAAGCCAAGGGCAAGCCGCTGAGTTCTCGCGTGAGCCCGAACTCCGGCAACGTGCTGTTTCCCGCCGTGTCCGCGGACGGCGTCGCATGGCGCGTGATTCCCGAGCCGAATCTCTTGCACGACGCGGATACGCAGACGGTCGTCGCGTACGACACGCGCATCAAACGCTATGTGGTTTACACACGCGTGTGGGAATTCGGACGCCGCGCGATCGCACGCGCCGAGTCCGCCGACTTTCGCGATTTCCCGCTGCCGCGCACGGTGCTCGCGCCGGATGCGGCGGAACCGCCCTACGTGGACTACTACGCGAACGCCATGGCGGTCTACCCCGGCCGCAGCGACCCGCAATTAATGTTTGTGCTGGCGTACGACCGCCGCGTCGAGAGCAGCGTGATTCGCGCCGCGTCAAGCCGCGACGGCGTGCTGTGGCATTTCACGCCCGGCGGGCCGGTGCTGCGTCCGGGCGGGGCCGGCGCGTGGGACAGCCATTTCGTGGTGGCGGTGCCATCCTTCGTGCGCGCGCCGGACGGCGGCATGCTGCTGCTCTACAACGCCTACAGCCTGCCGCACAAGTTCCCGCGCCACGGCTTCGTGGAAGCGAACCAGGGGATTGCCCGGTGGAAGGCGGACCGCCTCTTCGCCCTTGAAGCGGAGGAAGAGGGTTCGTTCACGACGCCCGTTCTGCGCTTGCGCGGCGCGAAGCTGCTGCTGAACGCCCAGACCACCCGCACCGGCGAGATACGGGTGGAAGTGCGCGACCACGAGTTCCAGCCTGTGCCCGGCCGCACCTTCGCTGAAGCCGACCCCTTCACCGGCGACGACACCAGCGCCGTCGCGACCTGGACCGGCGAGAGTGACCTTGGTGCGATGCGCGACGAGTTTGTGTACCTGCGTTTCCAGATGCGCTCCGCGAAACTCTTCGCGCTCCGCGCGGAGTAGTCTTGATTGTGCTGCGCGAAGTGCTGCCCCAACCTGACAAGATTGCTATCCACCGATTGCACCGATTCAAGAAGGCAACGCCAAGGGGGTACGGACGTCTCGCCCGTGAGGTGGCATGGGCATCCCTGCCCATGGTCTTGAATGCACATCAACGCAGAGGCGCGGAGTTTGCAGAGCAACGCCGAGATCAAGACGCCTTCCACAGATTTCACAGCGCGCCAGAACCGCAACCAAAGAAGAGATTTGTCTGCAGATGCCGCAGATGAACGCAGATGAGAATCGAGGCAGGTGACTGCGAGCAGCGACATCCCTCCTGTGGCCTGAAAGGCCAATGTACTTTCAGCCCAGGGTTGGCCGGAGCGCAGCGGAGGCCTACCCTGGGTCCGAGCGGCCCCCGATACATTGCTACCCTGAAAGGGTTCAATAAGAAAGACATTGGTCCACCGATTACACAGATTCACACCGATTTGAATACAAGAGATGGGGCCGAGATCGCGACAAGGATTCAAGATTCCGAATGTGAGTAGTACACATGAACTCAGATTGAAGAATGAAAGGTGGGATCAGGATTCTATGGTGTCCGCAGATGACTCAGATGTGCGCAGATGAACGCAGACGATCGCGAAATGAAAAGGAAATGTACTGAGACTCTGCGTGCGCTCTTTCTTGAGGCCTGAAGGACCGGCGCCATACGAGCCCAGGGCACAGCAGCCGCAACAAAAGAGATTGACCGCGAATGAACGCGAATGACGACGAAATGTACTGACAGTGCGTGCGCTTTCATGAGATCTGAAGGGCCAGCGCCACACGAGCCGATTGCGGTGCAACCGCAATCAGAGTAGGAGATTGTCCTTGATTGCCTGATTGCCTGATTGCCTGATTGCCTGATTGCCTGAATGTCCTTGATTGTCCTTGATTGTCCTTGAATGTCCTTGATTGTCCTTGATTGTCCTTGATTGTCCGCAGACGAGTACGAATGAAAGGGAAATGTACTGAGACTCGGCATGCGCTCTCTCTTGAGGCCCGAAGGGCCGGCGCCATACCAGCCCAGCACAACGAAGCGACGCCCTGGGTTTGCTGTGCGCCCCCCGAATCTTGAGCGCCGAAGGCGCGACCCAAGGCCCAGGCCCGCAGCAGGACAGATTCAGTGTCTTGCGAGGATCTTTACAAGCACTTCAGCACTGACTGCTATGCCCCTGCCGTGGCTTGCACGCAACTCGCTGAGCCCTTTGCCACACTGGATGCCCGTCAGGTGTGCTAGTATATGAAGCGTTACCCAAGCCCATTTTCATTGAGGACCGGCTGAACGGGATGCGAATGCTGGGGAAGGGTCTATGCTCTCAATTGCGCTCAAAAGCAAATTGTTCTCCGCGTGGCAGGACCCGGAAGCATTGCGTTCCTCGTCCTGCCGGGTAGTTCCAAGCAATGCGTCAAGGTGGGCAAAAGTCGTCGGGTGGACCGTGTCATGATCTCCGAAGAAGAGTTAATCCAAGAGTTCATCAAGGGCAGGCGGCTTCCGCGTGAGGATGGCCCCGACCTGTACAAGGCGCTTCTAGCGGAGCCGGATAATGTGCTCCTTCGAGTACGGTTGCTTGGCTACATTGAAGCGCATCCTCTGAAGAGGTCGTCCCTAAAGGCCACAGGTGCACGCGTAGAGAACATCATCTGGTTTATCACGAACATGCCCCATCACAGATTGCTGAGTCACACTGGCATTGAATACAGCGTGGACGCGCCCGATGATGTCTATGAACGCATTGCCAAATGCTGGATGGATGCTATGGCATCACACCCCGGCGATGTCCAGGTCGTCTTCAACGCGGTGGCCTTCTTTGAATTTCATCAACCTCGGACTTCGCTGAAGCTTCTGCTGGCTTCACTCCCTGCGGCACCGGGGGACACCGATCACCTCTACCTTATGCACAGAATCTACCGGCGCATTGAACATCGGGAGGGTGGCTGCGCATTCAGGGCGACGGACAGAATCCTGCCCAAGCTCGACAAACGCTCCGGGCCAAATGCCTGGGCGAAATATGGCATCTTCCTCGCCGAACTGGCTATGAAGTGCGGCGAATTTGAAGACGCCAAGAAGCACCTCGAGAACTTCCTTCAGAATACACGCCCGAACGAGATCTATGATCTTGACTTTGAACGGCACCGCGCCCACACGCTGCTTGGGCTCGTTGCGCTGAAGGAAGGAGATGTCCAACGGGCTAGCGAGGAACTTCGAGCGTCTGCGGAGGTGCCGGATTCTCCGGCCCTGACGGAAACCGGTCCAAGTATGCGGCTCGCGCAGGATCTGACCCGTGCGGGCGAGAAAGATGTTGTTGTCGAATTCCTGGGACTATGGAAGGACCGATGGGTCGGTCCGCGAAGCGTTTTCCTGGAGCAGTGGGAGGACGAGATTCAACTCGGTCAAGAGCCCGATTTCGGTCCCAACGTGAGCTACTGAGAGAAATACAAGAAAGCCCTTGATGCGTGCCTGCCCAAATGACTCACGCATCTCCGATGAAGACCTCCTGAGGGGGTATCGCGCAGGAGCCTTCTTCATGGTCGTCCGGATCGCAGCGTTCTACCCGTGAGGTGGCATGGGCATCCCTGCCCATGGTCTTGAATTCACATCAACGCTGAGGCGCGGAGTTCGCAGAGGAACGCGGAGAGCAAGACGTGAGTCCCCCGCAGGCGCCCGCACCGCCTCTATTCCGCTCAAGGGCGCAATTCAGGGGACAGGGCAAACTTGCCTATTCAAGAATCTCCAAGAATCCGGTCAATGATTCCAACGCAAGCCGCTTTTCGTGGCGATTCAGACGCATGTCAATGCGCATCCCCGGCTTCACTCCCTCGGCCTCGTCCTCCCACATCATGCTCATTTGTGGCTCGATCTGTTGTCCCGATTCTAACAATGAGCGCACATTCCTCATTATCTCTGCTGATTGCTCCGCCGGTATTGGAGACAAAGCGCATACGATCCCATCCGCCGGTTTACGATCCAATCTCGGGCGGAAGAACAGCGGCTCATATCCTGGCGCGATCACGAGAAAGGCTTCCGTATCGCTGTCGTGTACAAACAGCAACCACGTCACACCCATTTCCCGGTTAACGACTACCTCATCCCCCGTATGAAAAACAAGCGCGTCAGACAAATTCCTATCGGGCGTCCCGGTCGATTCAATCACATAGTCATAGCGGCTCTTCACAACGAGGAATAGCGCTTCGTCAATAGCCTTGCCCGTTTGGGCGTCCACGATGGAAAGGACTCCCATTGGCGCCCGCGATACACTGTGGCGAGGAATAGGTATGACGCACCCTGTAGCTAGTAGGAGCGCTGTCCCGGCAAGATAGGCGGTGCATCTTCTCCTCATAGAAGTCTCCCAACGCGCCAGTCACGCGCTGCAGCTCACACTCAAGTGCGCAAGCATCTTAACTGTACTCCCCAGAACGAGGGGCTGTCCAAACACATATGCTACGGCCTCACAAACCGCAGTGCTTCTCCCTTCATTGGCAACGCCACATCCCAGTGGCCATCTGGGGCTGCTCCCGCAGCTTCTGCGGGCTTCCACATGGAGGCATCGACCGTCACCAATGCGGGTTTAGCCGGAATGGTGGCGCTTTCCAATACCGTGATCTCGAAGGTGTCCTTCGTGGCGTGGATGGAGAGGACGGAGTCCTGGAACCGGATGCGGGTGACGGTGTATTCGGGCCAGGCCGCGGGCAGCGCGGGGTTGAGCGTGAACCCAGTGGCGGTGGGGGTGAATCCGAGGAATCCGTCAAACAGGATCTGCGGAAGCAGAAGGCTCTCGAAGAACTCCTGGTCCGCGCCGAGGCCGCCCGCCGTGCCGCCGCCTTGCAAGGTGCCTTCGCGGGTGCCGTTGTAGTAAGCGCGATACCCGCCGGCCGCGCACACCTCGTCGTACCACTTCGCGATTTCCGATAAGCGCGCGGCGGCGTTGTCGGGCCCGCGCACTTTCAGGCGCGCCATGAGGTCGTAATACGAGAAGCCAACGACCGCGCCGCCATCCTGTACCTGGCCTCCCCACGGAATCGACTCCGGAGCGGACCACGCCCAGAAATAGTAATCCTTGTTGCGCTTGGTCGTAGCGCGCGGTCCGAAACGCCAATGGTAGATGTCGGCGCCGGTTGACGTGTCGCCGTCCACGATGCGATCGCTGCACATCCAGTCCATGATCGATGCGGCGTGTTCGGGCGTCGCGAAATCGTAGTAGATGGCTTCGAGGTTGAGGAAGGTGAACCCGTAATCGTGCCCCACGGCGTCGGCGTCGATGGCGCAGTAGAAGCGGCCCGTGGTCCCGTTCCAGAAGACGCGGTTGCCCGTCTGCTTCACAAACGCGGCGTGCGTTTCGAGCAGGTCGGGCGTCATCGCCAGCACACCCAGGGGCACGTCCCATTCCGGGTGCGCGGCGATGGCGCGCTCGACTTCCGCCATGGACCGCAGCGCGTCGTAATATTGAATCGTCGCGTAGCAGTCTTTGTATCCCATCGGCAGGAGATCCCAATAGTTGTTGCCGATGCCTTCGCCCGAGCGAATGACCTTCTTGCCATCCACGAATTCGAGGCCGCTGCGTCCCTCGTGCCCGACCCAGGTCGTGAGCACAAGCCCTTCCTGCTCCGCGTGGAATTCCTTCATGACGTAGCGGAGCGCCGTGCGCATGCGGTTGATCTGGCCGCGCAGGAAGTTGATGTCGCCGGTCCACAGGAAGTAGTTGGCGCAGCCGCGCACGAAATTTGGGTTGTTGATATTGTGACGCGTGTCGTAATTGGTGAAGAAGGACTGAATGCCCACCTTGCCCCCCGGCGCCTCATTGCCGAATTGGATGCGCAGTTGCGTGATAACGCCTTTCCATTCGGGATGTTTGTAGACGGGAATCATCGTGTACTGCACGTCTGCGCTTTCGATTGGCGGGAAGTAGAAGCGCCGTTCCGGCGCGAATTCTGGGTGTTCCTGAGTAGTCCATTCGACGTAGGGTTTCGCGTTGCCGAGACCCGTGGCGCGCCAGCGCAACTGGAGAAACGGCGCGTTGAACGGATCGATGTTCAGCGCGGGCGCCGTGGCCGCCGTGAAAGGCGCGTCCAGCGCGATGTTCCACGCCTGATCCTGGATGCCCGCGTCGGAGCCGTTCATGAGGGCCCATCCTTCTTGGGTGCGCTCTTCCGTGCCGTGCCACGCGCGATCGATACCCGGCAACGAGAAGTGCCAGCCCCAGCCGCCCGTGCCTTGCGCCCAGAACGGGAAGGGCCAGCCCAACTGGTGCGCGATGGAGGTATGCTGGTGCGTGGCCACGTAGCCTTCGGGATCCATCACCCTGCCAGTTAAGGCCGCGCTCCACTGCTCGCGCATGTAACGCCACGCGTTCTTCGTCTCGACGGCGGGCCAGAGCGTTGGCGTGGAGAGCCATTCATCCCATAGCGTGGCCTTGGGTCCGCCGGGAGGATAGTGCAGCCACATCATGCGGCGCATGGCGTCCATCTCCGGTTCATGGCCCGGCACGATGAATTGCGGGAAGTCATCCGGCACGGGTTCCTGTGCATGTGCAAGAAGACCCAGGCCCAAGACCTGAATTGTCAGAAGACTCAAGAACATTCGATGGAACATGGTATTTGCCTCTCGTTCGATATGCCGCGGCCGCGAAGTGTTCAATGTCTCGTGTGCAAGATTCTATATTGAGAAGACGTGGATGGCACAACCGGCCCCGGCGATATATTTCATACGCTACAGGTTTTGCCATCCCTCCGGGACATGGAGGGAAACGCAGGGCGCAGATTGGGGGCTACGTGTTCCTTCAGATCGCTCTCCTGAGCATCACCCTATGCTGCCGCGCTCGGAGGGCGAGGCAGTACCAGAACGCAGTCCTCGCATGTCTCTGCGTTCCTCGGCGGACTTTGCGGCCTCTGCGTTGATGTGTTTGTCCATACGGGCGAGACGCCCGTACCCCTTTCTCGATTCCCGCCTATTCGCCTCGCCTTTCCTCGGTGTCGTTGATGAAATCTTCCGGCTGGAGGACGCGGCGCAGGACGTAGGTGGAATTCGGCTCGGCCTCGAAGGTGATGACCTTCGGCTCCGGCGACCCGCTGGGGATCTCCGTGAAGGAGCCTTGCTTCGCTTGCGCCTCGAAGGCGGTCCATTGTTCCGGACTCGTATTCACGGCCTCTGTCCCCGTGTATCGTTCGACGCGCAGCGTCGTGAGGCAACGCACCCGGGAGGGTCCGCCAAGATCGGTGCGAATGACCGCAACGTCGAGGTCGCGCGTCTTCCACTTCATGCTCACTTCGTATCCGCCGCGCGCGCGCAAACCGTTCACTTCGCCTTCGCTCCACTCGATCGGCAGGGCGGGCAGCATGTTGATTTCGCCCGCGTGACTTTGCAGCAGCATCTCCGCGATCCCCGCCGTGCCGCCGAAGTTGCCGTCGATCTGGAAGGGCGGATGCGTGTCAAACAGATTCGGCAGGGTCGCATGCGTGAGCAGGGCCTGAACATTGCGCTGCGCTTCGACCGCGTTCTCGAAGCGCGCCCAGAAACTGATGATCCACGCACGGCTCCAGCCCGTGTGCCCGCCGCCATTGGCCAGGCGGTACTCGATCGACTTGCGCGCCGCCTCCGCCAGTTCGGGCGTTCCGCGCAAGGTGATCTGCCGTCCGGGATGCAGTCCGAACATGTGCGACATGTGGCGGTGCCCCGGCTCGGGTTCTTCGTAGTCTTCGATCCATTCCTGAAGGCGCCCGGTCTTCGCACTGATCTGGAGCGGCGCGAGCTTCTCTAAGGCCTGACGCAGTTGCGCACGGAACTCCTCGTCGATCCCCAACACCTCGCTCGCCTCGATGCAATTGGTGAAAAGGTCGTGGATGATCATAAGGTCCATGGTCGCCCCATAGGTAAACATGGACTCCGTGCCGTCGGCTTTGCGGAAGCGGTTCTCCGGGGAGTGCGAGGGATTCGTGACGAGCCGCCCCTTCGGGTCTTCCACGAGGAAGTCGAGCATGAACAGCGCCGCCCCTTTCATGAGCGGATACCCGCGCTCGCGCAGGAATTCCGTGTCGCGCGTGAAGAGGTAGTGCTCGTACGGGTGCTGCGCGAGCCAGGCCGCGCCCATGGGCCAGATGCCCCAGACGCCATCGCCGGGCGCGGTGAATCCGAAGACGTCGCTGATATGGTGGACGACCCAGCCGCGGCACCCGTAGTGCGCCTGCGCGGTGCGTTCGCCCGAGGGCACGAGCGAGTCCATATAGTCGAACAACGGCAGGTGGCACCCGGAAAGATTCGCGACCTCGGCGGGCCAGTAGTTCATCTGCAGGTTGATGTTCGTGTGGTAATCGCTGTTCCACGGGGCATCCATGTGCTCGTTCCAGAGGCCTTGCAGGTTGGCGGGCAAGTCGCCGGGCCGTGAGCACCCCATGAGCAGGTAGCGCCCGTATTGAAAGTACAGCGCGACAAGCTGCGGATCGTTGGCGCCTTCGGCCGTCTTGGCCAGGCGTTCATCCGTGGGCAGATCGGGGAACGGGTCCTCGCCCAGCCGCAGCGAAACACGGCGAAACAGCGACTGGTGATCCTGGATGTGCGCCGCGCGAAGAGCATCGAACGATTTCCCCGAAGCCGCGCTCATGGACGCGCGGCATTTGGCCTCCGCGTCTCCGCCCCCGTAGTTCGAGGCGGCCACCACCAGCAAGGTCACCGCGTCCGCGCCTTCGATGGAGAGCGTCCCGTCCACATTGGTGACGCGTCCGCCTTCGGGAATCGCCTTCAGGTGCGACTCAAACCGCATGCCGGCGGGATTGCCCTGCGCGTCCTTCACCGCACTGATTTGTCCGCGCAGGATTAGCGTGCCATCCCCTTCGCTCAAACACGCCGCATCCTGCGGGCGCGTCATCGTGACGCGAAAGGAAAGCGCGCCGGGCTTGCTTGCACTGTGCCGTACCACGAGAACCTGGTCCGGCGCGGAGGCAAAGACTTCGCGATGGTATTGCGCGCCGCCCGCGGTGTAATCGACTGCGGCAATGCCCGTATCGAGATCGAGCGAGCGCCGGTATTCGCTGACCGTCGCCGCGGCGGGGAATTCGAGATGAAGATCGCCGAGGGACTGGTACGATTTAATCCGCTCGGGACGCCCCAGCATGGTCTGTTCGGCGAGCTTCGTGGCCTCTTCGTTCTTGCCCTCGAACAAAAGGCGGCGTACCTCCGGCAAGGCCTTCAATGCGTCAGGATTCGTGCGATCTTCGGGAATGCCTTCCCAGATCGTTTCTTCATTCAGTTGGATGCGCTCGGAAGCCGTGCCGCCAAACACCATGGCACCGAGCCGCCCGTTGCCCACGGGCAAAGCCTGCTCCCACGCCGCCGCGGGCTGGCGGTACCAGAGCGACAGCGGCTGCTCCTGCGCCTGCGCGTGTGCGAGTCCGCAGCACGCGATTCCGCACAACACGCCAATCCACGAATTCACAGCGTACCATCGCATCGCCCGTCCCCCTCTTGTGTGGTGGTTTGCAGTCAGCATAAGACGCTGCATATGCCGGGTCAACCGGAGGGGGCAGGCGAAGCGCGGGCGGCTCGCTCACTCTTCCACGTCGAGGCAGCCCCACGCTTCGTATTGGCGGCGCTCGAAGTGCATGGCAATTGACATAGTCGAAAGCAAGCTCAAGAGCAATGCCAGTCCCAGCCAGGGGGCGTACGGGATTCCCGCCAGCGCGGCGAGAAGGATGCTTCCGGTGCTATCCAGTCCTTCGTGTGGCTGCATGTAGTCCATAAACCGAGTGAACAGGACCAGGAATAGTCCGATGGCAAACATCCAGAGCAGGTTCGTCAGGCAGGCTTTGATGATGGCCGGCGTGCAGTTCCACGGTGCGACGCGTCTTCGTGCGCCAATCAGATCGAATAGCCAGAACGCCACAAACAGGGAAAGCCACAACATGGCCATCATCACGGCAATTGTAAGCAGACAGTCCGCAAAACTGGCGTGCGGCGGCCGGTTCAATCCGGCACGGAGCGTTACGAAGTATGCGAGTGCGAAAAGCAGAGGGGCGCTGAAAATCAGGCAGCCGATGATTTCGGTTGCGAAGCGGGCGGATGCGCGCCAGCCGTATTTCCGGGAAAGCCCGTAGTCGACCATCTCCAGCCGAATGGGCACTCGTGTATGCCCGATTCGCTCATACCAGGGAACGGCGCTCTGCAATTCCGCGCGCAATGCGTCGGGATCGCCAAGCCGTTGTTTGGCCCGCACGAGCGCTTCTTCGCCGGTATTCGACGCGGCACGTTCTTCTTCGTACGCACTGCTGAGATGCGCCAGGAGTTCTTCGCGCATCTTGTTCTTTCGGAGCACACTCGCGCGAATAGGACGCACGATGCGTTCGACATGGATTCGCAGTGCTTTCATGTGGCTTCCTCCGTGACACGGGATACGCCCATCAGGACCGCATCCCCGAGTCGTCTTCGATTTGCAGGCATCCCCATTCCTCATATTGGCGGCGCTCGCGGTGCTTGGTATTCATCGTGTAGAGCACAGAAAAACACAACGCGCCCAGCCAGACCCAATAAGGAACAGATTGAATGTCCGCGATTACGCTTTTCGCGATGAGATGCGGCGTCTTGCCCCAAAGTATCGATTCTGCCAATACAACCGCCATTACCAGAAAAAATCCTGCTGCGATTATCAGGCTCGACACGGACAAACATGCCTTGACAAAGGAGGGCATCCTATTCCAGGGCGACATCGCGTCTCGCAATCCCACGAGGTCGAACAGCAGATACGTCGCAAAAAAGGCGACCCATTCGCAACCATACGAAACGGCCAGAAGAGGAAGTCGTTCCAGCACCTCGATGCCTAATCTCGGCGCCAATCCCGTATCCGGACTCACTGCCTGATTGATCGCGAAGAACAATGAACTCAGAACCACGGTTAAGGCGACGATTCCAGTTGCGATCCGGGCCGAGCCGCGCCAACCGAAGGGCTCATCGCTCGCGTATGCTTCCGGCTCCAGACGCAGCGGGATACGCGAGAATCCCACGCGCTCGATCCACGGCACGGATGCCTGCAATTCCTCGCGCAACGCACGGGGGTCGCCAAGACGTTTCGTCGCCTGTTCGAGGGCTTCGCAATCCGAGATCGCGACGGCGCTCTCCTCCTCAAAGGCCGTCTCGAGATGCGCCAGGAGTTCTTCGCGCATCTTGTTCTTTCGGAGCACACTCGCGCGAATAGGACGCACGATGCGTTCGACGTGGATTCGCAGTGCTTTCATGTGGGTTCCTCCATGATTCGGCCGATAATCCCGGCGAAGGCACGCCAGGTTTCGCGGCTGCGCGATAGCTCCTTGCGGCCTTTCTCCGTGAGTGCGTAGATTCGGCGGCGTGGCCCGCGGCGTTTCGCGGTGTCGCTTTCCCACCGCGCACGGATGAGTCCCGCCTCTTCCATGCGGTAGAGCGCCGGATAGAGCGAGCCTTCCTTCAACGCCAGGGCGCCCCTGCCCAGATCCTGCAAACGTTTGAGGATGTCGTAGCCGTGGCCTTCCCCCCGTTCGAGGACGGACAGGACCATGCCCTCGAGATGGCCGCGCAATAGGTTTCCGTGGATATTGTCCATGCCAACTATTTAGACACACATAGTATTATTTGTCAAGAAGCATTCTGCCGGGTCCACCGGACTGCGGACCACGAACTTGCTCAAAGTGAATTGCCGCAAGGGTTTCGCATATTCCCACGGATAGGAATGGGAAGAAACTCACCCCACTCTCTCCCCCCGCACGCGGGGGGGTTGACATTTCGTCTGCGTCGGACTATATTCATAGTCATACGCGCCGAACATAGTCACGGAGGCCGCCATGGGGAAGAAACCAAAACACACCGAGCTGCCCGAACTCTCGGGACTCGAACGCGAAGTCATGAACATCGTGTGGAACTTAGGCGAGTGCACGTCCGCGGACGTGATCGCCGCGTACACCAAGGACCGCCCCCTCGCGAAGACCACCATCCGCACCGTCCTCGCGAATCTGCGCAAGAAGGGCTATGTGGAAGTCGTGCCGAGCGTTGACCGCGGGTATCGCTTGCGGGCCTCGGTGCCGCGGACGGCGGTCGCTGGGCGCACGCTGCGGGCGCTCGTGCAGACGCTCTTCAACGGCTCCCCGCGCCATGCCATCTCCCATCTCATTCGTGAGGAGGCCATCGGCCAGGACGACCTCGACGAGATTCAACGAATGATCGAAGCGCGGAGGTCGAGAAAGGGTACGTCATGAACGCGATGGATGCTGTTCGGTCCATGCTGCTGGCCGTGGCGGACGAGCCGCTGCTCGGGCGCCTCTTCCTGGCCAGCGTGGAGATGGCGGTGCTGGCCGCGCTGGTGTGGCTGGCGATCCGTGCGCGAGTGATCCGCCCCGCCCGCTGGCAATCCTTCCTCTGGTTGATCGTGTTGGTAAAACCCTTCATGGTCGTCGCGCTGGGCGCACTCGTGCCCGTCTTTCACTTCGACGTCGCCGCGCCGCCCACGATGGCGGCTCCGGCGCCGGTGCCACTCCCCGCTGAGG
Organism: Candidatus Hydrogenedentota bacterium; assembly: GCA_020849535.1. Classification (GTDB taxonomy): domain Bacteria; phylum Hydrogenedentota; class Hydrogenedentia; order Hydrogenedentales; family SLHB01; genus JAHDWY01. Next base: position 18,250 of record JADLGB010000248.1, read on the forward strand.
CAAGCGTGGAGATGCGCGCCGTCGAGTCTCCGGCAGTCCCGCACTCCGCATCGCCAGCACAAATCCCGCAGTCAGAACCAAGCGTGCCTGCAACGCCAATCGCGCGACAGTCCTGGAACTTGCCAACACTGCTCGTGCGAGTCTGGTTGCTGGGGATAGTCCTTCTGGGCGCGTACGCAGCCATCGATCGCTTTCGCCTGTGGAGGCTCGTCGCGCACGCGCAACCTGCTTCGCCGGAGCTGGCCACGAAGTATGCCCGGCTTGCCGAGGCGCTACACATCAAGCGTCCGCCGCGCCTGCGAATCACGGACGCGCTGGAGTCCCCTGCCTTGGCGGGTTTGCTCCGCCCCACGATACTAATCCCCGCGTGGCTGGTACACGAGCAGGAGAGCGACAAGCTCGATTGGTCGTTGCGCCACGAACTGACCCACTGGAAGCTCGGCGATGTATGGGCGCACGCGGCCCAGCAGCTCGCCCAAATCGTCTTCTTCTTCAACCCCGTCACGTGGTGGGCGTGCCGCCGATGGCAGGAAGCCGCCGAACTCGCGTGCGACCGCGCCGTGGTCGAGACCGAGCATGATGTCGAGGTCTATGCGGACAATCTTTACCAGGTGCTGGCGCAGATCCACGGTCAACGCCGCGGCCTGCTCGCGGGCGGCCTGTTTGCGACCCGCACCCAAATCGGGAGGCGAATCGCCGTGTTACTGAGCAATCCATTGAAATACCCCGCACGACTCGGAACGACCGGCATCATCGTGCTGTTCTGCGTAGCGGCCATCAGCCTGAGCGTCGGCGCTTCGTTTGCCTCGGGCGAACAAGCAGTCGCGTCAAATGTAACCGCGCCACACGAACCTGCGGTGGTCACGCCGTTTTCCGTATTCGGCATCGTAACGGACGAAGACGGGCGTCCGCTGCCGGGCGTGCAGGTAACCGCCCACTGCGGGATGGGCACGCTCATGCCCACGGGCGAGACCATCTCCGGTCCCGATGGGCGCTACACGCTCTATTTCGGACCGGGCATGCACCAGATCAACGATAGCGGGGGCACGTCCGTCGGGTTACAGGCCGCGACTATCCGTGCCGGAATGCCTGGACGCTATGAGAAGAACCTGTGCAGGCATGGCGGCCTCGGCATGGCCGGGGAGCTGCCGAAGGAAGAACCGGGCTGGCCTGCGTCGCGCGACATGATCGTGCTTCCGGACAAGCCGTACCGGCTCGACTTCATCATGCTGCCCGCGGCGCAGGTGCGCGTACGGCTCGTTGATGCGCAAGGCAAAGCCATCGTGGGGCGCCGCATGAACGTTGCAGGCCCGGAAATAGGACCGTCCGCAAGCGTCTTGGCGGGTCTCACCACCGATGAGCGGGGTATCGCCACCTTCGACGCGCCCTGCAAGACCTACTGGTTTGAGCTGCCAAGTGAGAGCCGCGATGCGCTCAAGTCTGAACCGGTGACATTTGAGGCGCCTGGCCCATATGACCTGACGCTTGCATATGACCCAAACAGCGTCGTGAATGAGTCGCTGAAACTTACAGGTGACGCCAGACCTTCGTCGAGCGAATCATCGCCGATCCCGCAGAGCGCCTCCGCGCCGGTTGCTGAGGATTCCGCCGCGAAATCGCTGATTCCACAGGGCTCTGTTCTCCTGACGCACACGGACTCGACCGCCGAAGGCAAATGGAGTCTCAGCGCCTCGGGCCATGCGATACGCTTTGAACGGGGCGCGCAGCATTTCCTCGAAGCGGTGCAGATCGCGGCGAGCCGCTATGGCAGTCCCGAACCACCGGCCGAGGATTTTCATCTGTATGTGCTGAACGACATCTTCCAGATCGTCGCGGATGTGCCGTTTCCCTACGCGATGATCGAGCGCAGCGACTTTCGCTGGTATACCTTGCGGACGCCTTCCATCGAAGTGCCGGAGACCTTCTACATCACGTTGGCGTTCAATCCGCACAAGACCAAGGGTGTCTACTTGGCGTACGATGCGAACATTGAAGCGTCCCACTCCTATCGCGGACTGCCGGATTCCGGGTACGAGCCCGAAGATGAGAGGCACGACTGGATGATCCGCGCGTACTTGTCCGCGGAGCCTTCGGGTGAGAAAGGCGTGCAGCGCCTCGCGGACTGGTCGCCGCCGAAGAATGTCGAGCCCTTCGAGGGACTCGTCGAAGCCAAGTACGACGACGGCGTCTCCGACGGCAAGCAAAGCTACGGCGGCGCGGGTCCATACATTCGCTATGCGGCGACAACGTGGGCGATGTTTCTTGGCCGCCGCGTTCACTCGGTGCCGGACACCGAAGCGTTGGTAGGTCTGCGTGTATATGGCAGCCGTTACGGTTCCGGATACGATGCTGAGACTACCATGCTGCATGTGATCATTCAGGACCCGGACGGCAAGGAAGTGGCCAAAGCCGATTTCCCATACAGCCTGTTCAGCTACAAGGAGCGTTGGGTCGACCTCGTCTTGCCTGAGCCCGTCATGAGCGGCACCGTGGACGAGTTTACGTGCATCCTCGATCCCGAGGCACATCAGACCAAGGGGATCTACTTCCATTACAAGAAGAACCCGGCGGAGAGCCACTCGGGTGTCGCCAAAAGCGGAAAGGCAGATAAGCCCACGCCGGATCGGGAGTGGATGATTCGCGCGTATTTCCGGCGCTAAAAGCTTGATCAATTCATCGGACCGATGGGACCAATCGATTGGGGTACGCTAGCCGTTCACACTTTCACCCGTTGCGCTTCCTCCGCAACGCGATGCGCCAAGGCATGGATGAGAAAGCGGTCAACACGATCGAAGACCTGTTCGGAGCCGGGACCGTTGATGATGCCATGCCGGTTGAAATCCAGGTAGGTCAATTCCTTGTCGTTCGCGCCGATCTGTTCGTAGATGCCGCTGCCGCTGACCGGGTCCACGATGGGATCGCGGTGCGCCTGCACCAACAGCGTGGGAACGCAGATGTCGCGCAACACCCCTTCCATCGCGCGCATGGCTTCCCCGAGTTCTTTCACGCCGGTAACCGGATTCCGCGTGTAGTTGATATGCCGGTTCTCGGGATTGTTCTCGACGTAGTCCCAGCCGCCGTACTTCAAGCGGCCGAGCAGGCTGTTCATCGAGACGATGGACGACGCGAATCGCGCCATGTAGTTGCGCAGTTGCAGCGGCGCGTTGATTGAGAACACGGCGCGGATCTTGTCCTTCTTGCGGCCTGCGGCAAGCAGGGCCAGCGTGCCGCCGGTCGAGAATCCGCCGAGAACGATGTCGTCAGTCAGACTCTTGATGATGGCATAGCCGCGGTTCAACGACTCGTACCACTCCTCCCACGCTGTGCGCGCGAGATCCTCGGGGGAGGTGCCGTGTCCCTTCGTGCGGGCCGCATAGACCGCGTAGCCGCGGCCCGCCAGGAACTCGGCCAGTGCGCGCACCTCAAGCGGCGCCGCGAGATATCCGTGCAACAGGAGCACGCCCGCCTTGAAGCGTGGCGGCTTCAACAGGAAAGGGCGGCCCACCTCCGGCGGCTTGCTCTCGTCTGACCGCGCGAACTCCGCGTAGTCCCGCTCGAAGATCTCGAGGTCCTCCTTGATGAAGATCGCGCGGATCTTGCCCGACAACACCGTGCGGGGCGTGTGGGCCACATTGCGGATGATGTTCGTCAGCAGCGACAGCGGCTCGACTTCGTTCGCGATAACGGTGGTGATTTCGTCCTTGCGGACGGTTTGGAAATCGCCGCGTCCTGGACGCAGGCGGAAATTCTTCACGTACTGATCGCCGTCCTTGCGCAATATCCCGTCGTGGAGGCACAGCGAAACAAAATCGTTGAATGCGGGACTCGGGTCCTCGTAGATGATGTCGCGATAGTGCTGGTCCAAATCCGGGTGAAGCCGGTGCTGACCCAAGAGCTTGGCCTGATGGACGCACAGGAAGATCCGGTTCCGGTATGCGCGCTCCGTGAACCGCCTCGCGCGCTGGTGGCGAATCAGCGTGCCGAAGATATGGTCGTAGTTTACGGTCGTGTTGCGGTAGATATCCGCCATGTAGCGGATCATCAGGCGCCGCGCCGACTCGTTGAAACTCGATTCCGGATCGTCTTCCAGCGGCGTGAGACCCTGGTCGAACGATGCCGCGAGTTGCGACAACTCCGGTCCCGCCAGGTATTCCGCCACGTCAATCGGGTCGCCCAGAGTCACGTCGATGTCCGTGTCCTTCGACAACACCGTACCCTCGACCGACAGCTCTTCAAGCGCGCGCGGGCTCAGGTCCTTGGCAACGCCGCGCGCCATGCGCAACACGATGTTCTCGTGCGCGCGAATCGGATAATACGTCACATTGACGGGCACAATGACCGTGCGTTGCTCCAACACGCGGTCAAGTGACATGACGCAGAATCTCTCCAGCGTGCGCTGGAGGTCTTCCTGCCCTTGGGGGTCGTCCTTGAGCAGAGCAAGACGGCGGCGGTAGAACTCCGCGCGCAGCGCCAGCACCGCCGCGCCTGTGTGCGGCGGACGGCGTGTGCCACGGCTGTACACGCGGAACATACCTTGGTGATCGACGACTTTCTTGTCCTTGATCATGCCGCCTTCGGGAAAGATGATCCAAGGATGCTCACCACTCAACAGAGAACATACGATCGTGCGATCGCGATCCGGGTCTTGCGTCGATACCGTGCCCATGGACAGCAGGTACTGGCCGATGCGGCCCTTGAACAGTTCCGCGGCCGCCAGCGACCAGATCTCTTTGGCCGTCGCCTTGTGCAGAATGTAGGGGAGCAGGACCGTTTCAAGGCGCGTGAAGTGATTGACCACGAAGATAATGGAAAGGTTCGGGCGGAGCGGCTCCGTCTGGTGGGTCCGGATGTTGGCCTTAATCAAACGGGTCGCGACGTCCAGCGTCCATTTGGTGGACTTGAATGCAAATGCGCCCATCACGTTTCCCGGCTATTGCTCACGTGTTGCAGCTCCCTTGAGGCATCACTATAGCGTACCGCGCGGGTGGCGGCAATTTCAGGGGTGCGTTGGATGGGAGCTTTGGAGAAGCATGGGAGAGATGGCCACTGCCCTGTGGGGCAGTGGCCGACGAAGACAAGAGACCCTTGGGATAGTCGTGCGGCGACTACCCCTTCGCCATCCATTTCTTCGTGAATTCCGACCGTTGGCCCGGCCGCGACTTGTACAGTTCGCCTTCATCGTCGAGGCTCTGCGGGGTCCCGGTGAGTTCGTTCAAAGTGAAGGCCAACCGGACCATCACATACTGGCTCTTCTCCTTCTCAAACATCGCGGCCAGCGTCCTGACGTCTCCCTTTTCCACGGCGGTCGTGAGGGCGTAAGCCGCACGGTCGCGAACAGACTCCGGCGCGTCGCTCTTCAGCATGTTTAATGCGGTCTTGCGGGTGAGCTTCTTGGGCGCATGGAACTGCAGCGCGCCGATCAGCTTCACGCGGGTTTCTTCATCTTGACCCGAATCCGAGGCCAGCTTGGCCACAGCTTTTGCCAGACTCTCCGGCATGGCGCATTCCAGAGAACGCGCGGCATAGCGGCGCACGGCCAGATCTTTGTCATTCACGTATGTGACCAAGTCTCCCGCCACCTCCGCGCTGCCGAGCAGGCTCAGCGCCTTTGCCGCGGCTTGGCGCACCGCCAGATCATCACTCTTCAGGAATGGCAGCAATGCCGGGGCCGCGGGCGTGTAAATCATGGCCGCCAGCTCTTTCATGGCAAGGATGAGTTCCACCCCCTGCTTCGATGAAAGCGAGGCCTGCACGGCTTGCGGAATCGCCTCGTCCTGCCAACGCACGACGTAGTCGCTCTGAACGAAGGCGCTCTTCTCGGGTGACCAGCAATACGTGCGCACGATCATGCGGTCCGTCTTGCACTGAAACACTGTGTACGTGGGCTTGGACAACGGCGCGTTATAGTCGGATACGGCCGTCCACCAATCGGGGTAGTTGCCACCGATATCGCCGCCGTTCACGACGTACAGCACGCCTTCGCGATCATTGCGGACGTTCTCGCGCAGGGGGAAGTGGCGTTCGTAGATGTGCGTGTGGCCGGAAACGTTGGCATCCACATGATGCTTGTCGAGGACTCGCCGCAGGTACATCATGTCATTGCCCGGCTGCTTGCGGTTGTTCTCGGCCGACTCGTACCCCGTGCAGTAGATCGGAAAATGCTGTGTGACAAAGACGTATGGTGAGTCCACGGTGGCGAGATGCGCATCAAGCCACTTGGCCGTATCCTGAACGTAGTTGAGCATGGTTTGCTCCCACGACAACAACACGACGTGGACGTTTCCCCAATCCATGGACGCGTAGGGCTCTTTACCGCCGGGCACTTCGTGGTACTTGCCAAACCAGTCATTCTCCACATCGGAGATCATGGAACCCTCGTGGTTGCCGCGCGCGGTGGCGATCATGTATTTCCCGTTAAGCTCGGCGAAGCGCTGGAAATGCTCCGGCCAGAGCGGGTACTCGTGGCCGCGCGACACCAGGTCGCCGTTGATGATGAAGAACTCCGCGTTCCATTGCAGGACGTGCTCCCACATCTTCGTTTCCGGAACCATGGTGTCCCAGCGGCGCGTGTCGCCGAAGGCGATGAAGGTGACCTCGCGCGCAGGATTCTTCGCGGGCGCTGTTTTGAAGGTGTTCGTATATTCCGCCTCGCCCGCGCGCACGCGGTACGAATACGACGTGTCTGGCTGCAGGCCGGTGATCCGCACCTTGCGGATCATCTCGCTCGCGGGGTTCGCGGCCTTCTGATCGTAGGCGCCTTCGATCCCGTACTCGACCTCAGCGGGCCCCGGCTCCTCCGTCTGCCAGATCAACGTCGCCCCATCCTGGGACACGTTTTGCAGATGGGGCCTCACGTAGAAGTTGTCGGCCTGCGCCGCCAGGGCGAGCGCCAGCCCCAACACGATGATCGCGAGTTTCTTTGAACGCATGATGGCATTCCTTTCTGGTGCCCTCACCAGTGGGCAGATGGGACGGCGCACCTTGCATTGCGCCGCGAACCAGAGGCTACGCGGGAGATGTTCGCGCCGTGTTAGAACGCGAGGTCCGGCCCCGCGAGGGGCGAAACCTGCCATCCATGAATCCCGCGGTCCTCACTTCTCAATCAGTTTGACGACCTCGCTGATGACCTTTGCGACGGGGATGCCCGCGCTTTCAAGCTTGGCTATCTTGGACGCGGCGGTATCGTCTTCGCCGCCGACGATCGCGCCCGCGTGACCCATGCGGCGCCCCGGAGGCGCCGTGAGGCCGGCCATAAACCCCACGACGCGCTTCTTCATGTGCTTTTGGAAATACTCCGCCGCGACGACCTCGTCCTGTCCGCCGATTTCACCCACGATGACCACCGCATCCGTGTCCGGGTCTTTCTCGAAAAGGGGAAGCAGGTCGACAAACTTGCTGCCGATGATTGGGTCTCCGCCGATGCCGATGCACGTGGACTGGCCGAGGCCCGCCTCGGTGAGTTCCTTCACGATCTCGTAGGTCAAGGTGCCGCTGCGTGAGATCACGCCGATGCGCCCCGGCTTGTGAATCGGACCCGGCATGATCCCGACCTTGCACTGGCCCGGCGTGATGAGGCCGGGGCAGTTGGGGCCGATCATGCGGATGCCTTTCGCCGTGAGCGCCTCGTACGCCTCGAGTACGTCCAGCGTGGGGATGCCTTCGGTGATGACCACGAGCATCTTGAGAGGCGCTTCCGCGGCGGTCAGCATGGCCGCCTTGGCGAACTTCGCGGGCACGTACATCACCGACACGTCTGCACCGGTTGCCGCCACCGCGTCCTTCACCGAATCAAACACCGGCACATCGAAGATGGTCTGGCCGCCCTTGCCGGGCGTCACCCCGCCCACGATCTTGGTGCCATACTGGATCATCTGCTCCGTGTGAAACGAACCGTCGCGCCCGGTGATGCCCTGGACGATGACCCTGGTATTCGCGTCGATCAGGATGCTCACGCCGTACCTCCAATCCGGGCGGCCTTGGTAGCGCCTTGTTCCAAGGTGGCCGCGGAAATCAGTTCCGTCCCTTCGAGCAGTGCGCGGCCTTCCGC
>JADLGB010000249.1 GCA_020849535.1 Candidatus Hydrogenedentota bacterium
CGCCCCGCGCTCCCCAAACGCATGCAGCGGTGGCAGCGCCGGTGCGCGCCATGAATTGCCGCCGGTTAATCGTACCCATATGCAGGTTCTCCCCTCTTGGATGTCCGCGCCAAATGCGCGGAAAGAGCGTAGCACGCGGGCAAGGCGGAATGCACTAAGGGGATGAGGACTGGGGAGGATGTGTGAGTTTCTCCGAGTAAAGAGAAAGACAAAGAGCACAGCCACGCCTCGGCGTGGCTATGCCACACGTCTATCTCCACTCCGGTGATTATCTTGAATTCCTAGAGCCTTCAGGCTCATTGAGGATCTTGTGAAAGGAAGAACGACTTAAAGCAGAGCAAGCACGTGTGGCATAGCCGCCCTCGGCTGTGCTCTTCAAGTTTCAGGCGGGCTTGATCTCCACCTGTGACAGCAGGCTATCCACCTCTTCGCGTGTGAAGTGGCCAATGTCCCAGGACATCGCATTGGCGGTGCCCGCGGCGCAGCCGAGGGTTGCCATGTCGCGTAGAGGCATGCCTTCCACGAGGCCGATGGCAAAACCAGCAACGAGGGCATCGCCGCTGCCAACGGGGTTTACTTCGCGGATTAACGGAGGCACAACTTGAAAGCGCTCGCCTTCGCGCGAAACCAATGCGCCATCGGCTCCCAGTGAGAGCACGACGAGGGTAATGCCCTTTTCATGAAAGAAGTCGATGGCCTTCCAGCGGGCATCAGGCGAATCGAGCGCGAAGCCAACCAGCTCTTCCGTCTCGGCAACGTTTGGTTTCACCATGTACGGCACCGACTCGAGCCCGAGCGCAAACTCCGGACCGTGCGAATCGAGAATGGTCACGGACCCGCGCACCTTAGCTATGGGGATGAGATCGCGGTAGAGCGTGTTGATGGCGGGATCGGACACGGTCCCGTTGAACGTGACGACGTCGGCGCCCTCGACGGCGCGCTCGAAGACTTCAATAATCGACCGATACTCCGGCTCCGCTACGCGCGAACCCGGCTCAAAGAACGCCGTCTGGCGGTGGATGGGCTCTTCAAGAACCGTCGTGATCGTGCGCGTCTGCGAGGCTACCCACGCGGGAAAGCACTCCACCTGATCCTGATGCTCGATCATGTCCACGACATGTGCGCCGGGGTGTCCACCGACCACAACCATGGCACACGTTGGGCGGCCAAGCGCCTTGACCGCGCGCGACACATTGGTGCCCTTGCCTCCCGGGATGCACGTGCAGCGCGGGGAGCGCATGAAGGTGCCGATCTTCAGCTTGTCGATGAAGACGGTCTTGTCAACGCACGGATTCGGCGTAACGCTGAGGATCATGGCGTCCCCCGCATCGCGGCCTTACCACTTCTTGCGCACGGGCACGCCCGCGGCGTCGAGGACATCCTTGATCTGGCCGATGGTGTAGTCGCCGGTGTGGGTCATGCTGGCCACGATGGCCGCGTCAGCGTGCGCTTTCTGAAACACGTCGATGAGGTGCTGCGGCGTGCCCGCACCGCCCGAGGCCACGACGGGAATGCCGACGTTGGTGGCAATCAACTTGGTTAAGGGCAACTCAAATCCGTCGCGGGTGCCGTCGGCATCCACAGAATTGACGACGATCTCGCCCACGCCGAGATCCTGCGCGCGCTTGGCCCACTCGAGGGCGTCCATGCCGGTGTGCTCTCGGAAACCGCGCGTCGTGATCTCGTAGCCGCTGGGAAACTTCTTCGGATCGTCCGCGCGCACCGGGTCCATGCCCAGCACGATGCACTGCGACCCGAAGATGCGCGCGCCCTCGGCGATGATTCCCGGATTCTTCACGGCCAGCGAATTGACGGATACCTTCTCCGCGCCCGCGAGGAGCACCTTGTACATGTCGTCGAGGTTCTCGATGCCGCCACCGACCGCGAAGGGAATGTGCACGACCTTGCCGATCTCTTCCACCATGCCGATATCGATCGGGCGGCGCTCCGCGGACGCGGTGATGTCGTAGAAGACCAATTCGTCGGCGCCGCCGTCGCTATAGCGGACGGCCATCTCGATGGGATCGCCGAGGTCGATGTTGTTCTGAAACTTGACGCCCTTGGTGACGATGCGGTTGCGCACGTCGAGGCAGGGCACGATTCGTTTGGTCAGCATGATCCGTCCCATTCCGTGAAGTTCTTCAGAAGACGCATTCCGATTCGGCCCGAACGCTCGGGGTGAAACTGCGTCGCGAACAGGTTGCCCTTCCCCACCGCCGAAGCGAACGTCGCATCAGCATACTCCGTTTCGCCCATGATGAAGGCATCATCCGCGGGCACGGGATAATAGCTGTGGATGAAGTAAAACTCGCTGTCGTCCTCGATGCCTTCAAACAAGGGGTGCTTGTGTTTGAACCGCATCGTGTTCCACCCCATCTGCGGAATCTTGCAGAGTTGATCGGGCGGATTGAACCGCTTCACGCGGCCCGGCAACAAGCCCATGCAGTCCACGCCGCCATCTTCATCGGAGTGATCGCATATCACCTGCGTGCCCAGGCAAATGCCCAGGACAGGCGTGCCCTTGTCCACGACCTTCTTGAGAGGCGCCACAAGCCCGAGTTCATTCAAATGCTCCATGGCCGACGCGGCGGCCCCGTCTCCCGGGAAGATGACTCGCTCGGCGTTTTCGATCACGGCGGGGTCCCGGGTGATGACGCCATCCACGCCGAGGTGCTCCAACGCCAACTTCACGCTGGTCAAGTTGCCTGCTTTGTAGTCCACAATGGCTATCACGATGAGTCCTTTCTAATGGTAGCGCGAGTCTTCCAGGCCACAAGCAGCCACTCAAAGCTGCGCGTTAGTGTTCCTCTTCATAGCGCTGCAATGCGCACCCGGCGGCGCCGATCACGCCGGAATCCGCGCCGAGTCCTGCGGGCACGATCTGGGCACGCTGACCGGGCACCTCGAAGGACTGCGCCAGCGCGGTCTCGCGGATGGGATCGAACAGCACGTCGCCCGCCGCGATCATGCCTCCGCACAGGACGACCATTTCCGGGTTGAGCAAGTTGATAAGACTGCCGATTCCCGTGCCCAGCCAGATGGCGGTCTCGCGCATGACCCACGCCGCGAACTCGTCTCCTTGCTGCAAGGCATCGGAGATCATCTTGCCATCGATCAGCGCGGGGTCTCCCCCGCACATACGCGTCAACATCGTGGGACGCCCCGCGTCAATCCCTTCGAGTGCGGTCCGCACCATACCCGTAACCGATGCATACGCCTCGAGGCATCCCTTCGCGCCGCAGTTGCAGGCGCGGCCGTCGCGCATGACGCAGATGTGGCCAATCTCCGCGGCGGTTCCGTCGATTCCGCGCACAAGGCGGCCGCCCACCACGATGCCGCCGCCCACGCCCGTGCCGAGGGTCAGGCATACCAAAGAGTCCACTTCGCGGCCCGCGCCGGACCAGAACTCTCCCCAACACGCAACATTCGCGTCGTTGTCCACGAACACAGGAACGCTCAAGCGCTCTGACATAAGTTCCGCGAGCGGGACATCGGACCAGCCCGGCAAGTTGGGCGGACTGAACACGACGCCCGTCCGCCAATTCATGGGACCGGGTGCGCCTACTCCCACCGCGCGCAAATCGCTCGGGTCGACTCCGGCGTGCTCCAACGCCAGTTCCACGCTGGCAACCATCGTGTCGATGACCACGTCGGGACCTTCCGTGGCGCGGGTGGGTCGAGAGTCCTTGCCCAGTAGACGTCCGTTGCGCGCCACCACGGCGGTCTTCACGTTGGTGCCGCCCAGATCGACGCCCACTACTACCGAATTCATGCAACCGCTCCCCCATGCGCACGCACGAACTCGATGGCTCTTTGCATGCGCGCCAGCGCAGTGTCCTTCCCCAAAAGCTCGGTCAGTTCGAAGAGGCCCGGACCCACGCTCTTGCCGGTCAGCGCGAGGCGTGTGGGATGGACAAACTGACCGAGGGCCACACCCGTATTCTCCACCAATGCGTCGAACCCGGCCTTGATTGTATCGTGGTTCCACGGATCAACACTGCTGAACGCTTCGACGATCTTGTCCATGCGCTCCAGCGCGTCCACTTTTTCCCACTGCTTCTTGACCGCCTTCTCGTCGTACGTCGTGGGCTCGACGAAGAAGAAGTCCGTGTATCCCACGATGTCGTTGAGCGTGGGGATCTTCTCCTGGCAAATCGCGGCCATGTGGGTCAGCCACTCAGGTGAACGCGTGGAGGTGTCGAATCCGGCCTTTTGCAGTATAGGAAAGACACGGTCACGCAATTCCTCGGCGGTCATGCGTCGGATGTGCTGGCCATTCAGCCACTGGAGCTTCTTCAGATCGAACTTCGCCGCGCTTTTGCCGAGGCGATCGATCGTAAACGCCTTGACGAGTTCCTCGCGCGTGAAGAGTTCGCGTCCTTCCTCCTCCGGCGTCCAGCCCAGCAGTACAAGGTAGTTGACGATCGTCTCCGGCAGGTAGCCATCTTCACGCCAATCAAGCACGTTGGCGCCGTGCAGGCGTTTGCTGTATTTCTTGCCCTGTTCGTCGAGCACCATCGGGAGGTGGGCAAAGGTGGGCACTTCATATCCCAGGGCTTGAAACAGCAAGACGTGGCGGAAAGCGTTGGTCAGGTGGTCGTCGCCCCGCATGACATGGGTGATCTTCATGAGCCCGTCATCAATCACCACCGCGAGGTGAAACACCGGATCGCCATTGGGCTTCACGATGATGAAGTCGTCAAACTCCTTGTTCTCGACGCGAATCGTGCCTTGCACCAGGTCGTCGATGACCGTGGCACCTTCAGGTACACGAAACCGCACCGAGTGCGGCATGCCTTCCTTCGCCGCAATTTGTTCGCGCGTCAGGCTGCGGCACTTGCCGTTGTAGCGCGGCGGCCGCTTCTCGGCCATGGCCTTCTCACGTTCGGCGTCGAGTTCTTCCTTGGTGCAGAAGCAGCGGTAGGCCTTGCCCTCATCGATAAGACGCTGCGCCTCGCGCCGATGGATTTCCGCGCGCTCGGATTGGCGGTACGGGCCATACTCGCCCTTCTCGGGCATGTTGCCAAAAGCGGGACCCTCGTCCCAGTCAATGCCCAGCCATTGCAAGGCCTCGCAGATGATGTCGGAATACTGGGCCTCGCTGCGCTCGGTGTCGGTATCCTCGAGCCGCAACAGGAAGGTGCCCCCGGTGCTCCGCGCGAAAAGCCAGTTAATCAGGGCCGTTTTCGCGTTTCCGATGTGAAAGAACCCCGTGGGCGATGGCGCAATACGAACACGTATGGTACTCATGAAATCGACAAAGTCCCCTTTCTGCACACAAGAAGATGGATTTTACACCGTCGAGGGGGCGCAGTGCACCTTGGCGATGGATCGCACCGACGGCGTGAAGCTCGAATACCTGTATGATCGCTCTCTTCGCCGCGTATTGCGAGACGATGCATACGCATGCACAATCCGGCCATTACATTGTGGTTCATGTGGCCTGAGTGGTCGCACTCTCTTGTGGCCTGAAAGGCCAAAATACCCAAAGCACAGGGTTGGGCGTAGCGGCAGCGAAGCCCTACCCTGGGTGGCGGGATGCACATTCTGACTACCCGGTAAGGGTTGCATAGTCTTCCACTCGCCATTCTCAAACGCACCGTTTATCAAACTGAACCTTGATCTATGCATCCCTTTTAGGGAAATGATCTGTTAGCACGTGAACCCAGGCTAGGCCTTGCGACGCTGCGGCCAAGCCTGGGCTATGAGTATTCTGGCCTTTCAGGCCGCAGAGGAATCAGGTGAGTTGCAGGCGAGACGCCTGCGCTACATGCCGCTACCATGCGAACTGCACTGTTGCAGAAATTGCCCTCAGTCGCAATCGTGCTTGGCATCGATGGCGACGATCCGGTTGTTCGCGTCGACGTGGACGTTCTTGGCGACCCAGGTCTTGGCTTCTTCGGCATCGACGAGGGCATAGGTCAGGGCGATGATGATGTCGCCTACTTGACCCTGGCGCGCGGCGGGTCCGTTCAGGCACACGATTCCGCTACCACGCTCGCCTTCGATGATATAGGTCTCGAAGCGCGCGCCATTGTTCAGATTCAACACCTGCACCTTCTCATGGATCAGCATGTCCGCCGCTTCAATCAGGTCGGGGTCCAGCGTGAGACTTCCCACATAGTTTAGATCCGCCTCCGTAACGGTCGCCCGGTGTATCTTGCTCTTTAGCATCGTCAGCATCATTGTTCAGGAACCTCGTATTGAATGTTATCTATCAAGCGTGCTTTGCCGACCCACGCGGCCGCCGCGAGAAGAACCCTGCCTGTGGCGCGCGCTAACGGCTCAATCGTGTTCGCGTCCACCAACTCAACGTAGTCGATATTCAACGCGTCCATTTCGTTGCGCACCGCATTCACCAAGACCAGACTGTCGCGCTCGCCACCTTCCATCATTGCGCGCGCCTTGAACAATCCCCGCGAGATCGCCAACGCCTGCTGGCGCTCTTCTGGCGTGAGATACCGGTTTCGCGAACTCATAGCCAAGCCGTCCGCCTCGCGCACCGTGGGCATTTCGACGATCTCGACACCAAAGTCCAGGTCGCGTGTCATCCGCCGGATCACGGCGCACTGCTGGGCGTCCTTCTGTCCGAAATAGGCCCGGTGAGGCAGCACCGTGTTGAACAGCTTCGCCACCACCGTCGCCACCCCACGGAAAAAGATGGGACGCGACGCGCCGCAAAGGCCCGCCGAAACCTTCTCGACATTCACGTAGGTCGCGTAGCCTTCGGGATAGAGCGCGTTTGCATCCGGCGCGTAGATGACGCCGATACCCGCCTCCTCGCACATCGCGCGATCGGCATCGAAGGTCCGGGGGTATGCGGCGAAATCCTCGTTCGGGGCGAACTGCGTTGGGTTCACGAAGATGCTGGCAACCGCCTTGTCGTTCTGGGCCGCCGCGGCGCGCAGGAGACTCGCATGTCCCTCGTGCAACGCGCCCATGGTGGGCACAAAGCCAATCGTGCTGCCGGTAGCACGTGCGGCAAGCGACCAGTCCCGCATCTCGGCTGGAGTGCGAATGATGATCATTCGAAGGAGTGCTCCGGCGTGGGGAACGCGCCCGACTTGACCTCACTCACGTAATCCGCAAACGCCTTGCTCATGAGCGCGCCCGCGTCACCATAGACCTTGGCAAACTTGGTGTACTTGCCGAGGCCCAACATGTCATGCATGACCAGCACCTGCCCGTCGCAATGCGGTCCCGCCCCGATGCCTATCGTGGGGATGGAGATCGATTCCGTGATCTCAGCGGCCAACGCCGCTGGAATGCACTCGAGTACCAGGGCGAAACACCCGGCCCGCGCTAGACCCAAGGCCTCTTCCCGCAGACGCGCCTTGCTGTCGGGGTCCCTGCCTTGCACTTTGTAGCCGCCGATCTGGTGCACGGACTGCGGGGTCAGGCCGATGTGCCCCATCACGGGGATGCCGGCATCCAGGATGGCCTTGATCGCCGGACCGAACTTCTCGGCGGGCCCTTCCAGCTTGACCGCCTGCGCGCCCGCCTCGGACACGAAGCGGCCCGCGTTGCGCAAGGCTTCCTCGGGCGAAACCTGGTACGAGAGAAACGGCATGTCGGCGATGACGAGGGCGTGTTTCACCGCGCGCGACACGATCTTCACGTGGTGCAGCATCATGTCCATGGTGACGCCCGTGGTATCAGGCATCCCCATCACGACCATGCCGCAGGAGTCCCCCACGAGGATCGCGTCTACACCCGCGGCGTCCATCAGTTTGGCAGTGGGGAAATCATAGGCGGTGAGCACGGCTATCTTGTCGCCGTTCGACTTGCGGTCCCGCAACGAGACCGCGGTGATACGAGGCATACTTCAGGTCCTCCTGAACCGTGACGTTCCCGTCCCGGTCCCCATGGGGCTCCAAGCGGAGCGGTTCAGTGGTCCACAATCAAACTGTACTAC
>JADLGB010000250.1 GCA_020849535.1 Candidatus Hydrogenedentota bacterium
CGTTAAGCGCCGGGAACCGGAAGATGCTGGCCGAACTGTGCGAGGGCCACTTCGTGGATCGGGCGGTGAACGTGCTGGCGTTCGGGCTGCCGGGGCGCGGGAAGACGCACTTCCTGAGCGCCATCGGTTACGAACTGATCCAAAGGCACCAGAAACGAGTGCTGTTCGCGCCGACGTTCAAGCTGATCCAGCGCCTCGTGGAGGCGAAGCGGGCGCTGAAGCTGGAGGCGTTGCTCAAGAAGCTGGATGGCTACCCGGTGATCATCCTGGACGACCTGGGGTACGTGCAGCAGAGCCGGGAGGAAATGGAGGTGTTGTTCACGTTCTTCGCGGAGCGGTACGAGCGCCGGAGCCTGATGATCAGCAGCAATCTGGTGTTCAGCCAGTGGGAACGAATCTTCCAGGACGCGATGACGGCGATGGCCGCGGTGGACCGCCTGGTGCACCACAGCGTGATCCTGGAAATTGGTGGGGAGAGCCACCGGACGGCGAAAAAGAAGACCTGAACCCCGCTGCGCCGCCCCCCGCTGCTGCTGCGCAGCAGCAGCGGGGGGCTTGGGCTCAGGCACCTAACCCAAAGGACTGATCCACCACCACTGGGGAGGTATAACTGTCACCGGGTGGGGAGAAATAACTGTCGTTGACCATACGAGTCCTTCACGCTGGCGGCGTGGGCCAAGCGACGGGTGTGAACTGAGGCACGGAACGCCATCCAACTTCCGTGCCCGTAGCCCGGGCGGCCGGAGATCCTTGATACGAGGCGCCTCCAGCTTCCATCAAACCATGGCGATCAAGGGAGCGGAAGACGTACTCCGCCGACTGGATACGAACCAGAGGAACTGACCCAATTGTTGTATGTCGTGACTTGCCCCCGTTGCGCCCATTGGCCTCACGGAGTGATGGCCATGCGCAATTCACTAAGCGACCTCGCACACAGCGCTGCGTTTTCTTCATCAGCCGCCCACACTTCAAAAGCGGCGTCCACCAGTTTATCGAACGCTACGTTTGACGCCTTCGCTAGTTCGATCAGCCAATCGTGGTGCTCCATCCCCTCAACACTCCCAACCGCGATCCGAAATAGCTCGCGATCAAGATCCAGCTTGTCGGCTATCAGTCCAGGAGAGGATCGAATTGCGTGCCTTAGCAGAATCTCAGGCGCGCAATCCCCAGGCAGAAAGCACAATGGCCTCGCCGACGTATGACCCTTGATTCGTTCATCCCCATCGAGTAGCCCGACGGCACCAAACCATTCTTTCGCGTCGGGGAAATGCTGAAGACCCCCAAGAACTTCGCCTGTAGATCCCTGGTCCACAAGTCGCCAACGAACGAGCAATTCTGGATCAGAACGAGACAGCCAGGAGACAGCTATCGCTCGGGCAACACGGTCCTCCACCAAGAGGAAACCTTGCTTTTGGTAGTGCGGCGGAACGGCAAGAGCCATTAACCGAGCACGCTCTGATTCCTTCACCACAGCGTTTATAGCATCACCGTCGCGAACGAGAATTAACGTGTGTCTTGGCGGGACACTCTCAAAGACATGCGGCGAGTGAGTCGTGACGATCGCACTGCAATTCTGCTTCACACACACTTCGGCAAGACGATCCATTAAAGCCGCTTGGGATCTGGCAGAAACATATGTCTCCGGCTCTTCCAACAAGATAACAGATTCAGGCTGAATTCGGCTAAGCGCCCAATTAGTATAGTGAATGGAAGCTTCCCCAAGCCCCATAGCCTCCGTTCCGTACTCCTGAAAGTGTGCTCTTACCCGGAAATATGGGCACACATCCCGATCTGCAAACCCCTCTAGTTCATATGCTGCACACTTTTCGTAGTCTTTTCCAACAAGACGAGAGAGACTGGCGACTTCATCCTTCGTGAATTCCTTGGGTTCAACCTGTCTAATCGCCTCATCAAGATTCTTTCCATTGCGGAAGGCTTCAATTAGTTTAGGTATCTCAAATCCTGGATCAATCCAAACGACCTGAATAGGAAGCTCGTCGGGCTTCTGCGTGCAGCCTTCAGGCGTGAGCGTGACTTGCGCTGTAACAGAACCGCTTGATTTAACAATTTTGCAAGTAAGTTCTCCAGTGCTAGCACGGAGGGCCGAATTTTTTATGACTACATCGGATCCTCGCTGCAGCGCCAGGTGAGCGGCATGAATGAGAGTACTCTTACCCACGCCATTCAGACCCGTTATTACAGTTATCGCACCGGGCATCGTGATTGGAGCAGCTGGAAAGTTCCTAATATCCAAACCGCTCAACGATGCGACCGGACCTTTCTCCTTGCGCTTATCAAGCGCGCGCCAGTAGTCCGCGGCACGAGCTTTCTTCACGGCAACTTCCCCCACCCCGATTGTTGCAGGCGATTAAGTAGAGTGAATTCATCAAGATGTTGACCTTGATGCAGCAATGGACTCCAAGAGCGAAAAGGAACGCTTAACGCAGATTCCTCGTTCTGAGCGCCATCGAGAAAAACTACTTCATATGCGACAAAGCTATAAGCTAAGATCGCATCGCGCAGCAAGACAGACGTAACATCGGAAACACGTAGCGACGCTCTGTCGGTGAATAAACTTAACAGGAACAATGGAAATTTTTCATTCGACTCAGTGGATTCCCGTGAATCGGCTTTCACCACTTGCTGCCGTGCCAGTTCAAATAGCAAAAGAAAATCGGAGAATGCATTAGAAGAAGAGGCACGGTAACGGCAAACCCGCGTGGCAAAGCACAGCCAGGAAAACAAAGTCGCTTTGTTAAATTTGACCCTATTTCCGATTCTATGCGCGGTGCTTCCTAGCAAACCAAGTGCAGAGTTAGCCCTTTCGATGACGTCCTGGCGCAACGGCTCGGGGTGTCGATAGCGATCCGTTATTGTTGCCGCTGTTATTCTCTCCGAAATAGTACCACGTTCTAGCGCCAGACACAGCTTCGCTACTATATCATCATAAGCCATGCGGGAGTTGGAGAATCCAAGGAAGTCCTCAGATATTCCCAAGTCTGGGAAGCTTTCGCACAATTTCCGAACTTGAGCTCGCACTGGACCGAAGAACGCATTGCGCTGCTCGGCCGCAGTTAGGCTAGTTGGTTGATTAAGTCGGAAAAAAAGTTCTCCTGGCTCGTCGGGATTGAAATCAACCAGACGGAAGACACGGATTGTGAATCGATCAAAACGTCGCCGGAGCTTGGCCGGCAGGGTCTCGTATGTTACTCCGTCTGCTTCGCGTATTTCCTCGTCGATTGGCTCAATTTTTCCGTCCACCCTGATTAGCCCGTTAACGAAGTCTCGAATGGCCGCAAGGCGCTGTTGGCCGTCTAACACCTCCTGTTTGTGCGAATCCGGACGCTCAATGACGTGAATGGGTGGTATGTGCCAGTCTCTGAGAATTGTATCGATCAGTCGTCGTTTTTTGCTGTCGGTCCAGACTTCACCGCGCTGAAAGTCAGGTTGGAGATCGAGGTCTTCAGCGCGTATTCGAGCGATGATAGTCTCTACATCCGGATCAGAAGGTAGCAGTTTCATTGGATGCGGACTTCGGGAAGGCCAAGTGAGGAGAAGCCGAGGATTAGACCCGAGTATTTCTGGGCCTTGAGGTCAAAGTGGGTGCGGAACTGATCGGCGACATCCCAAAGGCGTCTTTCGAGCATAGTGGAGCCAATATCTTCCTCAACTGATGCGACCCAGTGCATAGCAAGTCCAGTTCGGCATGTGTTGCTTAGAGACTATGGCCTTGCTTCGGTTGAGCGGTGAAGTTCATGTCGATCTGCAGCGTATTGACTTCAGGTAGAATCCTTGACGTATGTCTCGCATAACAAATCCATTGCTTCAGGAGGGATGGCAGCTGAGGGCAAGTCCAAGATGAGATGATGGACGCGGTTCGATCGCCGTTCGCAGCTATCCGGCCGTTGGAGATTCGCCTGCAGCACGCGGCACCTGACTGTTGGTCCCTTCATGCGGCCAGGCCGCGACCGCCAGCTGCAAACGGGCCGCCATCTTCTGGCGGTGTTCGTTGGCGATGTGGCCGTAGACTTTGCCGATCAGGACGCCGCCGTCCTTGTGGCCCACCCAGCGGGCGATGGTCATGAAGTCGATGCCGGCCATCACGGCGCGGCTGATGAAGGCGTGGCGGGTGTCGTGGAAGCCGAGGGTCGGCATCCCGATCGCCCCGCGCGAGAGCTTCAGGCTTTCACGGAATGTCTTGGCGTGGAGGTCGCGTTCGCCGCGTTGGGGAGAAGGGAACAACCACTGCGAGTCGGGGGCGCGACGGGTCTTCATCGCGGTCAGGAGTGCGGACAAGGCTGAGTTGAAGTCGACGTGTCGGACTTCGGCGTTCTTGGCCTGGCCATCGGCCCCGATGGCGACGAGTTGGCGGTCGAAATCGACGTCCTTCCAGCGCACCCGCAGCGCCTCCTTCTCGCGAGCGCCGGTGTAGAGCAGAAACCGGAGGTAGTCGGCAAACTGTTCGGCGTTCTTCAGCGGGGCCGGGGCTTCTCCGGAACGCGCCAGCCGACTGCGATGAAACGAGGGCGAGGCGGCGGCGCGGAGGAGGCGCTCGAAGGTTTCAGCCTCCACCAGATCGCGTTTCTTCCCCTCGGGCTTGAGCCAGGTGATGCCGTCCGCCGGGGAAGCGCCGAGGTGGCCGAGACCCATGGCGTACTTGAAGCAATTGCGAAGGGTGATGGCGTAGAGGTTGCGCGTGCGCGCGGCGGCGTTCCCCTTCTCGAGGTCCTCCAGACCGGCTAGGACATGGGAGCGCCGGATCTGGTCGAGGCGCAGGGCGCCCAGCCGTTGCTGCCACCAGGTGAGGTGCGTGGTTTCCTTGGCCTGGGTGGAGGACCGCTTGGTGGCCATCGGACCGGCGGTATACCGGGCGACGAAGTCAGCGAAGCGCGGGGCCTCACCGCGCGTGACGAGGACGGACTGCCGGCGCTGGGTTTCCAGGTCGGCCATGGCCTGTCGGGCTTCGGACACGGATTGCGCGTCCTTGAGGACGTGCCAGACCAGTTTCTTGCGGCCGTCCGGGGTTTCGGTGGTGAGTCGCGCGACGAAGGTGCCGTTGCGTTGCCAAAG
The DNA here is from genome assembly GCA_020849535.1 of Candidatus Hydrogenedentota bacterium. Taxonomy (GTDB): domain Bacteria; phylum Hydrogenedentota; class Hydrogenedentia; order Hydrogenedentales; family SLHB01; genus JAHDWY01. The sequence goes on from JADLGB010000250.1 coordinate 5,071, forward strand.
CCCGCGCACACGTCGCTTGCGACCGTCGAAGACGGGGAGGTAGCTTGGGCGCGGAACCGAAGCCCGAGATGCCTTGCTCCCCGTTTCAACCGGATTCATGCCGCACGACTGTAGCAAAAAGTGTAGCACGAGCAACATTTGGGCGACTCTCAATTCATAAGTCGTTCATTTGCAATGATGCCGATGTGGTGAAATGGCAGACACAGGGGACTTAAAATCCCCTGACCGGAAACGGTCGTGTGGGTTCGAGTCCCACCATCGGCACTCTTGCGGCTCGGGTCGACTCGGGGACTCCCGTCGTCGCGCGTTCGCGCGGTGGCATGGCGGGCATGATGGAGGAAGTGCTCGTGCCGGGCCGGCGGAAGAGTGAACGCGTCCGATTCAAGTCGGCGGTCGGCGACGAGGGCGATGGTTCCACGTTCACCGTGCCCACCATCCTGGGGTGCGCGGAGAACACGGTGAAGGTGCATCCGGCACGGATTTTTGAGAAACTCGGTTTCGAGAGCGCGCAACGCGGTGACGGTCCAGGCCCCTGAGATCCTGAGCCGGCCGCTGGCGAGACGGTCACCGGCGTAAACCAGGCCCCTCCTGCATCCCGCTTCAGTGTCTGCGAAGCCCAGCCCCAACCTTCCCCAGTCCAAACCCACACTTCGTCTCATGAACCCGTCCTTCCCGGATCATTTCTCGAGCGTCTCCGGCCGCTATGCCGACTATCGGCCACGCTATCCGCAGGCGTTGTTTGAGTATCTCGCCACGCTTGTCCCCCGGGACGCGGTCGTTTGGGACTGCGGCGCCGGCACCGGACAAGCCACGGCCGATCTCGCCCGATTCTTCCCCCGCATCATCGCCACGGATGCCAGCGCGAGCCAGATCCAGGCAGCTCCACCGATCCCCAACGTCGAGTTCCGCGTGGCTCCGGCGGAACAGAGCGGGTTGCCGGATCATTCCGTGCATCTCATCACCGTGGCCCAGGCGTTGCATTGGTTCGATTTCGACCGCTTCTACGCCGAAGTGCGCCGCGTCCTGATCCCGGACGGGGTCCTGGCCGTCTGGGCATACGGCATCACCGAGGTGGAGGGCGACCTGGTAAACGCGGTGGTCCAGCGGTTCTACAGTCAGACGGTCGGACCCTACTGGCCTCCGCAACGCTTGTTGATCGAAGCGGGGTACCAAACCGTTCCCTTCCCTTTCACCGAAACCACTCCGTCACCCTCCTTGCGCATGGAAGTCGAGTGGACCCTGGAGGAATTGCTCGGCTACTTCGGCACCTGGTCCGCGACGACCTTGTACTCCAAGGCGAACGGACACAGTCCGCTTCCGGCGCTGGCGGAAGAACTCGCCGCACTCTGGGGTGACCCGCGAGGTCGGCGACGTGTCACCTGGCCAGTGTCGTTGAGGATCGGCCGGCTTCCGCCGGCCACCAAACCGACAGACATCGCGGCGCGCGAGTAAGGGATGACATGACTTGTTGGCGGGCGAGCACCGTCGTGACCGCGCGTGCGGCGTTGCGTAGGGCACCACGCCAGGGTTGCGCGCCCCGGCCCGGCCCGGCCCGGTCAGGCAGGGCGCGGAAGCGGCGCTTCGCCGGCGACGCGAGTCCCCGTGTCGGACACGGGAGCGCCTGCGCTCAGATCGTCGCCGTGCGACTCCACCTGCCGACGCACCATCTCCTGGTACTGGCCGCCCGCGCGCATGAGTTCGTCGTGCGTGCCGCGTTCCACCACGCGGCCCTCCTGCATGAGCAGGATCAGGTCCGCGCGGCGGATGGTGGAGAGTCGGTGCGCGATGACAAACGTCGTGCGGCCGGTGAGCAACGTGGACATCGACGCCTGGATGAGTTGTTCGCTCTCGGTATCGAGGTTGCTGGTCGCCTCGTCGAGAATGAGGATCTGCGGCGACGCGAGAATGGCGCGCGCGATGGCGAGCCGCTGCTGCTGTCCGCCGGAGAGCTTCACTCCGCGTTCGCCGACAAAGGTGCCGTACTTCTCGGGCAACCGTTCGATGAACTCATGCGCGTTGGCGCGCCGGGCCGCGTCCTCGACTTCGGCGTCGGAGGCGTTTCGACGTCCGTACGCGATGTTGTCGCGCACCGAACCGTCGAAGAGGAAGACGTCCTGTTGCACGATGGCCAGCAGGCCTCGGTAGCTGGCGAGTTGGAGGTCACGCAGATCGATGCCGTTGAGCAGAATCCGACCGCGAGAGGGATCGTGAAATCTCGCGACCAGATCGGTGACCGTGGTCTTTCCTGCGCCACTGCGCCCGACCAGCGCCACCACGGAACCGCCGGGAACCACCACGTCGAACTGGCGCACGACCGGCTGACCGGCGCGGTACTCGAACTCGACCCCCTCGAACCGCAACTCCTCCACCGTCGCGGGCGCCGGGAGAGCCTGGGGGCGGTCGGGTTTGTCATGCTCCATGCCGAGCACTTCGAACACGCGTTCCATCGCAGCGAGGGATCGCTGCAGCTCCGAAAAGGAGTTCACGATGTTCCAGACCGGGTTGAGCAGGAGGAAGGTGTACCATTGGAAGGCCATGATATCGCCGATCGAAGCGCCGCCCGCGATATGCAGGTAGCCCCCGTACCAGACGATCACCACGTTCACCGCGCCCAGCAGCAGACCCCAGGAGGTCCAAAGCACCATCTCGCGCCGCTGCGCGAACATCTCCTTCCGGATCACCGTGTGCCGGCCGACGAGATAGTCGAGCAGCTCGCGCACTTCGCGCCCGAAGGCGCGCACGACGCGGATGCCCGAGATGGTCTCGCCCACGCGACCGTCGACGATCTCCACGTCCTTGCGGACGGAGCGGTAGATCGGACGGATGCGGCGTGAGAAGGCGAAGCTCATGAGCATCACGCCCGGGACGATGGCCAGGGCCATCAGGGCCAGCCTCCAGTTGAGCGAGAGCAGCAGCCCGATGGCGATCAGCAGGCGCAGGACCGAGATGGCCGGGGACATGATCGCCATCTGGAACAGGCCGGTCGTGGTTTCCACGTCGCCAGTCAGCCGCGACAGAATGCCGCCGGTCTTCATGTCCCAAAGCTTGGGCAGCGGGAGATGCAGGAGACGGTCGAAGAGCGAGCGCCGCATGGACAGCATCACGCGCACATTGACCAGGCGCTGGCGGTAGTCCTTCACGGCGCTGATCAGCCGCGAGATCACCACCACGCCCACGAACAGGGCGCCCACCACATGCAGCATCCGCAGCCGTTCCGCGGGATCCAATCCGGTCTTCAGCAGGATGTGATCGATGATATACCGCATGAACAGCGGCTCGACCAACTCCAGCCCGGCGGCGGCCAGCGCCAACGCGAAGAGCACGCCCACCGCATAGCGGTGCGGCCACAACCAGCGCGCGTACTCGCGCAGGTACTGCCGCCGCCGCGCGCGCTTGGCGGCCGCGGCGTCCACCCCGTTCGCGGGCTGGCCAGGTCCGGACTCGGCCGATTCCTTGGTCGAGTCGCCGCCTTCCTCGTCCTCCAGGCGACCCTGGCGATACTGACTGAGGAAGGCCAGGTACCGGCGTCGAGAGGAACGCGCGTATCTCTCCGGAGAAGGCTCCCCCGGACCAGGCGGAACGGCGCCCGGCGGGCGAGCTGGAGGTGAACCCATCCCGAGATCCTTCGGGTTTGGTGACGCTGGTTCAAGCTCCACACTCGATCCTCCCAGGCGGGGACGTGCGCAAGTGCGGGAAACGCAACGTTGCGCCGCCACCAGAGGACACCGAGGGTCCGTCCATGTCGCGTCGCCGGCACGCCGTGCCCTCCCCCGCCCCGCCGCAAAGGGTGTCCTCCGCGCCGCAGTCCCGCCGCATCCTGCTCCAAGGAGTTGCCTGCGTCCTCGGGGCCGCCCTCACCGCCGGCGCCGATCCAGCCAGGTTCCAGCTTCAAGTGCTCGATCCCGTCTTCATCGCCTACCAGCGCGACGTCGGCGACATCGACCAGGACGGGGACATGGACGTGGTGGCTGTGCAGGAAGGACAGAAATCACTCCAAGTGTTCCGCGCCCCCGAATGGACCCGCAGCACCCTCGTCACGTTCTCGGGAGCGTTTCCCTATCCGCGCGCCGACGATCTCAAACTGGCCGATGTGGATGGGGACGGGGACCTCGACCTCCTCACGCGCTTGGGGCCGGGGCCCAGCAGCGACGACGCCGGCGTGGCGGTCTGGTGTGAAAATCTGGGGCGAGGCAAGCGCTTCGCCACGCATCGCATCGGCACCAGTCCAGCCTATGTGAAGGACATCGTGGTGGCCGATTTCGATCGCGACCACCGCCCGGACGTGGCGCTGCGCATGGATGGCGCCACGCAGATCTGGATCCAGGAGAAGGATCGGAAGTGGACGGAAGTCATCCTGACCCATCCCTCACACGAAGGCATGGGGGCCGGGGACCTGGATGCGGACGGGGATCCCGATCTCGTGATGAACGGGTTCTGGTTTCGGACGCCCGATTCACCTGCCGCGGCGCGTATGGCGGCCAAGTACCGGCGCGAGACCATTGACGCCGCGTGGTTCAACCAGAAGGGGGATTGGACGGCCAACTCCTGCAAGGTGGCGGTGGGCGACTTTGATCGGGATGGCCATCAGGACGTGGCGTTGTCGCAATCCGAGCGACCCGGATATGCCGTGGCATGGTATCGCTCCACCACATCGCGCGGCCAGGGGCCTTGGACGAGGCATGACATCGCCGTGGTGGACTATTGCCACACCCTGCAGGCAGCAGACTGGGACCTGGATGGAGACACTGACCTCCTGGTGGGGGGAATGACCCAGTCCCGGCATCGGGGCCTGAAGCTCCTGCTCAACGCCGGCGGCGGCACTGGCTGGACCAGCCTGGTGATTCAGACCAACGGGAGTTACTCGGCGGAATGTGGCGACCTCGATGGCGACGGGGATACGGACATAGTGGGGATCCAGGATTGGAACGCGGCGCCTACCTATCTGTATCGGAACCGGGTTCATGCCCCGCTCCCAAGCCCGAAGACGGTGCGTCGCCGAAAGTGATCGGGGAGTAGGGGGATTCTGCACGCCGCGCGGGATATGGAAGGAAGTGATTGTTGGCCAAAACACCTCCCCGCATTCCAGAAGCAGAAGCTATGGAGTGCGGCGGCACCGGCGCCGCTTTGAGATGGCGATCACGAGAACTCTGAAGCCGCGTGCGAGAAGTCTTCTTGCGCGA
>JADLGB010000251.1 GCA_020849535.1 Candidatus Hydrogenedentota bacterium
CCTCCGGAGTCTCGTGCTTGGTGTAGTCCATGTCCGTCAGGCCCATTTCCTTGATGGGCCAGCGGCCATTGAAGAAACCGTGGTTCAGGAACACCGGATTGCGCTGCAGCGGCACGGGGATGTATCCGGCAGAGGCGGAAACGCCCTCCGCGGCAAGCGCCTTCACAAACGCTGCGCGGTCACAGGTGAACGCCTTCGGATCCATGCGCAACATGTAAAACCAGTAGGCGCATCGATCCTCCGGGTGTACCTCGTGCGCCGTGATGCCCGGCACGCCGGCGATGCGTTCGGTGATGAGATTGCCCAATGCCGCACGCGAGGCCACGATGTCTTCCAAGCGCGTGAGTTGTCCCGCCCCGACCGCGGCCTGCGTTTCGCTCATGCGGTAGTTTGTGGAGAACAGCTCGAACTGCCCTGGCTCCAGCCGCTTGAATCCCTTGTCGCCGAAAGGCTGCAGCAGGGGTCCGAACCGTTCGTCGCTCGATGCGACGACGCCGCCATCGCCGGTGGTGATGTGTTTCGAGTTTTGCAGCGACCAGCAAGCGATATGGCCGATGGTCCCGACGGGGTTGCCACGGTACTTCGCGCCCCAGGCCTGGGCGCAATCCTCGATCAGCACGAGGCCGTGCTTGTCGGCCAGCGTCTTCAGTGGGCTGAGATCGCAGGGATTCCCCGCGAGGTGTACGGCGATGATCGCCTTGGTCTTGGGTGTGATACGTGCCTCGACGGTCTCCGCGTTGATGTTGTACGTGGATGCGCCGAGGTCGGCGAACACGGGCACGGCTTGTTGATAGATCACGCCGATGACCGTGCCAATATCCGTGACCGGTGCCGTGATGACTTCGTCACCCGGACCTATTCCCGCCGCCGCGACGGCGATGTGCAACGCCGCCGTTCCGGATGAGCACGTCATCACGTGCTTCGATGGGCAGACTTCCTGGAACCGTTCAACAAATGTCTCGGTTTGCGGACCTTTCCAGTAGAACAGGGTGTCCTGCTGAAGCATGGCGTCGAGCTGTTTTCGCTCCGGTTCACCGAAGCGCGGTCCTTGCTGGTTTTCCAGAGTGACTGTCTTGGGTCCGCCTTCGACGGCGAGTTTGTCGCCGCTGCCCGTCTCCTGTGCCAGGACGCTGCCTGCATAACTGGCGGCGGCCACAGTGGCAGACGTCGCCAAAAACTCCCGCCGGGGAAGGGTCGTGCGCTTGTCCATTTCACAGCCCCCTTTCGTTCATTGCGCTGGATGTGTTTCCTCTGGAGCCAGCAATCGCAGGGCATTGCCGTAGCGAATCGCGGAATCCTGCTCCGCAGTCAGCACCGATTCGCGCAACTTGAGATGCGCGGCTTCATGATAGAACAGCGGCGTATACGATCCAAAGACCAATGCCGAGTCCTCCGCGCTTTCGAGAAAGCGGGCGATGCCTTCCGCACCTTCGATTCCCGCGCTATCGAAACATACGCGTCCCGTGGCCAGCAGGCGCTGACGCAGGCCCCCCGGCAACGCGCCAAGTGCATTCAGCAGAAGGATTCGCGCATTCGCCACGCGCGCCAACACGTCGGGCAGCGGCGTGAGATCCACCTGAGACACGCGTATCAGCGGATGCATCACGCGTTGATCTTCCATCGAGACAACGAGCTGCACGAGCATCCTGCGCTCCGCAGCCAATGCGACGATCCGTTCGAACAGCGGATCGTTCAGCCGGTAACCATGGTAATTTGGATGCAGGCGGATGCCCTGCATGCCATGCTCTTCGGCACAGCGCCGAACATCGTCCTCCCACTCGGGCCACATGGGATTTACTGCGCCAAATGGAGTGAGCAACCCGTCGCCATGCGTCCGGCAGGTCTGTGCGAGGCGCGCGTTCACATCAGCGATGTCGCGGTGAAAGATGGCGTCGATACTGCCCGTCCACGCGCTCGTGACCCCGTGTGAACGTAATAGATCGACGAGCTCGCCTGGCTCGTCGCCATACACGCGACGAAATGGCCATCGCGAAACGTACACGTTCGTGTCAATCAATTCGCCGCTCAATTCGAAATGCCTTTCAACGCGAGAATGGGAGACAGGACGCGTCTGAAGTTCTCTTTGAGGATCAGTTGCTTGTCCGAATCCGAAATCCGGGCGCCTTGAACTTTGGCCAACTGGGTACTGTAGCTGCGGCCGCCCGCATCGCTGCCGAACAACACGCGTTCGGCTCCCAGTTCGCGCACCGCCATTTCCGTAAACCCGGCGACCGGATCAGTGCCACTAAGGTCGACATACACATTCTCACGCGGCCGTATCGCGCGAAGCCCCTGTTCCCAGTCGCCGCCCGTGTGCCCGCAAATGAACGCGGCGTCCGGATGGCGCGCCGCCAGATCCGCGAGGTCCATCGGCGTCGATTCGCCCGGAAGATTGCCCGTTGCCTTCAGCCACGTGTGCTGATACACGGGCGCCTTGAGTTCCGTGGCCAGTTCCACGATGGTGTCCGTGCCCGGCAGGTTGCAGCGCTCCGCCACCCACAGCTTCACTCCCACCAACAGTCCGCCGGCCACGCACCGGTTCAGTTCGGAGACACTGTCTTCGGGGTACTTTGGATTCACATACGCGAATCCAAAGGCCCGATGGTGCCAGTGACTCAACGCCTGCAAGACCTCGTCGTTGTCGCTGCGAAACCGCTCGGGCGTCGGGTCGTATTCAAAACTCATGCCCATGGAAACGCACACGCGGCTGACGCCCATGCGGTCGGTGAGCCGGATGAGGAAAGCCATGCGCTCGTCGGGTGTGCGTCCAGACAACCCGGTCAAATGAGCGTGTGCGTCCCAGATTTCCATTCTTCCCCTTGTTCCTATTGTCCGCTTGGGGTTTGCAGACGGATACGCCCCATACGCCACGACGCCACGCGGCGGAGAGTCCCCCGAGCGTAGCGCATCGTCAGATACACCGCAACGTGGCGTGGCGGCCACACACTGGGCGGTCCTCGTCTTTGAACAAGATGTTTTGCCGGGGATTTCCCGCCGCCTCGCTCAGATACCCTGCTCGAAGGCCAGCGAATAGATGTCTGCTTCGCACATGAGAAACCGAAGAACGACCGGTTTGCCACTAAGCGCCGCAACGCTGCGGTTTCCCTTCCAGCTTACTCGCCGATCGAGGGCGTCGCCGTAGATCAAATCACACTCGTCACGCGTGAAGCCGGGGATCGGCGTGCCTTCGGAATCGCAGATCTCCACTTTGACCATGCCTGCGGCGCTCGTGGCGACGTTGAGCGAGAGTTCGTTGCCGGAGAAGGTAATTGGCTTGGTAGTGAATTCGCCTTCCTGCAGTTTGGCGTGGACTGAGGCAAAGCCATCGATGCGCAACGTATAGCGGCGGAGGCGCGAGTCACGACCGGTGAAGTAAGACTCGGTGGCGTACAGGGAGAGTTCTTTTGGGGTATCGTCGCGGGTGGACTGGGTTTCGACAACGTGCCAGGCGATGTAGTTGTCGCCATAGGACCAGTTGTGGCGTGTTCGGAGTCCGGGACGCAAGAACACGTCATTGCTCTGGCGGAAGTTTTTCCCGTCACGGCTTGTGATGTAAACCGAGTCTGTGACAGCCGTACCGTAGCGCTCCGAGACGGTCATGCGTTTCTCACGAAGATCCCATTCAGGCAGCAGCTTGGTGGATTCCGTGAGTCCGTGATCAACGTAGCGCGCGCAGAACCCGACATACAGGTGCGGCGCCCGCAGATAGGGCTTGATCTGGTTGACGTAAAACTGCGCAAGGGGCCGCGGGCCCTCCCCCTCGGGAAAAGCGATAGTGCTCTCCTCAGTCCAGTGAATGTAATCCTTGGAAACCGCACGGTTCACTAGGCGAGTGCCCTGAAATTCGCCCTCTGAAAACGTCCGGTAATACAGCACATACTGCTGCTCCATCGGGGACCAGAACGAGACGTTTTGCGAGTCGAAGGCGCCGTTGCTGAAGACCGGCGCGTCCGCCATGGGCGTCCAGTGGATGCCGTCCGGCGATTGATATGCCCAGACTCCTTTGCCGGTCTTGGCACCCGCGCCAGTAGCCTTGTATCGGGCTTCGGGCGTCGCGGCGGGGTTCTCATCGATGAAGGGAGAGAAGTCGTGGCACCCGCTTCCGTCGCCCATCTTGTCAAGGATGATGTTGTTTTCCTTGGAGCCGTTGAATTCACAAAGGCCCAGGCTGGGCCGCACCCAGACGATGCCGTCCTTGCTTTCAAAGTAGGCAATACTCAAGGGACCGCCCGGCTCGATACCCGTGGGGATCTGCCAGGCATGGTAGTACATGCGGTACACGGACTCGCGCGCGTCGTAAAGAACGGTGTAGTAACCGCAGCCATTCCCTTCCCACGGCGCGTCGCATTGGACCGCGATTTCCTGGGGTTCGGGCTGATGCACGAGTATCTGAACATTCACCATCTCGTCGATGAGATAGCCGTCGATGAAGAGTTCGCGGTGGCTGCCAAGATCGATCGGCTCCGCGGAAACCGGCTGCGCCAGGAAGAGCAGCAGCCCTGTCAGAATCCCCGCAATCAACTTTCCCATACTATTCATGATCGGTATGCTCCCTGCATCTGGAAAAGGCCGTTATAGGAAATGTGTAGTTCACGGAGCAAGTACTCACCACATGAACTCCACGTATGAATCACAGCTTCGGTTTCTCTCCCATCTCCTTCAGGTAGTCCTGGTAGTACGTCACGACCTGGTCATCCGTTGGGTTGACGGCAATGGCGAATCGCACGTGAGCGCGAGCGGTCTCACCATTCTTGAGCGTTTGACCGAAGAGGGCCAGATACATCGAGCAGTGCGGATCGTCGCGGCAGGGTGTGAAGACGGCGAAGGACTCCTGGGGCGGGGCCATCACCATCGCGACGATGCCCGTGCTTGGCTCGCGCCGAAAGGCCAAGGGAGCCGCTATCTCGGGCATGACAGCCCAGTCGACGGGATTCGGCGGTATCGTCCACCGTCCATCCTTGATGATGTCGCTCGCCTTCGCGTCGCGGGGAAACACCTGCCATGGGCCGGACTCCTTCTCCGCGATCACGAAACCCGGCTTGCCGGTATCGCCGGCCTGCTTGACGTAGACGGAGGTTGCGGGAAAGCGCTCGCTGCAGTACGAGGCGAGGAAGACCTCGAAGTCGGGCAGATCCATTGTGGCCTGCACTTCGACTTGCAGATCGGCTGTTGCCGCATCGCGCCAACGGAAGGTCGACGTAATCTCGTAGGGACGGTCTTCCGCGGATGGCCAATGCACTTCAAGGCTGCCGTCGGGCAAAAGCTTGGATTCACTGGGCAGCGAGCGGGCGCTTTCGCCGTAACGGTGATTTGTGGTGAACACGCGATAGTGGTCGAGAATCCCGGGCGACTTGCTCAAGGGGATGCCCGTCGGAACGTGTTCCATCGGCACGAGGCCGATGGACGCGCCTCCCTGGCGCAGCACGCCGCGCAGCGCGCCGGTATCAAATGAGAATTCGCCGGGAGTGGCGGTTGGCGCGAAGCCAAGTGTGGGAACCGCCGCTTCAGGAGCCGCCGACTGTTCCTGGGCCAGCACCGGCGCCACGAGTGACGCCAACACCCCGATGTAAACCAAGCCTAGTTTGTAACGCATAGGATCCCCCTTTCGCTGGCGCCGGGTCTTACAGGATGCGGAGAAGCCAAGCCCTGTGTTGGAACAGAATCCAGAGGCCGCAACCCCGAGACCCCACTTCACGGGGTTGTATCTTAGCATGTCCTCGGCCGCGTCGAGGACATGCCTGGTGGCGCGGCCCTTGCCGTGCGGGCATGCGTACTATATCCATAGGTGGGGCAATTGGATACAATGCCGGTCTGAATGTGCGTACTGATGCACAAATTTGTCCATGTCCGGGGGATCGTCAGAATCCGCGCTCCGAAAACCCGCAATTTGAAGACCGGATTCGGCCATGATAAACTTCGCTCTCTATGCCAGCTGAGTCCCATCGACCGCCATTCAACGCGAGAAGGAGGATGTCTCCATGGCGCTGCTAGCTATCAACGGCGGCAAACCGGTTCGTTCCGCATCAGCGAAGTGGCCGCAGTGGCCTATCCACGACGCGGGCGACGTGGCGTTGCTGACCGCGATCACGAAGTCCAACCGCTGGTCTTTCGATGGTCCCTACGAGTGGCAGTTCGCCAAGGAATTCGCGGCGTACCACAAGTCCAAGTTCGGCCTGTGCTGCGCGAACGGCACCGTCGGCATTCAACTCGCGATGGAGGCGCTCGACATCGGCGCGGGCGACGAGGTCATCGTCCCCGGCATGACGTGGCAGGCCACGGCCGCGGCGGTGCTGGATGTCAACGCGCTGCCGGTACTGGTCGATGTGGAGCCGGACACCTGGTGCATCAGCGTGCCCCAGATCGAAGCGGCCATCACGAGCAAGACCAAGGCCGTGATCGTAGTCCATCTGTACGGCTGCATGCCCGACATGACCAAGATCCAAAAGCTGTGCAAGGAGAAGGGCCTCTTCCTCATCGAGGACTGCGCCCATCAGCACGGGGCCTTCTGGAAGGGCAAGGGCGTCGGCACGCTGGGCGACGTCAGCAGCTTCAGCTTCCAGGAGAGCAAGGTCCTGTCGAGCGGCGAGGGGGGGTTCAACATGTGCCAGGACCGCGCCCTCTTCGAACGTTTGTATTCACTCCGCAACTGCGGGCGCGGCTACAAGGATGACATGACCCACGCGATCCAGTCCGGCAACTACCGGCTCACCGAATGGCAGGCCGGGATCCTGCTCGGAGGCCTGTCGCGCCTGGACAGCCAAGTGAAGCTGCGCGACGAGAACGCCATGTATCTCAACAAGCAGTTGGCGGAAATTCCGGGCATCACGCCCATGCGCCGGCGCAAGGAAATCACCCAGGCCAGCTACTTCAATTTTGCGTTCCGTCTGGACTGGACGAAGATTGGCGCGAAGGGTCTCACGAACGCCCATTTCTGCGCCGCCCTCGCCATGGAGACGGGCGCCGGCTTCGAGCCGCCCTACGAGCCGCTTAACGCCTGCGGCCTTTACAAGCCTCACACGAAGAAGCGCTACAAGATCAGCGGCGATTACTGGAAGAAGATCAATCCGAAGCGCTTCTCACTGCCCCACTGCGAAGACGCGCACCGCAACTCGGGCGTGGCCGTGCACCATCACGTGCTCATGGGTACGAAGAAGGACATGGATGACATCGCGAAGGCGGTGGCCAAGATCGTGGCCAACATCGGCGAACTCAATCCCGAAGGCCCGACCGCCTCGCGCAAGCGCTATCGCGCCCTCGTATAGGCTGGATTCGTGTATTGTGGGGAGCCTTCCCGTCCGGGATGGCTCCCCTTTTTGCTTGGCTGTGCCGTCTTCTCCAGGCATTCGCGCGCCACAAACTCAGTGCATAGACTTTGACGCGGGGATCATATACAGTCTGCACGGGATCCCTGCTGATCGGTGGATTCTCTGCAAGACGTGGTATAGAGTGTTATGCGTGAAGCTAGTATTGGGTTTATACGCAACCACTCCTCGCTTCATGGGAGATATATCCAAAGTGGATACTCGTTGTTGAACGTCGAGCAACACCATAACGCGCCTTGACCAAAGGAGAGCATCATGAGCGACGAGCAGCACCCGTCGACCAGCTACAAGACGGCTGGTCTCGTTGCATACGGCTTGGTCTTCAGTGGTCTTGCTCTCATCCTACTGAGCGTACTCGGTGCCGAGGTATGGCACTGGCCGGAGTGGGTGGTTCACTTCATCCGTGATGTTGGTCTACTCCTCGCTGCAGTGATGGCGGGTACGATTCTTCACGAGAAGCTTCTTCGAGACGAGATGGTTACGAGCTTCATCCACGAGCTTGACGAGAAGCTCGATCGCCTACGCGAGGACACTGCATACGAAGTTCATAAGCTCTTTTCAGAGCATCCTCCGAGGATGACCGGCATACGTCAACTCGGCGAAGTTCGCAGGAACTTCAGCGGCTACTACAAGTGGGTCAACGAGCAAAGATCCCAGGACCTCTTCTTTGCTGGCCGGTCCGTGCTGCATCGGATCGACGCAGATATACGTTCTCGAACCGGCGCCTCGGCAGCGGACGTAATTCTTCGCCGCCTCAAGGAAGGTTCCAAGATCAATGTTCTCTTCTTGGATCCCCGCATCGATATCATCGGTCGACTCGCAGATGAAGAGGGTCAGACCTTGAACGCGATGCTCGGAGATATCGCCAAGTCCCTGGTGATTTGCAGGAAGCTCGCAGAACTTCTAGACAAGCACTATCAAGAACTCCCACCGGGCGCCGCATTGTCGGTCCGGGTGTATGATCGGATTCCCTATTTTGCGTACCACAGGCAGGACACAGAAGTCATCGTTGGCTTCTACTTCGATTCTGCCAAAGGCTCAAGTTCTGCTGCATATGAGCTCGTCGACGAGGAAACCCAGCAGACTTTTGAAGAGCATTTCGTACGCATTCTGTCGAAAGCTGCAAGTAACACAATCGTTGAGTTCGACGGTGCGCGGGGTAGGCCGACCTGCAACCTCGAGCTTATCGAGCAGCTTGAGACGTCGATAAACACGGCCGTGAGTCACCCGTAAGGGCGCAGGATTCCATCGTGGAAAGGTCCGCCGTCCAACACACGACTGCAGCTGACCGTCGCAGGCTTCCGTGGGCGGTCGAGAAATGCAGAGAGATTTACGGATGTGCCTGGAAATGTGTCATTTCAATCATCGGGTCCGTATTTCAGCGAAACCGCTCAGCGGATTCTAATCCCACAGCGCTAGATCTTCCGAAGTGAAATGTGGCCGTCGAGTCTGCTGGCACTCGTCTAGATTCCCGCTTTCGGAACAGACCAAACAACCTTTTGGAAGCGCATCAACAGGGAGCACCAGCATCCTTGCTGGCATCTTGAAGAGCCGGCTGGGATATCGGCGCTCCCGGTGGGCTCCCTTTCCCGAGGTGTTTTGCTTTGGTCAAGATTCCGCACCACCGAGTGTTTGTGCCATTCGTGTGAGGTTCCCAGTAGACTGCCCGATTCAGGATGCAAGCACGGGCCGTCCTTTTGTTAAGGGGAGCGCTTGGTTACCCCGCTCAGAGAGCGAGACAGTGCTGGGATGACGTCCACTGAATTCTCACTGTTCCCCTGCGAAATCCGCACCTCTGCGTTGAAACGCTGGCAAATCACGGGCGAGACGCCCGTTCCCCTTGTTCGATCTTGAATCGGTGTGATTCTCGTAGTCGGTGGACAATGATCTTCGTTCGCTTGTGGCTGCCCTGCGGTGTGCGGTGCATGATTTGAACTTGCGGGCGGCGGTATGATATACGTATCGAGCGCCTGCGTCTGCGGCACAGGATGTCTTTCCGGTGCGCTCAACAAGTGACCAGTCCCGGTTTTGCGTTCATGAACAAGCCCCAAATCCTTGTCACGAATGATGATGGGATACAAGCGCCCGGCCTGGCGATACTGGCCGAGGCGTTAGCCCCTCTGGGTGACGTGTGGGTGTACGCGCCAGACCGGCAGCAGAGCGCCGTGGGCCACGGGGTGTCGTTGCACCGGCCATTGCGGGTGCATCAGGTCCGCGAGCGCTGGTTTATGGTGGACGGGACGCCGACGGACTGCGTAATGCTCGCAGTGCGAAATCTGCTCGCGAAACGCCCCCAGATGGTGGTGTCCGGCGTGAATCCGGGGGCAAACCTCGGCGACGATGTGACCTATTCGGGGACCGTCGCGGGCGCCTACGAAGGCATGCTTTTGGGCATCTGCTCCTTCGCGGTGTCGGATGTGTCGTATGCGCCCACGTGCATGGAGACTTCGGGGCGCGTGGCGCGGGCGATCGCGGAGCGGCTCTTGGAGCACGGCCTCCCGAAGGACACCGTGCTGAACGTGAACGTGCCCGACGTGCCCTACGATGAGCTTCAGGGAGTCGCGGTCACGCGGATGGGCCGCAGGGACTACCAGGACGAGATCGTCCGGCGCCAGGACCCCCGCGGGACCGAGTATTACTGGATTGGCGGCGCCGAGCCGAGTCATGTTGCGGAAGCGGGGACAGATTTCGAGGCCATCGAGCACCTGAAGGTGAGCGTGACTCCCCTGCACCGGGACTTGACCAACCAGGCGGCCTTGTCCTCGCTGGAGGCATGGAAGTTCACCTTGTGAGCCTGACGACGGTTCTGGCGCAGCAAGGAGGATAGAGAGAAACCGGCGATTCATTCTGGTCACCATCGCAATCATTGTCTTGTTGATCGGGGGTCTCGCGTTAAATGGAATGGGCCACTGACGGCGTGCCGGCGCCGCGCGGGGCCAATGGATTGGGCGTCCCGAAGC
>JADLGB010000252.1 GCA_020849535.1 Candidatus Hydrogenedentota bacterium
CGATCGAAGCAATCCGTATTCGCGGCCTGGAAAAGACCTTCCCGGGTTTTCACCTGGGGCCCCTGGACCTCAACGTGCCCAAAGGCGCCATCTACGGCCTCATCGGCGCGAACGGCGCGGGCAAGACCACGACCATCGACCTCATCATGGGCATGGGCGCGAAAGAGGCCGGCGACATCCGCGTGTTCGGCTTCGACCACATCCGCGACGAGGTCGAGATGAAGAAGCGCACGGGCTACGTCAGCCCCGACCTCAACTTCAACGCCTGGGGCACCGTGCGGCGGCTCATCGGGTTTATCCGCGCCTTCTACGCGGATTGGGACGACACCTATTGCGCAGAGTTGCTCGACCGCCTGAAAATCGGGTGGACCGACAAGATCGCGACATTATCTTACGGCTCGCGCACGAAACTTGCCCTCGTCGTCGCGCTTGCGCACCGGCCCGCGTTGCTTCTGCTCGACGAGCCCACCGCCGGGCTCGACGCCATCTCGAAGCGGGAACTCTTCACCGAACTCCTCGACGCTGTCCAGGATGAAGAGCGCACCGTGCTGATCTCCTCCCACAACCTCGACGACCTCCAGCGCTTCACCGACCACATCGGCATCATCCACCACGGCAGACTCCTTGTCGAAGGGTCCACCGCCGACCTTCTCGAGCGCTACCGCATGATCGACTGCGTCTGCATCAACGGCCAACACCTCAAGAACACACACGGCCTCGTCGTCCAACAGCAGGAAGGCACCCGCTGGCGCCTCCTCGTCGACCACACCCAACACCCCGTGGAAACCCTCGAAGCCCAAGGCCTGACCGATATCAGCCCCACGCCAGTAACGCTGGAAGAGCTGTTCGTAGGGCTGGTGAAGGACCGGTGACGGAATGCAGACGCACCACGAAGGCACGAAGGACATGAAGGGAAGTCAAAGAGGAAGAAGCGTTTTTACCGCGAAGCCGCGAAGCTCGCGAAGGGAAGACAAGAGGAAGGCATCAACCAATGCCGATCACCACGAAACGAGGGAAGTGCACGAAACATACTCAACCTGCCCAGCGAGGCGCGAAGCATGTAGCGCAGGCGTCTCGCCTGCAATTCTGCATTCTTATCACAGAGCCACGATGGACAGGAGGCGGAGTGCGTAAGAGAATGAAGAATCTCTCGCAAAGGCGCCAAGACGCCAAGGAACAAATCCACGCGGAAGGATGGATACCCGTTTTTGCGTCGAAGCCGCAGTCGGGCAACGCGATTTCATCCGGGATGCAGGCCAACGGTATCCCAGACAGTGACAGCGACGCCCTCGCTGCGCCAACCACAAACCGCGCGAGATTCGCAGCGCTTCATCACGCCGTCCTTCCCTGCGTCTCCGCGCCTTTGCGAGAGTCCGCTTCATCTCTTCCTCAGCTCTTCTCCGCTCTTCCTTCGCGATCTTCCCGGCTTCGCGGTAGATATCTCTTTCTTCGTCTTCCTTTCGTGTGTTTCGTGTGTTTCGTGGTGAGTGTTTTTCGTCTCCGTCCATTGACGCCAGTGTTTCGACAACACGTCGCAAGCTTCCAGTCGCCGGAGTGATCTCATGAATCGCACGCTGTTGATATGGTTCGCAAAGCGCGGGTGCATCGTCGTGCCTCTGACGTTCGTGTACGCTATGCCATTAGCCCATTTTGCGGGAGAGTACTGGGCAGTGTCTCCGAACGCGGTGGTTGTGGTGATGGGGATCTTTGCCCTGTACGCGACTCAGATGAGGCGGTACGCACCAATGCTAAACACCCTCCCCGTTTCGCAGCGCGCCATAGCCCTCGGATTCTGGTCCTACTTCGTAGTGTGCATTCCGACCCCGTTTGCACTGCTGGAAATACTGGCATACCTACAAGCCAGGGAGGATGTTGCTTGGTACAATCTTCCCACGCCAATCCTTGAGGCCTGGATAACTGCCTTGGGAATGGCTGCGACGTGGTCCGTCTTCAGTGGCATGGCGATACGCGTGAACGATTCCAAAGCCCCCGTACGCCTTGGGATAGCTACGCTTGCCACACTGGCGCTTGCGTGCGCCTTAAGCACGACCTATGTACCGAGCATTGAGGATGACCCGCTGGAAGGGAACATCGTGCTTGCCGTCTCGATCATCATGATAGGGTACTCCTACGTGCGCGCGGAGGATGCGTGGGGGCCGCGGCAATTCGTTGCACAACAGAAGCAGAGCAGGCAGTACCTGGAAATTTCCCGCGAGCGAGCGCGTATGAGCGGAGCGAGCAGACCGTCGGGATTTTTCGGTGTATACCAGCGCCCGGCTATCGTCGGCGTAGCGTGCGGCATTGGACTCCTTGCCATTTCCTCCGCAGTCATTGCCATCGATCGTGGTGGTGTCGGGAAGCATGAATTTGCCGAGGGCGCACCGATCGCTATCACCTTGGTATGTATTGGCCTGATCGCTTCATTGCCTTATTGGATGCCCAACATGCGCAGCTTGCGCATCCTGCCGCTGTCGCGTGCGCGGCTAACATGCTACGTGCTGGGCTACGCCCTTTCTGCGTTCCTGGGAGCGCCCATCCTCGTGGGCGTGGGACACTACCTTTTCGGATGGAATCCATCGACGACGACCACCCTGTTGTGTGCGTCGGCGGGTCTTTACCTCTGCGGCACCGTGGGGGGAATCCGATTCGGGGGACTAGCCATGATGTTTCCGGCGCTCATTGTCATGATTCCAATGGGAGTGATTTTCTACGACCGCTCCCCCGCGGCATTGATCCCGTTCGGTATCGCCATGGGCGCGGTTGCCTACTACTGGCTGTATGCACTGCTCGGGAATGGAGACGCGGTGTATCAACGCTCAAATCCGTTGAACACGTTCACGCCGTATGAGGACTGACATTTTGCGCTGCAAAGGACGAGGAAGGGTGACACACCACGAAAGGCACGAAACACACGAAATGAAAATGAAGGAGAGAATGTGGGAAATCCAGATTCGCCACAGAGGCAGCAGGTGATGCTCGTGTCTTCTTTTGTGTTGCCACTGGTGTCATCTCAAGCTGCCAATGCGCCGTGTCTGGTGTCGCACCTTCAGCGCTCAAGATCGGGAATGGGCCCCGCTTACTCTGGCCACGCCCCCCGGCGTGGTCTGCCCAGGGCTAGTATGGTCCTGGCCCTTCAGGCCGTGGCTCAGACCTCAGCTTGGGTGAAGCAAACTGCGACTATCTTCTCCGCTCTTCCTTCGCGTCCTTCGCGCCTTCGCGGTGGATACCTCCTTCTTCGTCTTTCTTTTGTGTGTTTCGTGCCTTTCGTGGTGAGGTCTGACAATTGGATTCTGACTAGTGACGTGAGTGAAAGCGAGGTGGGTTCATGGCCTCGAAGATGACGCCGAGCGCGGGTCCGCAGGGAGGACGGTGGAGCACTGGGTTGGAGGGCACGCCGGGGAAATGGCTGGTCGGCCGGCGCGCAATGTGGGAGTTGGGCAGATGGATGGTGACACCGGGAGGCCTGCCTATTTGGGGTGCGTACGCCTTCTGTCTTCTTCCCCTGGGTTGTTTGTCAACGCCGATCTTTCCACTGCTGGTCGGCATACTGGGTGGGACTGTGGTGTCGCAACTCGCCGCGAACCGCGCCGGGGCGTGCCTTCTTTCGCTCCCCGTGCCCTCGGAAGTGATGTCGCGGGTTTTGTGGTTTGTCACCGTCGTCTATTTCCCGTTGGTATACGGGACTGTGCAACTACCGATCCGGCTGGCAGTCGCGGCGGACGGAGGCATCGAGCTGAGTCGCGTATCCCTGATCATGCCGGACTGCATCCTTGCCGGGGGCGTGGGCGCTGCTATGTTGTTGACCCGCCCGCTGTGGCACCGCTCGCCCCCGAAGGACGGTCAACCCCGATACCAATACTCGCTACCAGGCATGATCCTGATGGGGGCGTACATGATCTTGCTGCCATTGTTGATTCCCACACTATACAAAGAGCAAGGAACCATGCAACGCATGATCTATGGAGGATCTGTTGTCATTGCGGGAGTTCTGATTGTGGCCTCGTATCGGGTTGCAGGTCGTACCGCGAGTATTCCATGGCTGATTCCACAGACCGCTGAAAACCAGGCGACGCTGACCCTCCCATGGATGAGGCGGGATTCGGGTCGCGGCACAATTTCGTTCTTGGATATGTGGCTTACCCAACTTCAGATTTGGACCGGTTACATTCTGTTCATGTTGGCGCTATACAGCGTTGTTTCCTGGGTACAATCTGAAGTCTGGGCAGAACCGTCAGGCAGCTCACGCCTACTCGTGGTTCCTATTGCAGTGATTCCGCTCATTTTGTTTTTTCCGCCATATACGGCTCTGGGCTACAGAGTCATCCGTTGTCTGCCTTTGCGGCGATGGCAGCAAGTAATGCTGGTATTCTCTTTTGCGTTGCCATTGGTATTGCCGGTGTCGGTGGTGCTTCTCGCCGTGGGTCTCTACTCCGCATGGCCGGTCCTTGACGTCATATCTTTTCTCCTGGCGTATGGAGCGTCTTGCACGCTCATGATATCGCTCGGCGCATCATTCAAGAGCTTAGGCCTTGCTGTTGCCGGACTCGGCAGCAGCGTTCTCATGCTCTATCCCATGATCGATTCCCCGTGGAACTCCGCGATCTACTTAGCCTGCGCAGCCGTTTTCGGTAGTGTCGCCTACGTGAATCTGTATCGGGACCTTTGTGGCGACGGCTCTTTGTACAGAAAGCGAGACGACTTTGCCGATTGGATAGCCGGTCGAGACTAAATTGAGTACGAGGGTAAGGGTGCGATAATGGCGTATAAGCGAGCAGAATCACTGGACTCCCTGCGACAGACAGCACGCCCTCGGCACTTCGATGCGGCCTGCAGAGCATTGCGTCGCACCTTCAGCGCTCAAGACTGGGTGGGGCGCCGCTCACCCAGGGCGGCGCTTCGCTCTGCCCTGGGCTGGTATGGTTCTGGCCCTTCAGGCCGCAATGCAAGTGCCACAGGGTGGTGCCCTCGCGAATTCACGCGCGTCACGTCAACAGCGGCTACCCACGCC
>JADLGB010000253.1 GCA_020849535.1 Candidatus Hydrogenedentota bacterium
CCGGTTTTCCACACCATGTGACGCAGCGGGGAAACCGGCGGGCGGATGTCTTCGAGTCCGACGAGGACCGGCACGGGTACTTGGGGTTCCTGAAGAAGTACTGTGGCCGCCATGGCCTCGACGTTTGGGCGTATTGCCTAATGAGCAATCACGTCCATCTGGTCGTGGTCCCGCAGCGGGAGGAGTCGCTGGCCCGCGCCTTACGCGACGCGCACACGGTCTACGCGATGCGGTTCAACACGCGCACCGGCCTTAATGGTCACGTATGGCAAGGCCGGTTCTACTCCTGCGTGCTGGACGAAGCGCACCTGTGGGCGGCGGTGCGGTATGTCGAGCGGAACCCGGTTCGGGCGGGCATGGTGGAGCGTGCCGAGGACTACCCCTGGTCGAGCGCGCCGGGGCACTGCGGGTTGCGCCGCGACGCGCTGCTTTCGACGGAGTTTCCGCCGGTTGGTGTTGTAGAGAACTGGGCGGCATGGTTGCGCACCGAGGACGGGGTGGAAGCGATCGACCGAATCCGCCGTCAGACGCGGACCGGACGCCCTTGCGGCGCGGCGGGCTTCATGGCCCGGCTGGAAAACCTGCTGGGCCGTATCGTCGGCCCCGCCAAACGCGGCCGCAAACCCAAAACCCAACGGACGCAAAGAGCAACAGGAAGTGGAAGGGGAAATTCGTAGTCTGTCCCTGAATTTCACGTAGTCTGTCCCTGAATTTCATGTCCCTGAATTTCACCTCCTCCAGACACCGTCGATCACTTTGTGCTATCCCAAGCTGCTGTCCCCTCGGGAGCCTACGACATGAGCCTCCCATTCTGGGATTATCTCTGGGAACCGAGCGGCGGATCCTACCGAACGGGATTGCCCAGGTTTACAGGAGATCCCGGTGAGGACCGAACTGTCGTTTACGACTTCACAGTCGAGACGACATTTGAAGGTGGTATGCTGAATCTCCAGCCTTGGGAAGCAGATCCGGTAGATGGCTATGCACTCATTTTGTCACAAGACGATGTGTGGGCAAATTACTTCGAGCCAATCAAACAGATGGCCTCCCTTTACAATACCTGGTCTGATGAGGACGAGGCGCTTGGAGTGGCTAGCTGGTATTGGCCTCTAAACGAGAAGGTGAAGCCATTCGAAGTAGACTGGGCTGATGAGAGGAGCGATCCGCCACATTCCGTTGAATGGGCCTGGTTGTCATATCGTTTCCCCGCTCGCCGGCTCGCTACAGGCTGTACACCATTTACGATACCCGGATTCGAAGGACATCAATACATGAACCAACCGGGATTTGGAGTCGATAGGCACAGTGCAATGAGAGAATACCCAATACAAGACGTTAAGAGATACTTTGACTATATCGCCCTAATCGTAAAGCCATAAATGTAGGAGTGCACGCGCATTCCAGGGCAGGCAAATGGATCAGTTTGTCGAGAATGTGTGAGAAGGCAATTATGAGCATTTTCCTCTTTCTGATAGTTGTAGTACCGACGGCGCAGGCCAACGGCATTGCGCTAAGGGAATCCGTGGCGCAACATATTGTGGAAGTCCTATGTCCAGGGGCGGCAGTCAAGATATCTTCTGCCAGCAACAAGAGTCTTCAAGTGAGAGGCGTCGTTTCGTCGAGCCCCACGGAAGATGTGCCGTTTGTCCTAACAGCAATCCCTCTGTCCAACGTAACTTCCCCGGAGTGGAAAGTCTACTTGTTCAGGCGGGAAAACTCAGGGATCGATGAGGGAGATTTGAAGACATACCTGGACGGTGGCCCATCGGTCAAAGGTGCGATTGTCACGGACACAGTTGTCGTCACCCCCGTTGATGTACCGGAGAAGTTGCAGGCATTCGTACCCGATGAGGGGGCTGTTTGGAGAAAGATCATTCGTGTCGATGCGGGCGACCTGATTGGCGATGGGACGCTGCAAGTGCTGGTAGCATCAGAAGCGCTGTACGCTGTGGACGACCCGCGGGAGTTCATCGGGCCTAGCATGGTTAGACTTATCCGCGTACCAGGATTCACGGAGCTTTTCAGCGGCATAACCGGCAAGATGACTATCGGGTCATCACTTGAAAGGACTATCGAGATTGAGCCTCGCGATTTTCGCATTGTGCCGACGAGAACTGGATCGGTTAACGATATCGTCGAGCTTTCGCGAGGGCGAACGAACGAAGAAACGCGCTTTGTCTACGATGGAACGACTTACAGGCATTTTGTGGCGAAACCGGAGCAGAGAACTGAAGAGGATATCGCCAAGCATATTGAGCACGCCAAGTCACCGGTTAAGGAAAAGAGCCTGTCCGTACGTGTCGTGAATCCAGAAGGTCTGCCAATCGTGGGTGCCAGTATAAGGGGTAGGTGGAGTTCGGGGACCGGCTGGAGCGAAGCGGCAAGGACACGCTCGACAGCATTCTCAGGGACGACAAACGCTAACAGCCAATTCTCGCAGAACCATGCAGGAATGGTTACAATAGATATCAATGCACACGGGTACTATCCAGTGCGCCGAACATGGAGCAAGGGGCAGGTTCCGGAGAGTACAGTCACCGTTGTTCTAGAGCACGCCACGCAAGCGGTTCCAATGTTCGACTGGACGGTCAGCTCACGATGGTGGAAGGAGTGGCATGATGTGTTCGAGTTCGGCGTCAAGGTGGCCCCTACTCCAGCGGGGAGCCTTGATGTGGAGTCTGACCGCAGTGAGTCGGATCTTTGGTTTATCGTAGAGACGGGTCAGCCATATGGACAATCGGACGGTGCTGTGCGCAATGATTATGAACTACCCGAAGGCAGACGTGATTGGACGCTCACTGTGTCCGGTCAGAATGGGTGGGAATTGGCACCGGGTCCAGCGAGGGCAACGACAGAGCTTGATGATCCGAACATGCGGGAGGCGCCCCAATCGGGGTTTGTCCCCGAACTTCACTTCGATTCCGCCAAGGGAATCGCTTTCTTCTTGCATCACGCAGATTCTGGCAGGTATGGGAAAGCTTATGAGTTGAACTTCAATGATGGATCGCGCCGTGGAACCGGCAGCTATTCGTTTCATCTTTGGGGTCTGGTCCAGGAGGAAAGCTCAGGAACAACCTCCTTGAATCCTATGACTTATGAAGAGCGGAGAGACAGGGCCACTACTCCGCCTGGAGAGTCACCGATACCGCCCCCAGTTGCGGCACGCGTCCCTGTACCATCAAGCGCAATAGCATCGCCAGACAGACCCGACTCAGCGGACTCTGCCGCGGCGGCTCCTCCATCATCCACGCCGGTGCAGGCGGGTGCTGAAGTGGCGCCTGAGCCGCAATCCGCTCCTTCTGAACTGAATATGGATACATCCTCTGCCGCCCGCGAGGATTCAGACGTATCACCATCGGGGATCGCCAAATACGTAGTCATCGTCGCCGTGGTCGCAGTCCTTTTCCTCGGCACTATCGTTTACCGGATGAAACGTCGCTGAACAGGAGCAGGTTGCGCCGTTCTGAAAAGAGTTCTGATCAGGATAGCACGATTCACTGTTCGCACCGCCTTGGGGGTTCTTCCTTCGCGCTCGCAGAAGATAGAGTGGTCAGAGGTCCGTCAGCGGGAGCAACCCCCAGAAGTCTGTGACCATGGACTCGAACAAGTACGTCCTGACCCAGTTCATGCCCGCCGCGGGCGGCGCGCCGTTGGTGAATATCAACTCGGTGGCTATTGCCGCGGACAAGATCAATGTCACCCTGGCCCCGGATGGGCTTTCCGGGCCGTTCAAACCGACAAAATTGAGTATGGTGTCCGCGTAATTCGGAAGGCCATCACTGAGGCTCAGCGAGAGTATGTCCAGCAAGCGCAGTCCGCACACCTCAACAGAGGGCGCCGAGTGCGACCCCGTTTGCGCGGACTTGAGAATCCGCGTTGAGGACTATTGGAAATTCAGGGACAGACTAAGAATTTCTTGACCGGTCCAGTCTGTTGTGTTTGGAATGGGCTTCAGGCAATTCAGGGACAAGGCAATTCAGGGACAGACTACGAATTAACTTGATTCGGCTGCTGTTTGTAGGCAGGATGATGGGCATGAGCAGGGTAGCACGCATAGTTGTCCCCGGTTTTCCACACCAGGGAAATTCAGGGACAGACTACGAATTTCTTGACCGGTCCAGTCTGTTGTGTTTGGAATGGGCTTCATGAGCAGGGTGGCACGGATTGTTGTTCCCGGAGAATTCATGGATGTCCCCGAATTCCCCAAGCGTTGGACATACGGCGGCCCCATCCATGGACACGCCTGCCCACTAACACGCCTGCAGGTAAAACCGCTACACTGCACCCACCATGGATATGTACCGGCTCGAGAACGACCATGTCTCCGTGGATTTCGATGAGGCTACGGGGGCGCTCTCACAGATGCTGTTCAAAGCAACCGGCTGGTCCGTGCAACGCCGGCCGGAGTTGTCGCACTCCTTTGGGCTGTTAGTGCCGGTTCCCGGGAGGCGAAACACGCGAATCCTGGGCCGGCGCCAGCCGCTGGCCCAGGTGGAACATGATGCGGCAGCCCCGTCATTGCGGTTCACGTGGGACC
>JADLGB010000254.1 GCA_020849535.1 Candidatus Hydrogenedentota bacterium
CCCGAAACACGAAAGGAATACGCTGCCATTTTCCGTCATTGGGTTCAATCTCCCTGGTGGTTTGGATTCCGGGGAGAGGATACGTTGCGAAATAGTTACATATCAAACTACTATTACTTCGCAGATTGATCCCTCCTGGCAATTCACGCGGGATACACGGGGTCACGGATGCGCAAGCGCAGCTAGGGGTGGCAAATTTTTAATGCGATTGCCCTAGGCACCCCTCCGTGACTCTTCATAACTACATGGGGGACACAGCAAGAGCGTTCTGACGCCGAATAGGCTGCCAGATCGAGGATACTTATTGATTTTTATAGTAAACGGTGCTATGGTTTCCGCAGACTGGGGAATTCGACGGGCGAGGTGAGCGGTGGATAACAGCAAGCTTCGGGTGACGGATGAGGCTACCGTGGTGTCGTTTGTGCGGTATCTTGATGACCTTCCGGATGGGAATGGCTTAAGCGCGGACCTCTCGGCAGGGGACGTGGATCTGGTCAGATGTCGCTGTATTAGTCAGTATGAAGAGATTCGCTTTTTCTCCGGCTACAGACAGACACGGTCAGCTGTCGTGTGCATGAAGAGCCCTGACGAAGTAGGAACCAGGTCGTATCGTATGTTGACGTTTCGGATTGCGGGCGACTCCAGCACGGGCGACGATAGAGATTTGGCAATCAGCGAGCTTGGACCCGTGATATACGTAATTCTATTGAGGATTAATCCTCGGCTGACCGGGATGCCTAGTCTTGAAGTTGAGAATGCCGCAGTTTTACTGTTACGAAGACTTGCAAGCGACGCATCGGTTGACTTCTGCGTGCTTAGAACCTTGGCTAAACGCGAACTGGTCGTACTTGCTGGATCTGATGACATGAGACGATGTGAGATTTTAGTGTCAATGCTCCAGCGCGCGTGTGCTGTGAAAGGAGGACATGCGGCGGCGTTTCCCGATGTCGCGGTATGGCCTTCTGTGAAGTGGGATCAGGAGAAGCCGGAGCAGTTCTTCACGGTGAACGAGGAGTATCCGACAGATCCTGATCGGGATTCGACTTACGGGTTTACAGGTCTGCGCGTTACTGGTACGTGCGCAAGGGAGGCGCTGGAAGGTAGCGTGTGTGGCTGGCGGCTCGAGGATGAGATTCGTGGTGCGTTCTCCGACCGAAGACGACCGATAACTGGTCTCGCTTCGGAGCATCAGATCTGTTGGCCAAAGAACAAAAGTCGGAATCTCTACACTGACGTGTCTACTCTTCGTGCCTTATGCCAAGAAAAGACTTGCAGTATTGGCCTAGTCCGTCAAGTTGGTTCGCTATCGCCGAAGTGTTATCTCCTGGAAGATAGTGAACACTTGGCACATTCTGAATACTACCGCACCGGAAAGTGGCGCGAGGCCGATAGGAATATAGCATTAGAGAAGTTGCGTGGGCACGCAGGATGGGATCTGATAGCGCATGACCTTGAATCGAAGCGCTCAAAGCTCAGATCCTTACTCCTCAACCCTCACGTTGCGAGCGAGTTTCGAGATTTGCAGGACTTCTTTGTAAAGGTGGCGAAGATTTGCCGCATGCACGAGAAGCTAAATGAGCGCCCGAATACGACGGAAATTGTACGAAATCGAGTGCGCAATAGGGGAATCAACCTGTCACGGCATTATGATAGGGCTTTGAGAGAACGAATGCGGGAGAACGTGCTGGTCCAACCGCTCACACCTCAACTCAGCTTCTTGGGTGCATCTGGATTCTCTCGCATTGCCCCGGCTGGACGTTTCGGACTCAATTCATTGATGCGTGAGTTGGGTTGCGATGTTCAGTTCTCTGTTGCTATGGGTCCTCGTCCAGAAAGTCGGCTGGACAGCGAAATGGGCACAGCTACTTCGCCGTTGGCAGCAGCTTTGGAACCGGTCTACCACCATGCGCTGGGACACGAAGGCGGGCATGGATTTTTGGATCGTTGCGATGAAGCGGTGAAGCGGTGTTTTGAGGACGCTGTTCGAGAACGCGCGGAAGCCCTTATGCGTGAGAATAAACCGGGCGACCCTTACTACGAGGCCGGTACGAAGATAAGGCGTTTTAGACTCGAACCCAAAATCGATGAGGATACGGTCTCGCGTCAGGAGAAACTCAAGCTTCTTGAGTTACTTACCGAGCAATTTTCCGACGCGATATGTCTGAAGTATACCTTTATGGAGGATTCTGACGCGTACATCGACGCTTGGGCTCGGCACTTCGCCAGAATCCTGGAGAATGACCGTTTTGTCGGAACCTTGGAGGTCTTGCGCGGAGCAGTCGACGAAACAGGTAGGTATGTGAAACCAAAAGCTGGCGAGTATGCGAACCGTATGATACAGGCGGTCGCCTACCGCGAGTACACTGCTCGCGCGGCAAATACAGGGAGCAAGGACCCTATTGACTGCCTGGAAACCGCGGCGCGCAAAGTCGCGTCAAAAGTACGGTCCTTAGCGGATGACAAGAGTTTCGAGTCGTCGGTTTTGGATGCTTTGGAGGACGCTGCAGTCGATTCGGAAGTCTTCCTTCAATGCCTTAACAAGCGCCGTGAGCAGCCCGCAGTCACTGCACAAACCGAGAAGAATAGGGAAGTTATCACCTATGAAGATCAGGCCGTCCTGACTCTGGCAACCTTTGAGGGCATGCGCGCATTACTTGAAGTTGTGGAGACCCGATTGGATTCGGAGAAGGTAAGGACTTGGTCTGAAGGATGTATCGCCACGGCTAAACGCTTGGAGAAAGGCTACTTAGCGTTGAAGCCACACCCGTTGCCTCTTTCAGTCTTAGCGAAGCTCGGTTTTGATGATCAGTTTGCGAAGAGTATGGCAGCTCTTCTAAGTTTGGCTCATTGGGAGGAATTACAGGATCGTCAAGGGGATGTTCCTCTAGGGCAGACGACATCTGTATCCTACGCGGAGGATGAAATCAAAGGGTAAAGATTCTTGCGGGTTTTGCCGAAAAATACTGTAACGAATACCTTGCTTCTTTATACTGTGCTTTGGCGGGAATCGGAAGGAGGTGCCAGGTGGTTGCGTTTGAAGAGTTTCTTGATAGAGAAGCAGAAAACAGTTTAGCACGACTCCACGGAGTGCTAACTGGGGTTCAGGAGGCTGCCTTGTTTGAAGGTTTCGCCAATTCTCTGCGAGAAATGGGGAGTAGTGGAGGGCTAGGTGATGCATCGCCGTTGATGCACAAGAGAAGTCGACAACCACAGATCCATTTCATGATGTCTGTCATTCCCGGGCTTGCACTCTCCGACGAAGAGCTTACCTCACATTGAGTTGACAAAGTTTCGAAAGCAGCGGCAATAGCGGAGGCGGGATTCGACTCGCGACCTTCGCTGTCCCGCCCCAATGAAGTGTCAGTCCACTTCGCGTTCGAACCCCTTAACCCACAACCTGTTGTGCTGCCAAAACGCGCTTCGCGACGATGTCTTGATCCTCCCACTGTAGCGCTCGGGCTTGCTCTTGACAGATTGGCCGTCCTCATATATTTTACCCATGGGTTAATTAACCGATTGGTGAACAAGCGATGTCGACCGATATGCTCAGCACGACGTTTGCGGCTCTGGCCGATCCAACGCGGCGGGCCATCCTCGCGCGGCTGTCCTCGGGTGAGTCTTCGGTAAAGGAACTGGCAAAACCGTTCGACATGACCTTGCCCGCAATTTCAAAGCACCTCAAAGTGTTGGAGAGAGCGGGCCTGATCCAACGAAGTCGCGATGCGCAGTGGCGGCCTTGCCGGCTGGATGCGAAACCGCTGCGCGAGGTGGCCGACTGGGTGGAGCAGTACCGTCGATTCTGGGGCGAGCGCCTTGACCGCTTGGAAGATTACCTCCGCGATCTTCATGCACAGGAGAAGACGGATGGCTGTAAGGAACCGTAGTGTGGCCGCGGATCGGGACTTCGTCATCACGCGCATCCTGAATGCACTTCGCGCCCTCGCATTCCGGGCGTGAACTAACTCCAGACTTATGGCGAATTGGTGAAGAGGCTCATCAGCGAAGGGTGATCGGAAAGCTTGGACCGCCTTGAGGGACTTCTCGCACGCCTGTAACTTCAGGCTTACGCTGCAAGCAAAGGTGACTTTCGATGAACGCAAATCTAACCGAAGTGGTGAATGCTGCCGGGCATGAAATCGTATTGAGACGGGTTATCCATGCTCCCCGCGAACGCGTGTGGGATGCCTGGACGGATCCTGAGCAGTTGGCAATGTGGTGGGGGCCGGATGGCTTCACCACCACAACGTCCGAAATGGACGTGCGACCGGGTGGCGTGTGGCGCTTCGTGATGCACGGTCCCGACGGCGTGGATTACCTGAACCGGGTTCATTACCTCGAGGTGGTCAAGCCCTCGCACATGACCTACCAGCACGGCGGGGAAGGGGAGCACGAGTCTATTCAGTTCCACGTGACCGTGACGTTCGAAGAGATCGACGGTAAGACTGCGGTCACGCTGCACTCGACCTTCCCGACGCATGAAGAACGTGACCGAGTGATGCGCGAACACGGGGCCCTCGAAGGCGGCAAGCAGACCCTTGCACGTCTGGATGCCTATTTGCAGCGCGAAGCGGGAAAGCCGTAGCGTTGAAACAATTGAGCTTCCTGGCGAACCGGCCTCACATCGCTTCCGCTGCGGGCACGCAAGTGTCTGTTCAACAGGTACTTGTGCGGATTTGGAGTCAGTCGCGGCTGGTTTGGTTCTCTGTCTGAAGATTCTTCCGGTCGGATGTCCTTTTTCAGTATGCCCGTTCGTCGTTATTCTGAAGTCAGCAAGTGGCCATCGGTTGATCGATTTCAGTGGAAGGTACACAGCGTACAGTTCGAGGAGGCCCAGAGTTGAGATTGGGCCGCCCGAAGGTTGACCAGGCGCCACGTGCTCAGCCGGGCCGGGAACACACAGTTCACCGTATCAATGACGGTTGACGTTATACGATCCCCACTTTCAGAGAGAGGTGAATATGCAGAAGATATCTCCTTGCCTTTGGTTTGACACGAACGCGGAAGAAGCCGTGGACTTTTACCTCTCCATTTTCAAGGATTCAAAGATCGTCTCCGTCACGCGGTATGGAGAAGCGGGTCCGGGACCAAGCGGCTCCGTGATGGCTATCATGTTCGTTCTCGAAGGGCAAGAGTTCATGGCATTGAACGGCGGACCCCTCTTCACGTTTTCCCCTGCCATATCGTTCTTTGTGAAGTGCGAAACGCAGGACGCGATCGATGAACTGTGGGAGAAGCTCTCCGCGGGCGGGACGAAGGATAGGTGTGGCTGGCTCAAGGACCGCTATGGGGTATCGTGGCAGATTGTGCCGCCGGTTCTCGGCGAACTGTTGCAGAGTCAAGATGGCAACACGTCCAAGCGGGTCATGGAATCCATGCTTAAGATGGACAAACTTGATATCCAAACGTTGAAACAAGCTGCCGAGCGGCCATGACGGCGCCCCTGTGTCCTGAGAAGAAGGCGCCGCAGAACGAGCCGAAAGGGTGAAAGATGAGATTCCTCTGCTTGATATGCGCGGAGAAGGTGATGGAGCACATGCCGGCGGCCGACGCGGAGGCGCACTTCCAGGAGTATCTGGAGTTCACCGAACGCATAAAGGCCAACGGGAACTTCGTCGGAGGAAATCGGTTGAAGCCGTGCTCGACCGCGGTCACGGTGCGCATGCGGGATGGCAAGGCAATCACCAATGACGGCCCCTTCGCGGAGACTAAGGAACAAGTCGGAGGGTACTATCTCATCGAGGCCAAGAACCTGGATGAGGCGATCCAGATTGCATCGCGGATTCCGGGGGCGCGGTATGGCTGCGTCGAAGTGCGGCCCATCGCAGATGACCCGCAGACACTTGCGCTGGGGCTTGACGTTCCTACGCCACTCCGGAGCTAGCGACGACGCGGGAAGTGAGTAGAAGCCGGCGCCGGAGTATGCATCTGGCATCGGCCTTGGATTTGCCGGAAGAACGTTGCTGCAAGGCGTTCTGGTAGTCGAACGAACATGTGAAATGCAACCAAAGGGCTCGATCTGTCCGTACGTGATGAAGAGCCCGCATTTGAAAGGAGGAACCTCATGAAGTTCAAGAAACACTTCATTATTGCCGTTGCCGCGGCCGCGGGACTCGTCATGGTTGCCGGATCGGTGTTAGCCGCTCAAGAATCCGCGCAGCCGAAAATGCAGTTGCCTCCCGGCTGGACCGAAGAAGACATGCAAGCGGTCATGCTCGCGGAAACGCCAGGGGAAATGCAGGCGCGCCTCACCAAGGACGTGGGCGAGTGGCGTGGCAAAATGACCATGTGGATGATTCCAGGCGCCGAGTCGATCGTCAGCGATTGTACCTCGACCGTCACGTCGATCATGGACGGCCGCTACACCAGGGTTGAAACGGCAAGCGAAATGCCTGGGATGGGCTCGTTTACGGGACAGGGCATCTACGGATTCGACAACGTGTCGCAGCAATTCGTCTGCACGTGGATTGACAACCACGGCACGGGAATCATGACCGGCGAAGGCAAACTGTCCGACGATGGCAAGGCTATCGAATGGGAGTTCACCTATAACTGCCCAATCACCAAGAAGCCGACCGCCATGAGGCAAATCGAGACGATCGGTGATGGGGGCGCCAAGATGCTTGATCTTTTCGGGGCCGATCCCAAGTCCGGCAAAGAGTTCCACATGATGCACATCGAGTTGAGCAGGCAGTAGCGGGCGTGATCCGACGTACGGGTGATTCACAGCGCATGCCGTGCGGCGTGGCTGGAGTCATCGGAAGCGCCTTCGTGAAGCCCGCACCGTTGCTGACAGCGATTCGAGAGGAAAGGAGAAGTCTCCATGTTAAAGGTCGTTCTTGTCGTCGTCGCCGTGGTTGCCGTCTTGGTGGTTGTGCTGGTGGCCCTCATTGCCAGTCGGCCTTCAGAGTTTCGCGTGACACGCACGGCCACCATGAGCGCGCCCCCCGAAGCAATTTTCGCGCAGGTGAACGATCTGCACAAGTGGGAGGCGTGGAATCCCTGGGGCAAACTGGACCCCAATTTGAAGAACACCTATGAAGGCGCGCCGGCTGGTGAAGGTGCGGTTTATTCCTGGGTCGGCAACAAAAATGTGGGCGAGGGGCGCATGACCATCGTCGAGAGCCGCCCGAACGAGAGCATCCAGATACGGCTCGAATTCTTCAAGCCCATGGCCGCTACCAACACGGCCGAGTTCACATTCAAGCCGGAGGGCGATCGGACTTCCGTCACGTGGACCATGTACGGGGCAAATACGTTCATGGGCAAGGCCATTGGCATGGTCATGGACATGGACAAAATGATCGGCGGCAATTTCGAGCAAGGTCTCAAGGATTTGAAGGCGATTGCAGAATCCACGGCCAAGGGCTGAATACCTACGGCATCACGAGCAGAGGAGTAGACGCATGAGTCCGGCGAAACTGATGGTGAAAGAATTCATAATCTCCAGGACGTTTGATGCCTCCCGTGAACTTGTGTGGAAGGCGTGTACCGAGCCTCAACACATGAAGGAGTGGTTCAGCCCGAAGGGTTCGACGGTCGCCGTGTCCACCATGGACTTTCGGCCGGGTGGCTCCTATCACTACTGTCTGCAAGGGCCGGACGGCAATGATATGTGGGGCAAGGCGGTCTATCGCGAAATCGAGCCGCCCGAACGGCTCGTCTACATCAATTCCTTTTCCGACGAGAAGGGGGGATTGAGCCGCCACCCGATGGCACCAACCTGGCCCATCGAGATGCTCACGACGTACACGTTCACGGAACACGACGGGATGACCACGCTCACGATTACTTGGATCCCGTACAACGCTTCGGAAGATGAGTGCAAGACCTTTGACGAGAGCCGCGACGGCATGACGATGGGCTGGACAGGCTCTCTCGACCAGCTCGAAGCATACCTGGCGGAACTTCAGAAATGAGAAGGAGTCCTATCGTGGCCGACTCACCACTGGCCTTGGGTACCGATACATCGGATTGTGAGATCATCAGTACACGCCTCATCGATGCACCGCGTGAGAAGGTCTTTCGGGCGTGGACCGATCCCGAGCACCTTGCGCGGTGGTGGGGTCCGAATGGGTTCACGAATACGTTTCACGCGTTTGACATGAAACCTGGCGGCGCGTGGCGTTTCGTCATGCA
>JADLGB010000255.1 GCA_020849535.1 Candidatus Hydrogenedentota bacterium
GTTCCACCACGTACCCCAGGCTTGCTTGTCGTCTTTGAGATTCTGGCCCGTGAGGCGCACGAGCGACGCGCGCGCCCACATGCGCGTGTTCGTGTTGCCGTGATCGACGAGGGGGATGAGCGTGGGCACCGCGGAGATATCGTCCTGCCGGCCCAATGCCGACACCGCCATCCACTTCGGACGGCAATCATAGTCGCTGTCATCGCGGTGATACGAAGCCGCCTTGATAAGGCCGGGGAGTAGACGCGCGTCCTTGAGCGCGCCTGCTTCCGCCAAAGCGGGACACAGTTGCCGGCCGTACTCGGCATTTAGCGCTTCAACTGTTTGAACGATCTTCTTTTCGCGCTCGTCCGGAGAAAGTTGCGCAAAGGCATCGTGCGCGTACCACAGGTTTCCGCGGCTGAAGTTCTTTGCGGTCCAGCGGATGTACTCCTGGATTTCCGCGTCGGCATTGGCGTAGTGCGCGGTGATTTCTTCTTCGACCTTTGCGATGGGCTCGGGTGCTGGCGCGGTCGCCGTCTCAACAGGCGCGGCACTTGGATCAACGCGAGCCGGATCGCTCGCGTCGGGCTCGGGCGAGGAACCCAATGTGACAGTGATCCCAGATGGCGAAGTATCGTTGACGGTTTGGCCTTCTTCGTCGAAGGACCATAGTGCGACTAGTCCAGGCTCGTCAGGCCTGATGCCTTCCTTCGCCTCGCGCTTGATGTCCTCCGGTTTCCGTGCAACGTTCCATACGCTAACTTGGTCGAGTTCGCCTTTGAAGAACCCCC
Source organism: Candidatus Hydrogenedentota bacterium (assembly GCA_020849535.1). GTDB lineage: Bacteria > Hydrogenedentota > Hydrogenedentia > Hydrogenedentales > SLHB01 > JAHDWY01. The sequence continues at coordinate 774 of JADLGB010000255.1, forward strand.
ATGCCCCCCAGTGGCCTCGGTCCACCGAACCAATTTCGTTGGTCATGTTCGATGTGTCGTAGCTGATTTCTCCTACACATGGGACTTCGCTGACGGATTTGCCATCCATGTAGAGGTGGAGACGGCCCGCGTTCGTATCTCGGACACCGGCCCAATGGTGCCATTCCGAATCGACCGGGGCGGAAGCAGTGGCCCTGTGGTCGCCCAAGTTGACGTCAAATCGCATTTGTTTTCGGTCGACGCTGAGAGAGTAAGGATCCAAACCGGGCCTGGAGTCGCCGCGGAAGAACACCGCCCCCACGCCGCCAAAGGCCGGATTTACTCTGACCCACACCGATACCGTCATTGATTCCTTCAAATCCAACGGTTTTGCTGGTGGGATTACGATGGAGTCGTCTGTGCCATCGAACCGTAGCACGCGGCCACTTGGGCCCGTTACGTCCGCGCGAGTCACAGTCACCACAAACGTCCCCTCGTTGTCGCCAAAGTTATTCAGTCGATCGTTCACGGTCAGGAAGAGGTTTCCGCCGTCGCCGGTGACGGTCGTGTGTTCACCGATGAAGAAGGGCTGGCCCTCGCCGATGCGGCCCAGGAGGCCGCCGCAGGGCGCGTCCGGCATGGGAAACTCTTCGGGATGGCCGCAACTGGCGTTGGGGGTGCGCCCCGCGCCCGCAGGCGTCACGCGCGGCAGGTTCCGGTCCCAACTGACGCTTCCTTCCGCACTCAACACGAAGGTCACGCCTTTGGACATCACGATGCCCGTGTCGTACCACTCCTTGCCAGGTTCAGCCTTGGCGGGCACGGTCGCCGGGGAGCCTACGACCGACGGGGTACTCTCTTCGCTTTCCTGCTCCGCCCGTGCATCATTCGCATCCGCCGCGACCGGTAAAAAAGTCGGCAGCAGCACCAACCCCATCACAATTACCCCGGCAGTGCCCCAGGCGGTCAAGGCCGCGCGACGCCGGATGGCCGTGTCCATGATGCGTGTGAGCCTTTGGGCCATGGGGTGAAGCTTGCTGGCGCACCCGAAGATGAGCCGTGGCGCGAGCGGTTGATGCAGGCGTTTAGCGGCGCGCAGGAGGGTGTCGCAGTATTCGCTGTCGCCCGCGAGCCCGAGACTCAGCACGATGTCATCGCAGCAGTCTTCGCGGGTGCGATGCAGGGCGCGGATCAGCACCCACACCAGCGGGTTGAACCACCAGAGCAGGGTCACGAGATGTTCGACCCAAATGAACGCGAGGTCCATGCGGCGGTGGTGGGCAAGCTCGTGCGCGAGGATCGCGCGCAGTTCTTCCGGTCTGAGGCCGGCCAGTGCTTCGGGAAGCAAGATGCGGCGTTTGAACAAGCCCGCCGCCATCGGCGCGCAGGGAGCGGCGGTGAGCAGCACCGACACGCGGCGGCGCAGTCCCAGGCGTTCCGCCACTTCGTTCGCCAGGTTCGACAATTCCAGGTCCGCCGGTTGCGCCGCGCGGAGAAGCCTGCGCAGGTGCAGGTAGCTGTTCGCCATCAGGAGGCCAAGCACGAGGATGCCGGTTCCATGCAGCAGTACGAGCAATGCCTTCCAGTGATCGAGAATCCGGAACGTCTGTGCCGGCGGAGCGAGCGGCGTCACCGCGGCAACTGGGGTTTCCGATGAAGCCGGGCTTTCAGACGCGGCAGGGATCCCCGAGGTCTCTGCGAGGACAGGCGCAGTCCGCGGCATTTCTGGCATGGGTTGTGGCGCGGAACTCGGAGACGAGAGCGTCTCGTGTGTCACTTCTGGGCGTGGCGTGGCGGCAATTGCTGGTTCCGGTGCGGGAGTGTTCTCAACGATCACCGCGGCCTCCCGCACGGCAGGCGTGGATACCTTGATAGCGGCAGGAACGCTCGCGACTGCGGGTGCGGCGCCTGGGTGTTCGAGCACCGGGAGCGAGATGATCGGCGGCACGAGGAATTTCAGCAGGGCCACCACGAGCACCGCGTACAGAAAAGTGGCGGAACGCCTGCGCCGCAACCACACTACCGCGAATGCGGCGAGAACCACCAGCGAGGATTGCCACGTGCTGTGGAGCACGCAACTCCACCACGCGTCCGCAAGAGCCGTCCAATTCGATAACAGGTTCATCGCGGTTACTCCTTTCGATCGCTGCGGCGCCGCTGGGACTTGGCGCGGAGTTCCTCCACGAGTGTTTCGAGCGCCTGCAGTTCCTCACGACTGGGCAAGTCGGCGTCAAAAAGGGAGGCGACCATGACCGCGCCGCTGCCGCCGAAGATGCGCTGGCGGATCCGGCCCATCAGGCTGCGGTAGGTTTGGTGCGGCGAGGGTTTGGCGCGATAGACGAAGGCTTTACCCACAGGCGCCTTCACTTTCGTGACGAGGCCCTTCTCTTCCAGCCTCCGCAGCAGCGTGACCATGGCGCCATGGGTCATGGGCCGGTACTCGAACATGGCCTCGCGGATCTCGCGCGCGGTGGCGTTGCCCTGTTGCCACAGGCTCGCGAGGACTTCCAGTTCCGCGGGCGGCAACTCGCCGGGGTCGGGTGTGGGTGAGGAGTGATGTTGATGGCCGGTCATATCCGGGTCCCCCGAATGGTGGGGCAACAGCCCATTGCCCCGATGCATTAAAAATATACCAACGTATTTATTTTGTCAAGGGAAAAATACGAGGGTATTTATCGGATCCGGAAAACAGTATGGCTGGCGATCTTGAGATGAAGGAAGTCATTGGGCGGCAGCAGGTTGGAGGGGCAGTGAAGCGAGAGGAGGGGTGCGGAACATCCCCCTCGGCCCTGCGGGCCTGCCCCCAAAGGGGGAATTCAGTGGACCCTGCGGGCCGGGTGTATTTCGGACCAGAAGCCCGAGCGTTGCCCTAAAGCTATCGATTTACTCACTGTTCTGGTATTGCGGAATTCCCCCTTTGAAGGGGGATCGAGGGGGATGTTCTTCATTCTTCCCGGAAAGAAGAAAGGCGGCAGCCCCTGGGAGCTGCCGCCTGGAAAGTAGACTGAACTGGATTAGGCGTGGCCCTTGATCTCGACCTTGGCGCCCGCGGCCTCGACCTTCGCCTTGATGTCCTTCGCCTCATCCTCGGAGATGTCTTCCTTGATCGGCTTCGGTGCGCCGTCGACGAGGTCCTTGGCTTCCTTCAGGCCCAGACCGGTGATCGCGCGGACTTCCTTGATGACCTGGATCTTCTGTCCGCCGACTTCGGCGAGGATCGCGTCGAAGGAGGTTGGGCCTTCATCGGCCGCCGCGGCTTCGCCGCCGCCGCCCATCGGCATCA
>JADLGB010000256.1 GCA_020849535.1 Candidatus Hydrogenedentota bacterium
AGGTCATGGTGCTGGTCCAGTACAAATCGTTGAGCCTGTCCCGCCACATCCGCAGTGGCTGGAACATCCTGAGCCCGGAGTTGAACGAGTACATCGAGGTCGTGCCGGCGCAGAAGCGCGTGGGTGAAGACTGGTACCAAGGCACGGCAGACGCCATCTATCAGAACCTCTACTCGATCGAACGCATCGACCCCCGGCAGGTGCTCGTATTGTCCGGCGACCACATCTACAAGATGGACTACGGCCAGATGATCGCCTTCCACCGCCGGAACAACGCCGACATGACGGTCGCGGCCATCGAAATGCCCGTGAGCCAGGCCAGCCGCTTCGGCGTCCTCCAGGTGGATTACGACGCGCGGGTTACCGGCTTCGAGGAGAAGCCGGCCAATCCCAGCACCCTGCCCGACCGGCCGAGCACTGCCTTGGCGTCCATGGGTGTGTATGTGTTCAACACGGACATCCTGAAACGGGCCTGCCTGGACGACGCGAAGCAGGTCTCCTCGCATGATTTCGGCAAGGACATAATTCCCAAGTTGATCCACACGGACCGTGTTTTTGCGTACATGTTCCGCGACGAGAACAAGAAGGAAGCGCAATACTGGCGCGACGTGGGAACGCTGGATTCGTATTGGGAGGCCAATCTGGATTTGGTGGAGGTGGACCCCATCTTCAACCTGTACGATCAGGCGTGGCCGATCCGCACCGTGCAGACAACCACCCCGCCCGCGAAATTCGTGTTTGCCACGGAGGGGGTCCGCTTCGGCGCGGCCGTGGACTCTATCGTCAGTCCGGGGTGCATCGTCAGCGGAGGGCTGGTCAGGCGAAGCGTCTTGTCACCGAACGTCCGGGTGCATAGTTACTCGCACGTGGACGAAAGCATCCTCCTGCCGGGATGCAGCGTGGGCCGGAACTCACGTATCCGGCGTGCCATCATCGAGAAGAACGTCCGTATTCCCGAGAATACCGTGATTGGCTACGATCCCCAGCAGGACGCCCGCCGGTACCACGTGACCGCGCGCGGCATTGTCGTCGTCGATTCCGTGGAACACGTGACGAAGCCATGGGAGATTGGCGCCCCCGAGCCTTCGCCCGTAGGATAACCCAGGTTTCTGCGAGAGAACTTGACGGGGGCACGCGGTAGGGTTACGCTGAATTGGAACAACTGGGAGCAGTGCCATGCCGTCAACTCTTGTTATGCTCATCCTCGCGGCGTTGCCCGTTGACGAGATCCGCGCGCACGCCGACGTCATTCTGTCCTGCCAACTCCCCGACGGCGCCATCGTTTCCGCCAGCACGGGAGACGAGGTGGCCGTCGTTCCGTATTGGGGCAATCAAGCGGCGCTCGGCTTGTTTGAAGCCTACCGCGTGACCGAAGACAAAGCCTACCTGGACGGCGCCATCGCTTGGACGGACTGGTACCTCAAACACATGACACCGGATGGCCGCATCGCGGAGTATCGCGGCGCGCGGGATAACTATCAGCCAGTGGGCGAAATGCAGGACGACGTGTCCGCCGCCGCCTCCTTCTTGGAGTGCGCGAATACCCGCCGGATACTCACCCATGACCGCTACTTCCTGCTGCGCGAACAGGCGAAGCTGTGGAGTGCTCACGAACGGTTGATGGCCGGGCTGGACTACGACGGGCTCGCGGTCACGGGGTCTGAAACGCCGGTCAAGCCCACGCTCCTGAGCGCCGAAGCGTACGATGGCCTCTACCACAGCCGGCAGATTGCACGGAGCCTGCGCGAGCATGCGTGGAACACCGAAATCTATTACGCGCGCCGCAAGATCGACAAGAGCTTTGAGCGCATGCAGGCGGATGGCGGCCTGTATCCCGCGGAGAAGGCGCAAGCCGCTGAAGTCGCAAACGGCGGGTCCCAGGCGTTCAACGGCGTGGGTTTGGCCAGCTTGGCTGCGATAGCAAAGGGCCCACTCTCCGAGCGCGAAGCCAAGGAAACGCTCCGGCAGGTGCGGCAGTTGTATCCCGAGTTGGACTCTTGCTCGACCGCGCAATTGTACTGGTGGGTCCTGGCCGCGACCCGTGCCGAGGACAGGACCTTGGCCGCCGGCGCGCTGAAGCGCATGGATGAACGTGTCGCGGCGGCGAACGGCCCCGTGGACCACGCCTACTGCATCCGGGCCATCACCCTGGTGAACGAGGGGGAACCTCGCCGCTTCGGAGTGCCGATGGGCTCCACCTACATTCCCTATCAGCGGCCGATCTTTCGGTAGGAACTGGACTCTTACCCCTCTAATCACGAGGCAGGCGGTGTACTCCGCCAACGGTGCTTAGGGCTCTAGCCAATATAGAGTTTCCAGGTTGAAATCAGCATGGCCCACCGGATGGCGGCTCATCTATCCCGGAAACGGTAATTGAAAGGGGGAGAGTCTTCCCTATTTGCACCGGGCCGAACGCAATGCAAGACCACTTTACCGCGAAGCCGCGAAGCCACGAAGGTAAGGCAAAGAGTGCGTTCTTCTTCCTTCGCGGTCTTCGCGGCTTCGCGGTAAAATCGTCTTATAAGGAGTCTCAATGGAGTTTGATGCGCGGTCAAACCGAGTGATTGGGTGCGCTTTGGAAGTGCATCGGGAACTCGGGCCCGGGCTTCTCGAATCCGCGTATGAGTATTGCCTGCTATATGAACTGCGGAATACAGGGATTTCAACTCAGCACCAAGTGGAATTGCCCTTGCATTACAAAGACGTCCGGCTGGACTGTGGATACCGCATGGACTTCGTCGTAGAGGGCGAGATTATCATTGAACTGAAATGCGTTGAGCGGCTAATGCCAAT
>JADLGB010000257.1 GCA_020849535.1 Candidatus Hydrogenedentota bacterium
GCGGTTTCCGATCTACGAACTGCATGAGTCCCTGACGCTGACAAGCTCCATCCTCGTGATGGAGCGCGGAAGGGATCAGGAAACCGGTCCGCAGTGATGAAAGACACAGGCGAGGGCGCCTGTGCCAAACGTCTGTCTACCCTTCCTCGTTTTGCTAAAGCTCTTGAAGTCTTTGTGCAGACCGAACGCGGCAAGAAAGGAAGAACCAACCAAAGCAGGGCAAGCGCGTGTGGCACAGGCGCCCTCGCCTGTGTCTTTGTCGGGGGCGGAGCCGGTTTACTCACGAAACCGCAGGCAAGCCTGCTTAGTGAAAGCAGCGGCAAGCCGCCGCACTCCATGTCGATGCATCGGCAAGCGCGCCTGGTGCGCCGAGGGCGCCTCAGTTCTCCTTGAACTGCGCGAGCAGGGATTGGACCGTCGCCTTGGCGTCGCCGAAGACCATGCGGGCGTTTTCAGCGAAGAAGAGCGGGTTGTCGATACCGGCGAACCCGGAGGCCATGGAGCGCTTCAGGATGAACACGCTGCGCGCCTTGTCGACGTCGATGATCGGCATCCCGTAGATGGGGCTTGATTCGTCCTGGCGCGCGGCGGGATTGACCACGTCGTTTGCCCCGATCACGATGGCCACGTCCACGCTGTCCATCATCGGGTTGATGGCGTCCATCTCGACCAACTGTTCGTACGGGACGTTGGCTTCCGCGAGCAGCACGTTCATGTGGCCGGGCATGCGGCCCGCCACGGGATGGATCGCGTAGTTCACTTCAGCGCCGTTCTTGTGCAGGGCCTCGCCGAGTTCGCGCACGACGTGTTGCGCCTGCGCCACGGCCATGCCATAGCCCGGCACGAAGACCACGGACTGCGCGGCTTCGAGCACGTAGTAGGCGTCTTCGGGGGAGAGGGCCTTGGCTTCGCCCTGCGCGGCGGCGCCCGACTTCTTGGCCGTGACGGAGCCGAATCCGCTGAACAGGACGTTGCCCAGAGAGCGGTTCATGGCTTTGCACATGATCATCGTGAGGATGATTCCGCTCGCGCCCACGAGCGAACCGCTGACGATCAGCACCGTGTTGAGAATGATGAAACCCGCCGCACACGCAGCGAGGCCCGAATAGCTGTTGAGCAGGGAAATCACGACGGGCATGTCGGCTCCGCCGATGGGGATCGTCGCCATGACGCCGAGCACAAACGACAAGGCGATAGCCAGCATGAACAGCCAATACGTGTCCGCCGGGGCCACGGCGTATGCGATGCCGCAACCCAGCACGGCGAGGAGCAGCACGCCATTGACGATCTGCTGGCCGCCGAACAGGAAGGGTTTGCCGCTGATGCGTTCCGAAAGTTTCAGGTAGGCCACCATGCTGCCCGTGAATGTCACGCCACCGATCAGTACAGCCAGATATATCGCGGTCGCCGTAAACGCGATCGGCGTGTCGCCGCCATGGGGGACGCCTTGCGTCCAGGACGGAAGGTTGCGCTCGTATTCGGCCCAACCCACAATCAGGCTGGCGATGCCGCCGAAGCCGTTAAACAGCGCGACGAATTCCGGCATGGAAGTCATGGGCACGCGCATCGCGGCGATCGCGCCTATAGCCGTGCCGATCAGCACGCCGGCAAGGATCCACTGGTAGCCGATGATGTGCTTATCGAAGAGCGTGGCCACGACGGCAATCAACATGCCCACCGCCGATATGAGATTGCCCTTGCGCGCCGTAGCCGGGGAACTCAGCGCCTTCAGCCCATAGATAAAGAGGATCGAGGCGGCGATATAGCTCAAGTCAATCAGGGCGCTCATGCTTTGCCTCCCCCTTGCTTGCTCTTGAACATGGCGAGCATGCGATCGGTCACGAGGTAGCCGCCCACGACATTGATGGTGGCGAACGCGACCGCCGCCGTGCCAAGCACGTAACTCACCCAACCGGAATCCGTTTCGCCCGCCGCGATCAGGGCGCCCACAATCGTGATGCCGGAGATCGCATTCGACCCGGACATCAGCGGCGTGTGGAGCGTGGACGGCACCTTCGAGATCAGCTCGAAGCCCAGGAAGATCGCCAACACAAATGTGAACAGGAGCAACAGGAGCATCAGACTCTCCCCGGTCCGGCTACTTGCCGGCCAACACCTTTTTGAGCATTTCACTGAAGAGGGCGCCGTCGTGCGTTACGAGGCACCCTTTGACGATCTCATCGTCGAGCCGGAGCGCGGGGCCCATGGCCTCCTTATCCCAGAAGTCCTCCAGCAAGTTGCCGATATTGGACGAGTACATTTGGCTGGCGTGGACGGGGACCCGGCCCTCGAGGTTCGAGTAGCCGACGATCCGGACGCCGTCCACGACGATTTCCTTGTCCACTTCGACGCCCTCGACGTTGCCGCCCGATTCCGCGGCGAGATCGATGATGACGCTGCCCGGTTTCATCTGAGCGATCATGGCGCGCGTGACGATGACCGGGGCCTTGCGGCCGAAGAGTTTGGCGGTTGTGATCACGGCATCCGATTGGGCGCACACCTTCGCCATGGCATCGCGCTGGAGCTGCTGCTGCTCGGGGGTCAACTCTTTCGCGTAACCGTCCTTGGTCTGGCCGGTCTCGCCGAGGTCGATCTTCACGAACTTGGCGCCGAGCGACGCAACCTGCTCCTCGACCACGGGCCGCGTGTCGAAGGCGTCCACGCGGGCGCCCAGGCGCTTGGCGGTGGCAATGGCTTGCAGACCGGCGACACCCGCGCCGATGACGAACACCCGCGACGGTTTGATCGTGCCCGCGGGGGTCATCATCATCGGAAAGATCTGGGGCAAGCGTTCGGCCGCGAGGATGACCGCGACGTAACCCGCGAGACTCGCCTGCGAGCTGAGGGCGTCCATTTTCTGCGCGCGCGTGGTGCGCGGGATCATTTCCATGCTGATCGCGCTGATGCCCGCTTGCACGAGCGCATCGAGCAGGGTTCGCTCGTTGAAGGGGTCCAGGAAGCTCACGTGAATGCAGCCGCGCTTCAAGAGCGCAACTTCTTCCAGGGGCGGTTTGTGAATGCGCAGGACCACGTCCGCCGCCGCCAGCATGCCGGCGCGATCCATGCCGATCTGGGCGCCCGCGGCTTCGTATGCGCTGTCGGGGTGGCCGGAGGGGAGGCCCATGCCCGATTCGATGGTGAGTTTGGCCCCCTTTTTGACAAGTTTCGCGGCGGTTTCAGGGATGACCGGTACGCGGACTTCTCCAGGCAGGGTTTCGCGAGGTACAACGATATGCATGAAATACCCTTGTCAGACGCCTTGCAGTTCGTGGACAAATCCTTAGGAGCCGCCATTATAGGAGCCGGGCACCCGGCGCGCAAGCGCGCGAACGCGGAGGATTTGCGAGAAGGGCCGTCCATGTGATATCTTTCCGTGTTTGCAAATTCACAGGGGTCCCGCCATGTCGTGCGGTTGGGGTGCCCGGCGATGCCGCCGGGTCAACCGCCGGACCCCGAGGAAAAACCCTAAAGGAGAATTTCTATGGCAGTCGTCACCATGCGGCAACTCCTGGAGGCCGGTATTCACTTCGGCCACCAAACCCGGCGGTGGAATCCC
>JADLGB010000258.1 GCA_020849535.1 Candidatus Hydrogenedentota bacterium
CAACACCGTCCGGAGGAACAAAACCAGCAAACGCGGGGTAAAGGGAAAACGAAAGCAAGCCGCATGGAACAATGACTACCTCGAGGAACTCCTCATGCAGGTGTGACTTTTAATGCGATTGCCCTGAGGGGGAAACGCGACAGGCACATTCGTCACTTTGGGAACGCTAGGCACCGGCCTGGCTCTTCGAGGGGAGGGGAAAAGCTTGGGTGTTGGAGGGCTGGAGATCTTGGGGCCATCGCAATCTTGTGCTGCCGCGCTCGGAGAGCGAGGCAGTACTAAAGAAGGGTGGCCGTTTGCCAACTTGAGGTCTCGCGGTCTGGCACCCTGCGCCGGGTTGGCGGAGGATGCTCGTGTTGTCTTGGCGCTGTAGGCGCGACGCAATTCTAGCCAGGGGTGGAGCGAAGCGGAACCCCTGGATGAAGTCTCTCCCACTCTTTGGCAGCCCTGTAGGGGCGGCGCAAGATTCCTCATGCCAAGGCTTTGCGTCGCCTTTTCAGGGCTGGATGATAATAGGGGGGGCGTGTACCAGGGGCTGCGCTTCGCTCCGCCCCTGGCTATAGTTGCAGTACGCCTTCAGCGTGCGGGAGGGGTCTCATGGTCGTCTTCCTGGCCAAGGATATGGCACGCATTTTCAGCGTGCGGGAGGGGATTCCTGTTCGTGCTCCGGTGAGGGATACAACACGCATTCTCAGTGTGCACGAGGTCCTTCCGGCTTGCGTTCCGCGCTGGACATGACGGTGCCAGAAAGTCTCCCCCTTGTCCTCGCAGCAAGGCGTGCCTGCTCCGAAGGACTCCCTGTTGTTCGCTGTCATTTCGTGGCAAGACAGCGCAAGGGTAGACGCGGTTTGTAACCGCGTTTCTTGGGCCTTTCGCATTCAATGAAGAAAGGCGGCTGCAAGCCGTGTCTACTTTGCGTGCAAGCTCAGGTGTTTCCGAGATGGGACGCCTCAGGCGCCGCTGAAGGGTATTGGCTGTCACGCCGCGGGCGCGACGAGCGAGGCAGTACTGGGAGCGCAGGCATCCTTGCCGGCCTCTTCGTGCGTGCCGATGCTTGGCGTCAGTGCGCGCGCCGCGGGCGGCGTGCGCGGCGGCCCGGCGCGCTTTCGACGCTTGGGTGCTCGACGTAGTACACCGTTGCGAGCACGAGTCCCATCAGGACGGCAAGGGTGGCCCCAGCGACGACTCCGTCCCAGAATTCCCATTTCACGCCCATCGCGCCAACTCCTGCGTAGCAGTGCCTCGACAGCAGTCACAGCGCCACTGTATGAATTCCTCTCTTAAAGTATACACCATCCTTCTCGTGAGCGGCAGGGTACCGACGGCATCAAGAGCGCCCAAGATTAAGATCTCACCACGAAGGCACGAAGCACACGAAGGAACACAGGGTTGAGTTTCCGTGGGTATCGGCTTCGTGTCCTTCGTGCCTCTGTGGTGAATCTTGAACTTCTTAATCAGAGCCTCACCAGGAAGGCACGAGGCGGAAGATTCGGAGACACGTACTCGGAAGAGTGCTTTCTCGCACGGGCGCAACGACGCAAAGAAGTGCCAGAATGCAAGAACAATGCAAGGGCCATTCTCTCGTTCGTATTCTTGGTGTCTCGGCGCCTTGACGAGAGAATCTTCCCCGCTCGGGGTCTGGCGGCGCCGATTGGCTTGCGGTCTCCCTTTCGGCGTATACTGCGGACTCCCCGTGTGGGAGGCCAGAGGGGCGCTACCCCGAGGAAGATTCAGCAACCGTTTCTTGACGACTTGGAGGAACATGGGTATGAGCGACATCAGTCTGACACGTCGGGCATTTCTTGCCGCAACCACGACGACGGCAACCCTGACGTTTACTGGGGCAGCGGCGGCTCCGAACACGGCGGAGGTTGTGCCGGGCAAAGTGTCTCCGAATGAGAAGTTGAATGTGGCGGCCATCGGCTCGGGCGGCAAGGGCCTTGGCGACATCATGGCGTGCAAGGACGAGAACGTTGTCGCCCTATGCGACGTCGACTGGAAGCGCGCCGAGGAAGCCACCTTCCGCCTCCCGAACGCGAAGCGTTACAACGACTACCGCAACATGCTCGAGGAGTTGAAGGAGATCGACGCGGTCACCATCTCCACGCCGGACCATACGCACGCACCCGCCGCGTACATGGCCATGAAATTGGGCAAGCACGTTTACGTGCAGAAACCCTTGACCCATACCGTTGCGGAAGCGCGCCTGCTGGCCAACACCGCCAAAGAGATGAACGTCATCACCCAGATGGGCAACCAGGGCCACTCCGGCGACGGCGCGCGGCAGGTGTGCGAAATGGTGTGGTCGGGCGCGATCGGCCCGGTCCGCGAGGCCCACGTTTGGACGCACCGCCCCGTGTGGGCCAACCAGGGCCGTCCCGATCCGATGGAACCCCAGACCACGCCGGAAGGGCTCGACTGGGATCGCTGGCTCGGTGCCGCGCCGTGGCGTCCGTATAACAAAGCGTATGCCCCGCACGATTGGCGTGCGTGGCTCGATTTCGGCGGCGGTTCGCTCGGCGACATGGCCTGCCACATCATGGACCCGGTCTTCTGGGCGCTGAAGCTGGTCGAGTCCACGGACTACACCGTGGAAGTGGTCATGCAGGAAGGCCGCAACACCCAGACCTTCCCGCTGGTGTCCACCATCAAGTACTCGTTCCCGGCGCGCGGCGATATGCCCCCCGTGGATGTCTACTGGTATGACGGTCACTGGGACAAGGACACCGGCGAGAAGACGTACAACCGTCCGAAGCGGCCCGCGGGCGTACCCGATGGTCAGATCCTGGGCGATGGTGACATGAACGGATCGTTCATGATCGGCGACAGCGGCATCCTCACTTGCGGCGAGTACGGCGGCCAGGCGCGCCTGATGCCCGATGAGAAGATGCTCGACTACAAGTTCCCCGATCCCACTATCCCGCGCATTCCCGACCAGGACCACGCGAAGAACTGGCTCGACTCCATCAAGGCGGGTGTGCAGTCCTGCTCGAACTTCGCGTACGCGGGCCCCTTCACCGAGATGGTCCAGTTCGGCAACCTCGTGGTGAAATCCGGTCAGAAGCTCCATTGGGACAACGTCAAGGGCGTCGTCATGGACGTGCCGGATCCCGCCGCGATCGTCAGCAAGGAATACCGCAAAGGCTGGGAGATTCCCTGCTAGGCGGACTTCTCGCGAGAGAGGCACTGGCTTTCTAGAATGCGTCTCACCGCCGGCCGCTCGGCCGGCGGTGAGACGCGTCGTTTCTGGTTCGCTTGGCACGTTTGACTGCGCACGCGCGGTCGCCAGCATGTCCCCTTATTGCTTGCCCAAATCCATGGTTGCGTCGTCTTTTCATTGGAACTAGGCTAACCAAGGGAGATGACACGATGGGCGGCGCCGATTCGATACTATTGCGCAAGTGGGTGGCGGATGGAGATGCCGAGGCGTTTGACGAGCTTGTACGGCGCCACGCCAACATGGTCTATGCAACAAGCTGGCGAATTCTCCGCAACCGCGTGGAAGCGGAGGACGTCGTTCAAGACTGCTTCCTGCGTCTTTCCGATGCTGCTCGCGACATCCGCACCTCGCTCGGTGGTTGGCTTCACGCGGCAGCGGTAAACCGGTCGCTCGATCTCATCAAACGCGATTCCCGGCGTCGCGAACGCGAGCGTCACTTCGCCGAACGGCAAGGCAACACTCACGAGATGGTCTGGGGTGACATCGAGGATTTCATCGACGAGGCCATCGCTGGCCTCCCTGATGAACTCCGCATGCCGGTCGTTGCCCATTTCCTCGAGCGCCAGACGCATGACGCCATTGCCCGCGAGATCGGCATCCCGCGCCGCACCGTGTCGCATAGGATCGGGCTCGGCGTCGAGGCGATCCGCAAGTATCTCGCGGAGCGCGGCATCGTCGCAGGCAGCATGGCACTGACGGCGGCGCTGTCCACGCACGTTGCTGAAGGCGCGCCTGCCGCCCTCACCGCATCGCTGGGCAAGATCGCCATGTCGGGCATACACCACGCGGCGGCGGGCGGCCTCAAGGCGGCCTCGCTTTCCAGCGGCTCTCTCTTCGCAGGAAAGGGAGTCGTGGCCGCGCTTGTGCTCGTCGTTGCAGCGGGCGCCTGGTACCTCGTTCACCGAAGCGCCGCCGACTCTGAAGCGGCCGTTTCTCGTCTGCAGATTAAACCGTCAGCTCAAAGCGCGCCGACAGCTCCAGCCGTGCCGGAGTCAGCGCCAGCAACGCTCATCGCGCCCGCACAGCAAGTTGAAGATCCCGTGCCGACACAATCCTTGGTGGACCCAAGTCTTATCGAAGACCCGTCTCAATACATCACCATCTCCGGTTTGGTCAAAGACGGCACAGAGAGGCCAATTGCAGGAGCCCGGGTCTTGCTGGTGGTTGCTGCGTCGCAGGGAAGGCTCGGCGAGAACTTCCTGAGAGAGGGCTATCTGCAACGATCCAAAACTTATGAAACCACATCCGGCGGACTGGGACAGTATGAAATCTCCGGCATTCGCCATATGGGAAATGCAATGCTGTGCGCGATCGTCCCCGGCTTCGCAGGGAACAGCCTGCAGTTCGATATCGTGCCCGGCAAGACATACCCGGACAAAGACCTGGACATGACGCCCGGCATCACGATCCAGGGCTCGCTGAGCGCCGAAGACGGCGCCATGGTGACCGACGCTGTCGTTTCCACCGTCGAGGCCTGGAATCGGAAGGGCTATGCGTGGGGTTGGGGCTTCAATGTCACGGACGAGCACGGCCTCTTCACGCTTTCGTTTGTGCCCGACGCAGATTTCGCGCATCTGCGTGTGAACTCCGAGTCCAAAGGCCAGGATTTCTTCCTTCGCTTGCCCATCAAAGACGGCAGCTTCCAGTTGCGCATGAAACCCAAGGCATCGATGCACGGGACTATCACATGGAACGGCGAACGTCCCGCCGGGAACGCGACGGATAACTTGCTCGCTGCTGACAACACGATCACATGGGACGGCGGACGTTCGGAGAATGAAGTGACGGTATGCCTTCTCGGTGGCGTCCCGGAACCCGAGATGAGCGTGATGTACACCGGTATGCGGCGCGAGATGGAACAAAGCGCCTTGGTTGGGCTCGACGGCACGTACACGCTCACCGGCCTGTATCCCGGCCTGGAGTATCGCTTCTTTATCACGAAGAACGAGCCAGGCAAGCACCCGTCGATACGCGAGCCGTTGTCGCCTCCGGAGTGGACTCCCCTGGTGTTCGCTCCGGGCGAGGACAGAGAAGTGAACCGGGAAATCGGACGGCCGCTTGTTGTGAAAGGACGGCTGCTCACCGAAAGGAGCCGGCTGCCCGTACCGGGCGCGATGCTGCAGGCCGAGAAGGTGGCCCCTCCTCCGGCGCGGCAGGTTGGAGCCGCACACGTGGAGCAAGACGGCACCTTCACATTCCGATCGGCGGCCGGCCCCGGCACGTATACGTTCACGGTCATGGATCTGGGGCCGTGTACGAGTGAATTCCGGGAGCAACTTGCCAAACTTCCCGGCGCGCAACTCCAACTCGCGGCTGCGGAGATCCGCGAGACGGAAATCCTGGTTCCGGAACCGGCGCTCCTTTCAATTCGCGTTATCGACCACGCAGGAAACCCGCCCGCGAACCTCCAGACCAAAGTGCACATAGTCGGACAGAACGGCCAGAACGGCGAGCACTGGGCATACATCAAGCTGGACGAGACGGGCGGACACGCCTTCTCGATCTACGAGCCCATCCAGGAGGTCTGGGTGGAAGTGGGAAAAGGACTGGGCGATGGCATGCCGAGAACTGAAAGCGTCCATCTCACCGTCGCCCCGGGCGAAACACTTCCTCTGCTCACGGTAGAGCTGGAACCCACGTGCACGCTCACGGGCATTGTCCGTGACGAGCAAGGAAACAAACTGGCAAATCAATCGGTAACCTTGAACGCTACCTATGAAGATGCGGATCCGAACTGCATCCAGTCTTCCACAGACAAGGATGGGCGATTCGAGTGCAAGGACGGTTTTCGTACGGGAGTCGTCACGTTCAGTGTTCGCTCGGACCGGGGAAGCTGGGAAGGTGAGCCCATGGAGTGCGCGCCGGATGACGTAATCGATCTCGGCGAAATCGTGATAGCTCCGCAATGACAGCAAAGGCCCCGGACGGAAATCAGCCGGGGCCTCTTTCATTGTGGTCGGTTCAGGGTCGCGCGGCTATCCGCGCAGTTCTCCAAGCACCTTCATCTTCGCGGTGATGAGTTGGGGGTGGGTCAGGTTCAGGAGCCGCGCAAGCTTGTGGACCAGGTAATCCTCGTGTCCGTCGAGGGTGCCGTCCGAGTAGATGACGCGCCAGATCTCTTCAATCGTTCGCACCTTCTCCCCCACGCTGCATCCTTGGTTGATCTGGTTTGTAAACTTCCATACGTCGCTGCTGCCGTCTCGCCGCTCCTGGGCGTCGCGAATGAGGGACTCGGCCTCTTCCTGCGCCAGGCCGAAGCGGTCGCGTAGCGTCCCCACGATGCGCTCACACTCAACGGGCGAGAACTCGTTGTCCGCGCCCGCAACTTCCAAGAGCAACACGCACACGGCCAAACGGACCCGTTCGTCGTTCGTTTCCCGGGCGCCTTCTGCTGGCTTCACGGCGAATAGGTCAAACAATCGTTCCAACATCTCGAATCCTCACTTTCGCTGATGGTACCATGCCAGCGAAAACCAATGCACGGCCCGCCACTTCAGGCAGGACGGGGGAGATCGGCCCTGCGCGCCTTCATCGCCATAGAGCCACCCGCGCAAGTCCGGCAGGCGCTGGGAGACTTGATCGTTCGTCTGCGTAAGGCGCCAGGCAAGGCATCTTGGGTGCGGCCGGACAACATGCACCTGACTCTGCGTTTCCTGGGAGATGTCTCGGAAAAACAGGTGGCCGTGATCGTCGAGCAATTAGGGGAGCTGTGCGCGCGCACCCCCGCGTTCAACTTGAGCGTGGCAGGCCTTGGCGCGTTCCCCAACCTCCGGCGGCCCAGCGTGATCTGGGCGGGCGTTGTCCCCCTGGATCCCGTTCTGCGACCCCTTCAGCAGGCTGCGGAAGAGGCGGCCCGTGCCGCGGGCTTGGAGCCCGAAACCAAGCCCTTTCATCCTCACATCACCCTCGCGCGTCTCAAGGACTCCCGCAACGCCCAGGAACTCTCCGCGCTTGTCGAATCCTTCAAGGCTTTTGATGCGGGTGCATTTCTTGTGTCGCATGTCCTATTATTATCGAGTGAACTGACGCCCAAAGGCCCCATCTACACTTGTATTGAGGAGTTCTCGCTCTCGTGACCCCCATAATCATTGAACGGCTGCTGTACAGCGTCTTCACCTTGTACATGCTGATGGTGTTGCTACGCTGGCTTGGGCCCTTCCTGGAACTGAACTTCCACGACATCCGTCTGCGCTGGATCGCCAGCCTGACGGATCCCGTCGTCGGTCTGGTCCGCCGCATCCTCCCCCCGCTGGGACCCGTTGATTTCGGACCCCTGGCGACCGTCCTGTTGCTATGGCTGGTGCGCTTCTTGGCCACGGAGCTTGTGGGGAGAAGCGGCGCATAACGGAGCGGGTGACTATGAGGCATTTTTTCCTGCGCAGGAGCTTTCCGCGGGGGAAGGTGTCGCCGCCTATGGATGATTTCGACGCACAGCGAAACGCGATGGTCGAGAGACAACTGGCCGCACGCAATATCACAAGTCCCCGCGTGCTGACAGCCATGCGCAATGTGCCCAGGCACTGTTTCGTTCCCCTTCACCTGCGAGACCAAGCCTACGAAGACCGCCCTCTTGAGATTGGCCACGGGCAGACCATCTCGCAACCCTACATGGTCGCCTACATGACGCAGCTCCTGGATCTTCGCCCCACGGACCGCGTGCTCGAAATCGGCACCGGGTCCGGGTACCAGGCCGCCATCCTGGGTTCGCTCGCCCAGCGCGTGGTCACCATGGAACGCATCGAGTCCATCGGCCTGACCGCCGCCCACCTCCTGTGTGAGCTGGGCTACGGCAACATCGCCGTCCATGTCGCGGACGGGACACTCGGCTGGTTGGACGAGGCCCCTTACGACGCCATCATCGTGACAGCCGCCGGCCCCTCCGTCCCCGATGCATTGAAGGCCCAGCTTGCCGATGGCGGGCGCCTGGTCTGTCCTGCAGGCCCGCGCGACATGCAGCGGCTTGTCCGGGTGACCCGGCAGGCGGAATTGTTCCGGGAGGAGGAGAGCATCGCCTGCGTTTTTGTGCCCCTCATCGGGAGCGAAGGTTGGCCCGTCTGACGGAGCCTGGAAAATGAAGAGGCGCGCTGGCAAGCCTTAACCGACACCCTTTGGAAAGGCCTTCAGCGCGCCCAACTCATCTCCGGCAACCGGGGCGTGGAGACTATCCCCCGTCACCGCTGTTCCCTTCTGAGTAAACCTTGCTGCCGCGTCAGTTCGACGCGTAGGGCGGGATCCCCGAGTCCACCGCGGCACTGACTGCCGACCGGATATCCGTGGGCTTGAGCCCCACCGCGATGCACTCCCCCACTGCTTCTCGCAAGTGCGCTTGCACCATCTGCATAGACTTGCCGGTGGCAATTTTGAACGCACGGTCAGTCACGGTGACGCCAATGCCCCTGCGAGTTTGCACGATCCCCATTAACTCCAGGTCTCGATACGCCTTGATCACCGTGTTTGTGTTCACGCCGATCATCGTCGACATCTCACGCGCCGATGGCACCCGGTCTCCAGCAGACAAACGGCCTGATGCGATGGCAAACATCACTTGGTTCTCGATCTGGACATACACCGCAATGGGACTGTCGAGATTCACTGAAAACTGTAACGAATCCTGCATACGGCACACCCCTCTTTTGAATTCCCTAGGTAAAGTTCTGCCTCCACGCATAACCGAACTCATAATAACGCCACTGCTTTGGCACTTCAAGCAAATTGTTACCTAGTGAAATGTGTTAAGGATGCAATCCGATAAACATGTCAAATCATTGAAAATAAACGACTTAAACCTGGTTTAGGCGCTGCATTGCATGCAGATATGCATAGAAGTACGACGGCCCGATCTGATAATTATGCGCACTATATACATCTTCAATCCTGCAAATTCTGCACACTTCGCAGCCTTTCCCGTCCTGTGGCGAGCCGGTACCCTCCCTATCGAATTCATTGACGCCCGGTCTCAGCGGGCATAGACTGGGTCATTCGGATTCTTCGCGAGTTTGGGGACGGACCTACGCCAAGGGGGGTATAGAAGATGAATTCGAACAGGGTGCCGGTTGCTGGGATGAGTTCTGATGGGCTGCCCGGCCTGACGCGCCGGGCTTTCTTGGGGCGCGGGGCCACGTCTGTGGCCGCGGCCGCCGTCGTGCCGGGACTCAGTCTGGGTGGTGCGGAATTTGTTCCCCCGAGTGAGAGAGTGAGAATCGCCTGCGTCGGAGTTGGCTCGCAGGGGCTACGCGTTATGCTTGATTTCCTCACTTTACCGGAGGCGCAGGTGGTCGCCGTTTGCGACGTGAACGAGGGCAGCGCCGACTACATGGAGTGGGGTCAATACGAACTCCGCGACAAGACCCGCGAAACCCTGAAGGACTCCGCCTGGGGCGAGGGGGTGGCAGGCGCGCAGGCGGGCATGAAGCCTGCTCAGGACATCGTGCAACGCTACTACGCCGCCCAGGGCGGCCGCAGCAAGCGGAAGCGCTGCGCCGCGTACCGGGATTACAGAGAACTCTTTGACAAGGAGAAGGACTTTGATGCCGTGCTCATAGGGACTCCCGACCATGTGCATGCCCCGATCGCGGTTCAGGCCATGCGCCTGGGCAAGCACGTATACTGCCAGAAGCCGATGTCCCATACCGTCCACGAAGCCCGCGTGATGGCGCGAGTGGCCACCGAAACCGGCGTGGCCACGCAGGTGGCGACGGGCAACTCCGCATCGGAGGCCACGCGCCTCCTGTGCGAGTGGGTCTGGGCCGGCGCAATCGGCCCGGTGCGCGAGGTGCACAACTGGTCGAGCCGTCCGCTCTGGCCGCAGGGACTTGACCGCCCCGCGGCGGAGGATCCTGTTCCTCCGTATCTCGATTGGAACCTATGGTTGGGTCCTGCCGCCATGCGCCCTTACAGCAAGGCGTACCAGCCTTTCATCTGGCGCGGCTGGTTCGATTTCGGCACTGGTACCGTGGGCGACATGGGCTGTTACAGCTTCGAAACGATTTTCCGGGTATTGAAACTGGGGGCGCCAATCCGGGTCAGCACCAGTTCGACCAAGGTCTATCCGGAGTCTTTTCCCGCGGCCTCCCTCCTGCACTTCCAATTCCCCGCGAGGGGAGAAATGCCCCCCGTGAGTCTTCATTGGTATGACGGCGGACTGCGCCCCGAGAAGCCGGAAGAGCTGACAGATGCCGAGTTCGAAGACGAGGGCCTGCTGTTCGTGGGAGACTCCGGGAAGATCCTGTGCGGCTTCAACGGATCGAATCCGCACCTCATCCCCGAATCGGCCATGACCGCGTTCAAACAGCCGCCGCAAACACTGCCGCGGTCCATCGGGCACAACGAAGAGTGGCTTGCCGCGTGCAAGGGAGGGGACCCCGCGGGCGCGCGCTTCGAGGTTGCCGCGCCTGTTACCGAGACGATTCTGCTTGGCAATGTGGCACTTCGCGCCGGCACGACGATTGATTGGGACACCGCGACGCAGATGGTCACCAACAACGCCGAGGCAAACGCCCTCCTGCACTTCGATTATCGCGAAGGCTGGGCGCTGTAACGCAAGGATCCCGATATGATTGAAAGAAGAGGAGCCGGAGGTGCCACGCGGATCGTTGGTTAAGAAAAGGGCCGTGATCAGAGGCGAGTCCTGCGTGTCGAAGTGATGGCGCTTCAGGTGCCCAGTGACCTCTGCGGTGTCCGCTTTATCGAGCTTGGCTTGGTGCGAAGTATCGATATCGTCGCGCTGTCCTTTGGAGTTTTCGGATACGCGACCGCCGGTGGTGCCCTGGAATTGCTTCTCGTCCGCGGTTTCCTCGATCTCCGCGGGTGCCGCAAAGACGGCTTCTCGCAGCCATTGGAATAGGCGGCTCTTGTGCTAACATCTGTCTAACGGTTTGAAGCGAGGACTGAGCATGCGCACGATTGACCGTCGAACGTTCTTGACGTTGGCACCGCTCGCGGCCCTCGCGTCGGGGTGGGCTGTTTCTTGTGGGCGGCCTGAAAGGGCCAGCGCCGCTGAAGTACAAACGGCGGCCATCGCTACAAAGAGTGAACCTTACAAGAAGGCGTCCCAGCGGGAATTGATGATGCATCTCAGTTTCCCGAGCGATTGGAAGGAGGGCGATAAGCGCCCCGCGATCGTGTTCTTCTTTGGCGGCGGGTGGCAAAACGGGAACCCCTCCCAGTTCGCGTATCAGGCGGAGCGGCTTGCCCAGCGCGGGATGGTCGCTGCTTGCGCCGACTACCGGGTAAAGAGCAAAGACGGCGTCGGCCCGAAGTCGTGTGTCGAAGATGCGAAGAGCGCGGTCCGGTGGCTGCGCGCGAACGGCGCGCGCCTTGGAATAGATGCGGAGCGGATCGTCGCGGGTGGAGGGTCCGCGGGCGGACACCTCGCAGCGTGCACGGCGCTTACACCGGATTTGGTTGGTGAGAATGAAGACGGCGCTATTTCATCGAAGACGAGCGCGATGGTCCTGTTTAATCCGGTCCTTAATTTCTCGGGGGAGCCACGCCTCCTGGAGCGCATCGACAACGACGAGGCTCTCGCAAAGTTGATCTCCCCCACGCTCCACTTGGAGGCCGGGAGTCCGCCTGCCATTCTCTTTTATGGGGCGCTTGACAGGCTGCTCCCTCAGGGCGAGGCTTTTGTGGCGCGGTCAAAGGAACTGGGTATCCGGGCCGAATTGCACGTGACCCCAAACCAGAATCACGGGTTCTTCAACAAGCCGCCATATCGCGAAGACACCCTGCACCTGGCTGAACAATTCCTCGCATCGCTCGGAATGCTCAATAACACGCCCGTTGAAGTGGAAACGACCCAAGCTCCCGCCTGAGCACCTCGCGGAGTAGTCCTCGTTCCACATCGTTTGAAGTGCCAACCTAAACTCTGGTCAAATCCGAATAGGAACTCAGGTCCGCACCGGTGGTGGCGGCTGCCTGGATTGCTGCTTCCGCCAAAGGATGAACGCAATGAAGACTCTTGATCGCCGCACGTTCTTGGCCGCTATGAGTGCGGGCGCCGCCGGCTTGATGGTTGGTAGTGCGACCGGACAACAGCAAAAAAGACCGAACATCGTGTTTATCCTGGCGGACGACCTCGGACGGCATCAGGTAGGGTGCTATGGCAATCCATTCTATGAAACGCCGAATGTGGACCGCCTCGCCGCCGAGGGCATGCGGTTCACGGACGCATACGCCGCCGCGCCGGTCTGTTCCCCCACGCGCGCGAGCATCATGACGGGCAAGTATCCGGGGCGACTCCATCTCACGGACTACATCGCCGGAGGTGACTATCCCAATGAGAAGCTGAAGATGATCGATTGGACAAAGCACCTGCCGGTCGAAGAGACCACGCTTGCAGAGATGCTGCGTGACGCGGGTTACGCCTGCGGCCATTTCGGAAAGTGGCACCTCAGCGCGGACAAGGAATACCGTCCGGGCCGCCCGGGAGACCCGGACACACAGGGTTTCGAGGACGTGCTCGCATTGGACAAGCCCGAGGCGGGCGAGGTCGCCGCCGCGGGCGCGGACCCGGACTACGATGCCCACCATACGCGCGAGATCACGGACCGGGGTATTGCATTCATGAAGCGCAATCAGGACAAGCCCTTCTTCTGCTATCTGGCCTACAGCGCGGTGCACCGGCCCGAAATGGAGTACGCCCCGCGAATTGTCAAATACGCGCGAAAGCCCGAGGCCTCGAACATAATGGGCAATAACCCCGTGCTTGCGGCGATGATGGAAACCATGGACACGAACATTGGACGCGTCCTCGATACCTTGGATGAACTCGACGTCGCTGAAAACACCATCGTGGTGTTCTTCTCGGATAACGGCGACTTGTACGGGCGGGAAGGGCTGAAGCCGTTTTACGGAGCCAAGGCGGATTTGTACGAGGGTGGTATCCGTGAACCCTTGATCGTTCGCTGGCCCCAGGTCGTGAAGCCTGGGACCATCTGCACCGACATGATGTCCAGCATCGACTTTTTCCCCACATTCGCAGAAATTGCGGGAGTGGAACTAAGCGATCCCACGCTGGATGGGATCAGTATCTTGCCTGCCTTGACCCAGTCGGCGTCTCTCAAGCGAGATGCGCTCTATTGGCATTACCCTCACTACCACTCCCTGGGTATTGCCCCATCTGGCGCCATTCGGGAAGGGAAGTACAAGCTGATTGAGTGGTTCGAGAAGAGCATCGACGGCCCTGAGACAGAAGGCGCCCTGGCGCTCTTCGACCTGGAGGCCGATCCCGGTGAGCGAAACAATCTTGCACCGGCGATGCCGGACAAGGCCCGGGACTTGTATGAAAAACTTCGCGCGTGGCGGAAGTCGGTCAATGCCCAAGTAATGGACCGCAATGACCACTACGACCCCGCGCGCGCCAGTACCGCGAAGTAACGGGGTAGGAACAGACCCCGCATCTCAGGGTGGCGCATGGCGGCCCCTTCACCATGCCAATTCATCGCGCCTATTTGACGATTGGTCTGAGCACAATGTTGCGCAGTTGCACGCCCGTGTGGTCGCCCTGGATGTAGATGGGGCCTGGGCGCGACTCGTCGGACCAGAGCGCGCCGCCGGTGCAACCGGCAATCGGCTGGTTGTCTATGATGGTTTGTCCGTTGAGCTTCACTGTGGCGTGGCGATCCAATAG
Source organism: Candidatus Hydrogenedentota bacterium (assembly GCA_020849535.1). Lineage (GTDB taxonomy): Bacteria > Hydrogenedentota > Hydrogenedentia > Hydrogenedentales > SLHB01 > JAHDWY01. The sequence continues at coordinate 13,851 of JADLGB010000258.1, forward strand.
GGTGATGTCAAGGGACTGCCATTCCCCCGCAGGCTTTTCGGCAGCTACCGAGGGGGTGATACGCCCATAGATGGCGCCCATGTTGTGAGAATCGAGGGGCTTGCCGAAACTGTCGCGCAACTGAACTTCGTAGATTCCGCGCAGATAGATGCCGCTATTGCCGTCAGGCGGAATGTTCACTTCAAGCGTGAGGTTGAAGTGTTCGAACTCGCGGACGGTGTGTAGATTCGCGTAGCGGATGTACTCTTGGCCTTCGTGCTGCGCTGGATCGTTGACGAGGACCCCGTCGCGCACCGACCACCCATTGGTTGCACTCGGGTCCACGGGGATCCAGCCCTCTCCTTTTGCGCCGGGGTGATTGGTTTCCAGCAATCCCCAGTGTGCTCCACCGAGCGCCACCCACCCGTCGAGACTCCTGCCATCAAAGAGTGCTATTGGCTCGCCGAACCGCACCTGCGTGAGGTCTGGGGCCGGTGGCAATGGCGGCACGCGGCGACCGGTAAACGACTGCTTGATGACGGCCATGCCGTCGGTGCTGGGTTCTGACAAATCTCCTTGCAGGTCATCCCCAGACACAGTTGCCGTCAATTCGATTGGCTGGATCTGTTTGCGCACCACTTTACCGGAGGGATCGCGAATCTCGTCTTCCCGTATCCGAAGCGCGTGAAGCGTCTCTCCCTCGAAATAGATCCGCGTCTGGGTCTCCGGGCTTCCGCCGATCCACAGCAAGGCGCCGGTGAACACACCGTCGTCCTGCCGGACTTCCAACCAGCCCGGTCCGCCCCCTTCCGACGTGAGCGCCCACCTTCCCAGAAAGGGCGCGGCATCCGCCCACGCGCCCACGGCCATTATTGCCCACAAACACGAAATCGTTACCCATCGATGCATTGTCGAATCCTTCTGTCCATCTAGGTCAGGGAAATCAAGTCCCCTCAGCTTGAACACACCTTCCGTGCATGCTTTACGAGAGCCTCAGCCTCTTCCACGTCGGCGAGGATCGCCCAAATAAAGAGTCGCGTGGGATCGAGTTCACGGCACAAGATCTCCATCTCTTGGAAAAGGTCGGCGTCATCGCCGTGGCTCGGGCCATAGTACACCTGAACCGATTTTCCTGCGCGCTGGATCATCTGGAGGAGATGAAGCCACTTTGATGGTGGCGGATTCCCTGCTCCTTGAATCCACTGGACGGCGGTAAGGCTGTCAATTCCGAGGATCTTCGGAAGGTGACGCGCGGCATCGGGGCCGTCGAGATGATAGAGTGAGTAATCTGCGTCATTGCAGCATTCGACATTGTCCCGCAAGCAGAATTCCTCGAACATCTCGGGGCCGATCATGCAGGTGAAGTCGTTCTGACCGATACAGAGAAAGCGTCTTTCGCTCCATCCCATGGTCCAGTTCGACGTGCCTTGGCCCGCGGGCAGTATGATGTTCGAAACCGTGTCAACAACGCATTTCCAGAGATCCGTCATTTGACACATTGCCCGATGGACAGCTTCCGGGCGCTCAACCAGGTCCATGGAGAGTCTTTCCGGCCCGCGGATGGCGCTCAGTGCGTCGATTCCACTGTGAAGGTCGGGGTACCCCGTGACCCACTTCCCCTTTCCAGCCTCAACGGATGCCCGAAGCGTGTCCAAGTAGATTCTCCACCAGCGATTCTGGGGGGAGATGGTTAGTTCCCGATGCTTGTCCCAATCCTCGATGAAAGGTCTGATCCACGAGGTATTCTCTTTGGGTTTGATCGTCATGTCAGCGCCCAGCCACGCCGCGAACTGGTCGGGACCCAGCCAAGGATTGAAGACTGGCAAGGCATCCCCGGCGTAGTGCGTCCGGGAAAGATTGGACTCCGTCGAAACGATGACGTAGTTCACGTCAGTCCAGAGTTCGTCTTCCCGCTCGGGTTCCGGAAGGGCGGGCCCCTGTCTCGCATTGGGAACGACGATCCACATCAGCGGAGACTCTTCGAGCTCGCCTTGCCAGAACGCTTCGTTCCGTCGCAGGGCCCGAACAAGCTGCTTGTCCTCTATCCAGATCGTTTCCATCATGGGCACCGATGCGTAAAGAGCGTCACCGTCCACTCAGACGCCAATTGCCTCTCATTCCCTTTCGGTGACGCCCGCTTGATGCGAGGAACGGCTTCTCTGTGCGGGCTGCAGGGCCGGCGCTAATTGCCTCTCGCTATGACCACCATTGAGGCAATGATCACCGCGACTCCAGAGAGAAGTAAACGGATGCAACGGCTATTCGTACCACGCCATTCACCCGTGGCCATTCCGGCCACATTGCTTGCGACGAGCGTCATCCCAATGAATACGGGCCAGCCAATAACAGCACCCGAGGGACCCATCTTGCTTGCCCCGATCCCGTAAAGCATCACGCCACCGAACCACGTCAGCCCCATGAGAATGGTGCTTATCCAATGTGACAAGGTGCCGGTTTGGAGATAGCGGCTCCATCCCGCGCGCCCAATTCTCCACGAGCAAAATGTTAGATTCGCGAGAAAGCCTGCTGAGAGCGCCAGAGCCCAGACACTGAGGGATGCCAAACTGGACGGAGTCCCAAAATCGACCGCACGCGATTGCATGTCGCCGCTGAACGCGAAGCTGAAGTTGAGCATAGCAGAGAGCGCACCCGCCAGAATCGCAATGAGCACACTGACTGGGAATGAATACGAGGTGGTCCCGCTTGTCTCATCTTTGCCCGACTGCAGACGGGCACGCAAGTCTCCAGCGCGTGAACACAGGACTGCGCCGACAACAAGGATAGCGTTTCCCAAGATCACAAAGAGCCCTTTGCGCGTGTGCAGGGAATCCGGCTGCAGCACAATGAGCGGGACCAATGAGCCCATACCGGAGACAATCCCCATCATCAGGCTACCGCCCAGTGCCAACCCAAGCCGTACGAGCCCCATACCCCACAGCACATTACCCACACCCCAAGCCAGCCCGAATCCACATATCAATATCCACGTTGATCCGGAGAGTAGTTCACCCAAGTTGACCGTGAAGACACACGTCAAGGCCCACGGAAATATCACCAGACCCACGACGGAGTAGACCAACCATGAGTGCTGCCATTCCCACTTCTTCGTGAATTTAAGCGGAACGGCATACACTCCGGCCATCACGCCACCCATAACCGCCAGGGCTAACCCGAGCCTCAGGTTGGAATCGTCCATGCTATTCCTACCTTCACGTCCTCTTGCGCGCCGCGTCTTTCCGCATTCGGTTCGCAGTGCGCATTTCTTACGTACGCCGTGAATACGCCGGTGGTCGGGTGTGGGTCTATCGACGATGTGGTGAAGACGCTGACCCTTATCCCTGTCGCGTAATGTGTCACCAAGGGGAGTAAGGCGTCGTGGAACATCTCGTGGGAGATAATCAGGCAGTCGCACGCGGCCGCCCCCGCAGGCAGCAGGCAGAGTGTGAAGATAGCCGTGACAATGCAAAGGCAGATGGCACGATTGTACAAGGAAATCCTCCCGATTGGTGTGCCCGGTACCCCCAGATGCGCCCTCGCTCATTATAGCGCGAAATCGCCGGTCTACAACAACGTATGCTCTACCAGTTTCGCAAAATCTTCGCGAAGGGGATCGTTGGAACGGGTCATTTCGGCGAGAAGGCGTTGCCGCAAATCGTGGAGCGTGTCGCGGTGGGCCGGATCGTCGATGAGGTTGCTCAAGGCGCTGGGGTCGCTTTCAAAGTCATAGAGTTCTTGGGGTACCCGATTAAGGAAAAGCTTCATGCGCGCGGCCATTTCGGGATTGCTCTTTGCCTCATCCTGCATGCCTTCCCACGCCGGACCCATCATGTAGTTGGCACCGAATTTCAGCCCGCTGCCACCCCAAGGATTCCAGATATATCCGTAGCGCCGGTCCTGCATGCAGCGGATGGAAAGGTTGCCGTTTTCAGGCCGGTTGTAGAGAGTGTAAAGCTGGTCGCGGCCGGGCTGGCTTTCGCCGCGCAGCAGTGACATGAACGATCGGCCATCGAGATCGGGAAGCGGCTCGAGATCCACCGCCTCGAGGATAGACGGCGCGTAATCTACGCCGCTGACAAAGTGATCGGGCTCGACTTTGCCTGCCTCCGTGACGCCGGGCCAGCGCACGAGCCACGGCGTACGCGTGCTCGTGAGGTAACAGTTGGCCTTCGCAAAGGGAAAGGCCATTCCGTTGTCACTCAGGTACATGACGAGTGTCTTCTCAGCCATCCCCGCCTCGTCCAATGCACGCAGGACGAGTCCCAGCGATTCGTCGCCCCGGTGTACCGAGGTGTAGTAGCAGGCAAGGTCTTCGCGCACTCCGGGGATGTCGGGGAGAAAGCCGGGGACTTCTATCTCTTCAGGCTTGTACGTGCGGTTCACCGGCAGGTGCTTCTGCCAGCGGTTGATTTCGTCCTGGCTACCGGCGAAGGGACGGTGCGGGTCCTGCGAATTCGCCATGAGGAAGAACGGTCTGCCCTCCGATTTCGCTCGCGCAAGGAACTTCTGCGTTTCTTCGTAATAGCGTTGCGGATCGCGGCCGATGCCGAGTTCGCTGGCAGGGACATACGTGTCCCAACAAAACTTCTCCTTCGGTGCGAGGTGAGTCTCTTTGCCGAAGATGCCATTCAGATAGCCCGCGGCACGTAAACGTTCCTGGAGCGTCGGCACGTCCTCGCGAATGGGATCGAAGGCCGGCGCACCCATGTTGTGGGGATAGCGGCCGGTCATCATACACTGGCGGGAAGGCTGGCAGATGGCCACCGTCACATGCCCTCTACTGAACCGGTAGCTCTCGCGAGAGAGCTTGTCGAGATTGGGCGTGATATCCGGCACCTTGGAACCCATGAAACCTAACGAGGTATAGTTCAAGTCATCCAAGGTAATCAGCAGTATGTTCAGTCGTGAATCCGGGACAGCCGCCACCGGCCTGCGGCGCGACGCGAGCGCGGCCGCGGATAACGCGCCGACGGCGGCGAGGAACGCGCGGCGGTTGATGCGGGCTTTGCATTGAGACGTCGAGTTCATATGCATAAGCGCTCTCCTTGGTGGGTACTGCAAGCTAGCACGCATGCCCTCACCAGCGCAAAACGGGCCTTGGCGCTATTGGAACACGGGCACGTTACCCATGCTCGGAAAAGACTGTCACAGTTCTCGGAGTGAGGTCACGAACAGTGCAAAACCTGATGGTAGGGCACAGATTACTTCAGCACCACCGGCACAATGACACCCGTCGGAAGCGGATCTCCATGCGAGTATTCTCATCGACAGCCATGGGCGACAATGGCGCCCCTGGGATTTCCGTCAGATGTTGATCACGTTGCGCAACATCTCGGTGCGGGCGGGCGATCGCATCTGCCTCAGGCACGTTAACTGGACACTTCACCGGGACGAGCAATGGGCAATTGTCGGCCCGAATGGATCCGGAAAGTCTCAGTTGGCAAAGCTGATCGCCGGGGAATCGGTTCCGGCGAGGGGTGAGATCGAATATCATTTTGGCCTCGAAGATTCGCAAGGCGTGCCCGAAGACGAGGTCGAGTACGTTTCGCTCGAGAGCCACCGGGCATTGGCCGAATTGGTCAGTGAGTATCACCAGGCCCGGTGGGAGTCATTTGAGGGAGAGGATTGCCCGACAGTGCGGGCCTTCCTGAACGATAGACCTTGCGCACGCGCCAACTGCCGGACAGAACTGACCGCCCTGATTCGCCGGCTTGATATGGACGCCCTGCTCGACCGCCGGCTCATTCACCTCTCGAACGGGGAGACGCGCAAGGTCCTGTTGACCAAAGCGCTGGTGGCCAGGCCCCGCTTACTCATTGTCGACGACCCCTACGCGGGTCTTGACGTGCACAGTAGGCTTGCGTTGCGGAAGATCCTCGGCGAACTGATGCGTCACGAAGTCGCGCTCCTGCTCGTATCCAGGACGCTCGATGAATTGCCGGAAGGGGTCACGCACCTCCTCTATCTTGATAAGGGCCGGATTGCCGCGATGGGACCCAAGGAGCGGCTGTTGAAGGACCGCGCCCTGGCGCGACGCATCACGAGAGGCTCGAGGGCAACCACTACCGGGGTGCGGTTGCGTCTGGATCGTCACCCAGAACCGAAAGAAAAACCGGACGTGCTGGTGCGGATCCGCGACGCGAGCGTCGCATACGACGGGGTGAACATCCTCCATGGTATCAACTGGACGATTCGCGCGGGAGAGCATTGGGCGCTGCTCGGCCCAAATGGCTCGGGCAAGAGCACGCTGTTGAGCTTGATCCTCGCGGACAACCCGCAGGCCTATGCGACTGATATCGAGTTATTTGGTTCCCCCAAGGGTTCTGGGGAAAGCATCTGGGAGATCAAGGAGCAAATCGGCTGGGTGGCTCCCGAAATGCAGATCTTCTACGACGGCGATTCGACGTGCCTGCAGGTCGTCTGCTCCGGCTTCTTCGATTCGATTGGACTCTACCAACGTTGTTCCCCGCACCAATACGCGACGGCACGACGCTGGCTTCACGATTTCGGGCTAGAAAAGGTCACTGATGCGCCATTCCATAGCGTTTCCGAAGGCCAGCAGCGGATGGCATTGATCGCGCGCGCATTGGTGAAGAATCCGCTGATGCTGATTCTCGACGAACCGTGTGCCGGGTTGGATGAGGCGCATCGCCGGGCGCTCCTCGATTTCGTCAACGCAATCGGCGTGCAGATGAATACGACTATCCTGTTCGTGACGCACCACGAAGATGAAATCCCCCCATGCATCACGCACGCGCTGCGTCTGCGGAAGGGACGTGTGGCGCGTCGTGGACTGCTGAGGCGCTAGTCAGCCGGATCGAAGAGCGGAAGTCGCCGTTCGCGAAGGCCAATCGCCTCTCTTTGCTCTTCTGCCTCATGGGTGTATTCTGTGGCAGCACGTGCCGGCTCACAGGCCTTGCAGTGCCGAGTTCGAATCGAGGGGAGGCACGCCATCATGGCATTGGGTATTACCGCATTGGTTTTCTGCGCCGCGCTTTCTGCTGAAGAAAATGCCGCCGCGGGCGCGACACCGTTGGCGCCTGGCGTTTACATGCTGGAAGGCGCAGTGAAGACGGGTGTCCTTGTGCGTGATGGAAGGGCGCTGCTCATCGACTGCTGCGAGACCGTGAGCATGGAGCGCCTGCGCGCGCTCGGCGTGGAGCAGGTCGAGATGATCTGCATGACGCAGCACCGCAGGCCGAATGTCATGGGTGCGTACCGCTTCGTAGAGGAGCAGAGCGCGCAGGCCGTTGTTGCCGAGAAGGATCGCGCGCTCTTCGAGGACGTCGACGCCTACTGGAACGATTGGCACAACCGCTGGCACCTGTACCATTTCCAGCCGGGCCCCCAAGTGCTGCCGCGCCGTCTGCCTGTGTCCCGAATCGTCATCGAGGGCGATACCATCAAGTGGCGCGGCCTGACCCTGCGCGTGATCGAAACGCCGGGGGCAACGGAAGGCGCCATTTCATACGTTGTGGACGTGGAGGGCAAATCGATTGCCTTCATTGGCGACGTGATGTGCGGTCCGGGACAGATCTGGGATCTCTACTCGCTGCAGAAGGGTTTCCGGAAAGTCGGCGACTACCACGGCTTCCTCGGAATGCGCGAACCGCTCATCGAGAGTCTGCATAAGCTCACAGCGGCCGCGCCGGTACTTGCTGTTCCATCACATGGGGCAACCGTTGAGAACTTCACCGATGCGGCGGCGCTACTGGAAGAGCGGTTGAACGCACTCAACCGGAACTTCGTCTCGATATCGGCGCTCAATCACTATTTCCCCTCGCAGTTTGAGGACATGAAAGACGACCCTGCCCGGATGCCGCGGGCGGAACAGCTCGATCCGCCTGCGTGGATCCGCCGCGTCGCGTACACCAGTTTCGCCGTGGTCGCGGACTCAGGGGACGCCCTGTTGATTGACTGCGGACACGACAGCGTCCTCGCCAAGATCGACGAATGGCAGAAGGCAGGAACCGTCAAGTCGCTCGAAGGCTGCTGGGTCACGCACTACCACGACGACCACGTGGATTCCCTGTTCCGTCTCGCGACGCGCTACTGCCCTATCATGACGGACGCGCGCATGGCGGAGGTTCTGGAGTTTCCGCACCGATACTTTCTGCCGTGCATCGGGCCGACCCCGGTACCCGTGGCGCGTAAGACCGCCGACGGCGAGTCTTGGACCTGGAGAGAGTTCACGCTGACGGCGTTCCATTTCCCTGGGCAAACGCTCTACCACGGCGGCCTGCTGGTTGAGGGTCATGGCGCAAAAGTCTTCTTCGCGGGCGACTCCGGCGCCCCCACGGGTTTGGACGATTACTGCGCGCAGAACCGGACCTTCCTCGGCGCGGGACGCGGCTCGCGGCGCTGCCTCGATATCTGGCGAACAACCAAGCCGGACTATATCTTCAATGAGCATCAGGACAAGGCCTTTCATTTCACGGATGCGCAACTCGACCACATGGAGCAAACGCTGGCCGCGCGAGAAGAGATGGTCAAGGCGATGGTGCCTTGGGACGCCGCGGATTTCGCTCTCGATGAACACTGGGTCCGTACGTATCCCTACGAACAAGACGCCGCCCCCGGCGACTCGGTGACGATACAGGTGCACGTAACGAACCACGGCAATGCGCCCCTGCCTGTCACGGTGGAACCCAGGCTGCCGCAGGGGTGGAGTTGGGAACCCAACGCGAGCCGCGCTACCGCGGAAGTGCCCGCACGCACGGACGGCTGGGTCACCCCTGGCGCGACACATCCCGACGCCGTGCTGTCGGTGTTGATCCGCATACCGTCGGGCGCGCAATCGGGCCTCTACGTGATCCCATTCTCCGTGGACTTCCGGGAGTGGAGGCTGGGTGCCATTAGGCATGCCCTTGTCCGCGTGCGCTGACATTCCCGTAGAGAATGGTACGTGGTCCGTTGTGCATTTCAGATCCGAGTAGGTATTCTGCTGTCTCGTTATGTACCTTGTGCCTCAAGAACCATCAGGGGCCAGTTTCGGCAGACAGCGTGCCGATATCACCGTGGGGGTAGCAGTCGTGGCGCGTCCTGTTTCTCGTCGTGAATTCATGCACCTGAGTGCCGCATCGCTTGCAGCGGCATCTTGCTCCTCTCTCACTTCCGGGCGAGCGAGTAGTCAGTCAAAAGCCTCAAAACCGAATCTCGTCTTCGTCTTTCCCGATGAATTCCGGCGGCACGCCATCGGCTGCATGGGCGAGGATCCTGTCATCACACCCAACCTCGACAGGTTCGCCTCGGAAGGCTTGCTCCTCACCAACGCAATCAGCAATCGCCCGGTGTGCAGCCCGTATCGCGCGTCCATGCTCACGGGGCGTTACCCATTCTCAACCGGGGTGACCACGAACTGCTGGAGCCACACGGTGCAGTATGGCGTGCATCTGCGCGAGTCGGAGCGCTGCATCGGAGATGTGCTGAAGGACCAGGGCTACGCGTGCGGCTACATCGGGAAATGGCACCTTGAAGCGCCGTGCGAGCCCGCGCTCTTCCGGCACGGGGACAACAGCGCGTGGGACGAGTTCACGCCGCCTGGCCCGCGCCGGCACGGTTTCGATTTCTGGCACTCGTACGGCTGCCACGACAACCACATGCGGCCGCACTACTGGACCGGAGACGCGCCGCGCGACGGGTACGTGGAGGTCGAGGACTGGTCTCCTCGCCATGAGGCGGGCGTGGCCATCGATTTCATCCGCAACAGGGACGGCAAACAGCGTCCTTCCAGCCGGCCATTCGCCCTGTTTGTCTCCATGAATCCGCCGCACATGCCCTTTGAGCTGGTTCCTCCAGAGTACCTTGAACGGTACGGAGAGAGAACCTCCGAACGACTTCTGACGCGGCCCAACGTGGACTTGGCAACGCAGCAAGGGCAGATTGCCAAACAATGGGCGAAACATTACTTTGCCGCGGTCACTGGAGTGGACGATCAGTTCGGCCGCATCCTGCAGTGTCTCCGTGAGGAGGGTCTTGACGACGACACCATCGTGGTATTTACCTCGGACCATGGCGAGATGATGGGCAGCCAGGGCCGCATGTACAAATCGTGGTGGTACGAGGAATCCATTGGGGTGCCCTTCATCATCCGATGGCCTGGCCACGTGCCGCAGGGCCGCGATGAGCTCCTCTTCAGCGCTCCCGATATCATGCCCACCCTCCTGGGCTTGATGGGCCTTTCGCGTCAGATCCCTTCCGTGGTGGAAGGAACGGACCACTCGCGAGTTCTGCGGGGCCACAGCACGGAGCGGCCGGCCTCGGCACTCTACCTGAATCACGATCCGGACACTCCGCTTGAAGGAGCCCGCGGCCTCCGAACGCCCCGCCACACCTTTGTGATCGAACGGACGCCCGCTGGCGAGGTCCACCACCTCTACGACAACGAAGCCGACCCGTATCAAGTCCGTGACCTTGCGGGTACCGACGATTCCCTCGAAAAGTCGCTCACCGCCGAGCTGCTGCGTTGGCTCGAACGAACGAGCGACCCCTGGCCAAAACCCGCCGTATAGGAGGCAAGCAACTGAGGACCGACGAGTAAACCGACGTTATTTTTCCTATCCTCGACGAAGTGTAAAGTCACGTCTCATGTCGCCCTTTGGCCACATCCGCAAATGCCAATTCACTGGCAGCCTTGCATCGCTTTCCTGGATTCAGAAGACGCATCTCCCAAGTAGGATTTGAGTATTCTGATGAATGAACATCACACCGCACGCGATCCGTGTGTCGAAACTTCGCGCATTCGATAGAGACTGTATAAGGGATCTTCTAACGTATACGTGGCATTTGGGGTGCACAAATATGTTGAGGCATTGACAGCAAGATGATACGTTGCTAGAATAGGCTGTTGTATTTCCCTATTAAATTTGACTCCCCGCAAGGCGCCTTTTTCGGGCAGGGGGAATCAGGTTGTACGTTCATGAAGGATACCTTTCACGCGGCAAGCTAGGGGGCTCGTGAAAAGAACGTCGGGCGCGTCGCGCAAGCACCTGTCTATCTCCATATCGTTCAGAGTTGCCGGAGCAGTTCAGTTTCACACGGGGGACGGAGTCATGAACACCACTGCCAATTGTGTCGATCTGCCGGTTGAACCCGGGGAGACAATCTCCACTCCGTCCTGCACCCGAAGTGTCCCATCTCTGTATAGAGAATCTCACATAGGTTTGGTGTTGCACACGACAGCACTCCTGTGCGCGGTCCTGTGGATCTGCCAGGCGGCGGCCCAGCCCCCCGCGCTCGTCAAGGATATCTATCCCGATATGGGCGCGGGCCGGGGCTCGTCACCGACGGACATAGCGATTCTCGGCTCAACTGCTCTTTTCTCTGCCGAAACCGATGGCGAGGGCCGTGAACTCTGGAAGTGTGATGGGACATCGGGTGGCACTTCCCTGGTGAAAGACATTCTTCCGGGGATTGAGGACTCCGACCCCGAGTATCTCACCGAGTATGGCGGCGACGTATATTTCCGTGCGAATGATGGAACGTACGGGATAGAGCTTTGGAAGACCGATGGCACGACGTCAGGCACGGCCATGCTGAAGGACATTTGTCCCGGGCCCGGGAGTTCCGAGCCGACCGAATTCGTGGAGTCAAATGGGGTTTTGTACTTCAGGGCAGAGAATGACGCCTCAGGCCGTGAACTCTGGCGGACAGACGGTACCGCCTCCGGCACAACTCTCGTAAAGGACCTGAACGTTGGCCCAGATGATTCCGAACCTCGATCGCTGGTGGATGTGAGCGGCACCCTCTTCTTCGCGGCGTACGAGCCGAACACCGGCATAGGCCTATGGAGCAGCGACGGCACGGATGCGGGAACCAGCCTCGTTCGCACGTTCCAGGTGTCGCTACCCGAGCAACTCACCAACGTGAATGGGACGCTGTTCTTTGTGGCACTGGACGATTTCTTGCAGGGCGCCGAATTGTGGAAGAGTGACGGGACGGGCCCTGGGACGGTGCTGGTGAAGGACGTCAATCCGGGTCAGGACGACTCGTTTCTGCGAGACCTGGTCAATGTGAATGGGACTCTGTTTTTCAGTGCCATCCACGCTTCCTACGGGCAAGAACTCTGGATGAGTGACGGAACTGACGCAGGAACGGTACTCGTCAAGGACGTCAATCCAGGCGTGTCAGGCGGCTATGTCCGTCACCTCTACAACCACAATGGCACGCTCTATTTCTGCGCAAACGATGGAACGAACGGTTTTGAGGTCTGGAAAAGCAACGGAACCAGCGCGGGAACGGTACTCCTCCGGAACATCCACCCAACATCCAATGCGTGCAACGTGGACGTTGATCCCGCATTCGCGTCAGTCGGAGGTACGCTCTTCTTTGCCGCAGCGGACAACACCAACGGCCTGGAATTGTGGAAGACGACTGGAACCTCTGCCACGACCTTGCGGGTGAGAGACATCAACACCGGATCGTCAGGTTCCGACCCCTACCTGTGCGTCAGCACCGGCGCCGGGATCTTCTTTGCCGCCCAAGATGCCATGCACGGCCGCGAGCTGTGGATCAGTGACGGCACCAGCGCGGGCACCTTGATGCCTAAGGACATCTGTTCCACCTCGAACGTGCGCCACATCGCGTACATGACTGAACTGGGCGGCCTGCTCTATTTCAGCGCGGATGACATCACACACGGATCCGAACTCTGGTCGAGCGATGCCACGGGGCCGGGGACGAACTATGTGAAGGATCTTCGAGCGGGAGCGTCCAGTTCCGGTCCTCGTTACATCACGCGCGCGGGCAACAAACTGTTCTTTGTCGCGTACGCCTCCGGCACGGGATACGAGTTGTATTCCAGCGATGGGTCCGCAGCGAATACAAGCCTCGTGAAAGATATCAACCCGGGCTCGGATAGCGCGTTTGATGAGGATTGGAGCAGGGTACCCAAATTCGTCGAACTCAACGGATTGGTCTACTTCGCCGCAGACGATGGCACGGGGTTCTCCTTGTGGAAGAGCGATGGCTCCGAAGCCGGAACCTCATTGGTGCATGAGGTGTTTGACGAAGTCTACCCCAGTTCCTATCTGAAGGACATGACGAGCATGGGCGACAAGATTTACTTCTTTGCCGCGCCAGGCGGTACGGGGTCACAACTATGGTGCAGCGACGGCACCGGCCCCGGTTCATTCGCTATCGAAGACCTTCCACGCGGGGGATCCCGCTTGATGGCTGTCGGCAATACGCTGTACTTCGTCAGTGATGGCGGCTACGGTGTCGGCATCGAATTGACGAAAAGCGATGGCACGTCCGGCGCGGCAAGCATCATCAAAGACATTGCCCCTAGTGGTCAGGATTCCCGGCCCGAGTTCATTATGGTAATGGGCGGCATCCTTTATTTCACGGCCGAAGACGGCGCGGAGCCGTACACCAGCGGCGGCCACGGCCGGGAACTCTGGCGTAGCGATGGTACCCCTGACGGAACGTGGTTGGTCAAGGACATCAATCCCGGAGAGGAAGGCTCCACTCCTCAAGATATCGTCCCAGCCGGCGATAGGCTTCTGTTTACCGCATATGAGCCACTGTGCGGGCGTGAGCTGTGGATAAGCGACGGAACGGAAAGCGGCACGATGCGCATCAAGGACATCACGCCAGGGATCCCCAGTGCCAATCCAACGAGCATTGGCGCCGTGGGAGGCGCCACAGGATCCTTTGCGATGTTTGCGGCGTCGGATGGCACCAGCGGCGTTGAACTATGGTGGACCGACGGCTCGGAGGCGGGTACGCAACTCCTCCTGGACATAGTGCCCGGTACCGGTAGCTCCAATCCCAATAGTGTCATGGCCGTTGGCAATAACGCGTATTTCCTGGCAAACGGTGGTGGCACCGGCGAGGAACTCTGGGTATTCAAAAGCACCACCATCGACTCTGATTCGGATGGCATTCCAGACGTGACAGAGGGCACCGGCGATCCGGACGCCGACGGAACTCCCAACCATCGCGACAACGACTCCGATGGCGACACGATTCTGGACAGCGTCGAGACTGCGGCTGACACCGACTCCGACAGCACCCCGAACTTCCTGGACCTTGACAGTGACGGGGATTCGCTGCCGGATGAGTGGGAAGTGGCTTGGGATCTCGATCCGCTCGTGAGCACGGGCACAGATGGCATTGAGGGAGATGGAGACGGCGATGGCTATGCCAACGCGGAAGAGTATACGAATGGAACCGATCCATCCGTTTCCGATTACCACCCGATCGCGGTAAGTAGCCCGAATGGAAGCGAGTCCTGGACAATTGGTTCAACCCAAGCAATCACTTGGAGCAACAGCGGGGCTTCGGGAAATGTGAAGATCGATCTTTATAAGAACCGGAACCTCGTACGCACGTTGAACCCAAGTATCGATGTGGGCACAGGGCTGTGGAATTGGCCGATTCCCCTGAATGAGGTCCTCGGCAACGACTACCGCGTGAAGGTAGTCCTTCTGTCCAGCCCGGCGGTCAACGATTTGAGCAACGCCAACTTCACGATCACGTCCACGGTTCCCGTGGATGTCGGGGTGGAGCAAGGGACTGGGCAGGCCGATCCCACCAGTTCGCTGCCCATCCAATTCGATGTTACCTTCGCGCGAATCGTTTCAGGCTTTACCGCGGATGATGTGACAATGGGCGGCACCGCCACGGGTGTGGAATTCTCCGTCTCTCCTGCTACTTCCGCCATCACGTACACCATCCAGGTAACTTCGATCGTGGGAGACGGAACTCTGGTGCCGACCGTCGCCGCCGGCGTGTGTCAGGACTGGGCCGGAAATCCCAACGCCGCGTCGACCAGTGTCGATAATACCGTGACGTTCGACGACATCGTTGCTCCCACGGTGACGGTCGAGCAGGCCTATGGCCAGAGCGATCCCACGGAATCGTTCCCGATCCTGTTCACCGTGATGTTCAGCGAACCGGTGGTCGAGTTCACGACGTCCGACGTAGTGATCGCCGGAACGGCGGCAGGCGTCACGTACAGCGTGTCGCCTGCAGGCCCCAATGCCCAGTACTCAATTACGGTGACTGGCGCAAGCGCTGGAGGGACCATTCGGCCAAGCGTCTCCGCAGGGTGCTGCCAAGACACGTCCGGCAACCCGAACGCCGCTTCAAGCAGCGCGGATAACAGTGTCACCTACATTCAACAGGTGTCCAATGAACTTGACGCGTCCAACGCGGACGTTTCGATCTTTGGCGGACCCGAATACGATTTGCTCACGGAGAACCGTGCCATAGTCATCGGTGACGTGAATGGGGATGGAAAAGACGACCTCCTTTTGGGTGCGCCGCGGAACAGCGGGGGTCCGGATGGCAAAGGCAACGCCTACATCTATTTCGGTGGTGCCGGGTTCACGGGGATCCTTGACATCAACGGCACGGAAGGTCCGGCGCCCGGCGTCACGATTCACGGTGCGTCGAAGAATGACTATCTCGCCTTGCACGGCGCCATGGCCATCGCCGATCTGAATGGCGATGGAATCAACGACGTGATTATTGGCGCACGGCAAGGAGACTGCGCCGGCGACTCCCGAATCGATGCGGGAGAAGTCTACATCTTCTACGGGAGCGCGAACTGGCCAGCAACCATCGACCTGGCCATGAGCGAGCAGGACGTAGTCATATACGGCGCGAAGGCCGGCGATCTCTTGACCGAAGGCGCAACCTACTCGCCTGGCGCCGCACTCGCCACGGGAGACTTCAATGGAGATGGCATCGCGGACCTTGTCGTGGGCTCGCGAGGACTGTACATCATCTACGGTTCATCCAGTCTGCCTGCCACCATCGACTTACTGGCTTCAGGTGCGGACGTTGACATCGTGACGAGCGGTATCGCTATTCGAATGCCTTATGAAGGTGCGCTCGCGGTGGGTGACCTGAACGGCGATGGAATCGACGATCTAGCGTTTGGTTCTTCCCAGATTAACAGTGGTTCGGGTGCAGCATACGTGCTGCTCGGCTCGACGGGTCTTCCGGCAGTGGTCGACGTCGCCGCGCAAATGCATGACCTCACCATTCTCGGCGATGATTCCGGCGACTATCTCACCCGGGACGCGTCAATCGCCTTCGGAGACGTCACCGGGGACGGTTTGGACGATCTGATCTTGGGCGCGTATGGCGCGGACGGACCGGCTGGGAACAAGGGGCAGGCAGGTGAGGCATACGTCATCTTCGGAACAACGGCGCCCCCCAGCCTGATAAACCTGGCGACTGACACTGCGGATGTGACCATCTACGGCAAAGCTTCCATGGACAAGCTCACCGAGCAGAACGCCATCGCCACAGGCGATGTCAACGGGGACGGAGTGCGCGACCTGGTGCTCGGCGCACAGGGCGCTCAAGGTCCCGACTACGGACGCCCGGATTGCGGCGAGGTCTACGTGTTTTACGGCGGCACATCCTGGCCGTCCACCATCGATCTCGCGAGCCAGAATCCCGGCGTCGTGATCTACGGTCAGGGAAGCGGCAGTTGTCTCTCCCGCGAAGGCGGTCTTGGCGTGGGCGATATCACGGGTGACGCCGTGTGCGACATTGTGATGCAGGGATTCGATGCGAGCCCCTCCCACTATGCGACCATTCACGCGGTGTTCGGCTCCTCGTCGATGCCGCCCGTCGTGGATATCGCCGTCGGGCGGGAAGACATGCGCATCGTGAGCGGCGCCCACCTGCCCATCGGCCAGCGCGGCGCGATTCGCGTCGGCGGAGATTTGAATGCGGACGGGAGAGACGACCTCGTGTTCGGGCACATGGCCAGCAGCGGCCCCGCGCAAACGCGGTCGAACGCGGGCGGCGCGTTTGTCGTGTTCGGAAAGATGCCTGATGTTCAACCCGCCTGCGCGTCCGTTTCCACGGTGAAACAGACGGACAGCCCCGGGGATTCCTTGCCCAGCGACTACGAGACGGCGCGGGCGCGCATCGACTTCAGCACGGGTGCCACCAGCAGTACTACAAGCGTGACGCTCACCCGCGACGACAGCGGCGTGAACATGCTCGATGCGGGCCGCATCGCAAACGTCAAATGGCGCGTGCAGACGAACCGCGCGGCATTTAACGCGTCCGAGGTGACCTTCTCCTACCTTGACTCAGAGATCGCGGGAATCGATGAGGGAGAACTCACCATCTACACCGCGCCGGCGCTGGCGGGCCCGTTCACGGCGCTCCCGACCGTTCTCGATACCGCGCGCAATCTTGCGAGCACAACAAACCTGACCGGCTTCTCCTTTTTTGTTCTCGCCGGCGCCCTCCCCGATGCGGATGGAGACGGATTGCCGGACGACATGGAGACCGACACCGGCGTCTATGGTGGACCCAGCAACCCGGGCACCGATCCCAACGATTCCGATACGGACAACGACGGTCTGAGTGATGGCAGCGAAGTCTTGACGTACTTGACCCACCCGCTCGATCCGGACAGCGACGACGACGGCGTGTCGGATTGGCTCGAGGTCATGTTTGGCACAAATCCAAACAACCCCGGTGACGTGCCCTCGGTACCCCTGTTCGCATACCCTCTCGCCATAGTGCTGTTCCTTGTGGGGCTCTTCTCTCTGAGAGTCGTGTCCTCGCGGAAAGGAGGAAGGCGCACGTAAGGACACTCCCCGGAATCTCCCCGGCATAGACATGGCCCCGTCTCCCCTGTTGAGGCGCAGGGAAACGCACTGCGCGGGCAGGCCCATCCCCGCGCCGCCCTGTGTGCGGTACACACACGCCATCCAATCCATCGACTTTGAAGAGAATCTCTGCTACCGTGTGGCCGCAGAGAGTCAAAGACGAGAGCCCGGTTGCATGGATGCGTGACCCGATTCACGAACCGCGTATTTCGTGTATCCAATGCAAGCAGGCGCCACGAGAACGAAAGGGCCGAACGATGATCCAGCGTTGGTTTATCCCAGTGATAGCGCTTGTCTGTGCGGCCGGGCCGGCCCCCGCGGGACCTGCTGACCCGCTTAGGTGCCCCATTGACCAAGGCTGGCACCTGCAATCCTCCGCGGAGCTGGCCGCGCCGGATGGGGCCGCGCTGTCCACGCCGGGAGCCGATATCGGCAAGTGGTATCCGGTCACCGTACCCACGACGGTGCTGGCGGCGCTCGTCGAGAACAAGGTCTTCCCCGATCCCTACTACGGCGAGAACTTGAAGGCTATACCGGGGTATCAGGAGGGACGCTGGATGCGGATGAAGGAGGACAGTCCCTTCTTCCCCACCTGGTGGTACCGCAGCGAATTCACCGTTCCAGCGGACTTCGCGGGGAAACATCTGCGCCTGCATCTCGACGGGATCAACTACCGCGCCAACGTGTGGCTGAACGGAGAGAGAATCGCCGGTGATGACACGATCATCGGCATGTTTCAGCGGTTTGAGATCGACGTCACCGGGAAGGTGAAACTCGGCGAGAAGAACTGTCTGGCCATTGAGGTTTCCGCGCCCGGCAAACTTCCGGAAGAGCAGTACCGCACCAAGCAGGTGGAGGCCACGACCGGATGGGATGACCACAACCCACAGCCTCCTGACCTTAACATGGGCGTCTGGCGCGAGGTCTACCTCACCGCAAGCGGTCCGGTCATGCTGCGCCATCCGTACGTACACACCGATCTCGATCTCCCCGCGCTGGACAAGGCGGACCTCACGGTGCAGGTGCAAGCCACGAATCTGACGGATAAGCGAGTCGACACCGAGATCGCGGGCACGATCGAGGACATCGCGTTCTCGGAGACCATTTCTCTCGCGCCCCGCGAGTCCGGCTGGTTCAACATCACGCCGGTGCAGTGTCCCCAACTCAGCGTCAAGGATCCCCGGCTCTGGTGGCCCAATCCGCTCGGTCCGCAGAACCTCTACCGTCTCGATATGGAAGCCCGTGTTGACGGCGAGGTATCGGATACAGCGGGCACGCGCTTCGGCATTCGCGAAGCCACGACCTACATCAACAAAGAGGGTTGGCGCGCGTACAAGATCAACGGAAAGGATGTGCTGATCCGCGGCGGCGCGTGGATGACCAACGACATGCTGCTCAGCTTCACCGAGAAGCGCGATCGGGCACTCGTTCGCTACGCGCGCGAGGCCAACCTGAACATGCTGCGCTCGGAAGGTTTCTCGATTCGCGAGACGGATCAGTTCTACGACATCTGCGACGAACTCGGGGTCATGGTGACGCAGCAGTTGTTTGGCCGCAGCATCCCTGATGAGGAACTCGCCATCGACTGCATTCGCGACAGCGTCCTGCGCATCCGTAACCACCCGAGCCTCGTCCACTTTCTCGGCCACGATGAAACGTTTCCCACGGATCCTTTGGACGAGGCCTACCAGGGGATCATCGCAAAGTACAGCCCGGGCCGCACCTATCAACCCCATTCCGGCGCCTTTGACGTGAAAGAACGCTTCAACACAGGCGGCACCCGCACGGGCACGCGCGAACTTTGGACCTATGCGGACCCGGCGCGTTACTACAACAAGGATTACGAGGAAACCGCGTGGGGCTTCGCCCAGTCCGGCGGAATCGGCGGCATCGTGTCGCAGATTGAGAGCGTGCGCCGGATGATCCCCGAGGATCAGCTTTGGCCGATATGGACCAGCGCGATGTCGTTCCACACGGTGATTCAAGGCGGCGAGTTCTTCCGCGAATCCGTCCATGCGTTGAACACGCGATACGGAGAGCCGAAAGACATCGACGATTTCTGTATGACGGCGCAGGTCATGAACTACGAAAGCGCCCGGGCCATGTTCGAAGCGTATGCGAGAAACAAATACGATGCCACAGGAATCACCACCTGGAAGTACGACGCGGCGTGGCCCGCCGTCATGACGTGGCACTACATCGACTACTACCTCCTCGCGACCGGCGCCTACTATGGCGCGAAGAAGGCGTGCGAAGAACTCCATGTCCAGTACTCATACGACGACCATTCCGTCTGGGTCGTGAACAGCCTGTATCAGCCTTTCGATAACCTCAAGGTAACTGCGCGTATCTTCAATCTCGACATGAAAGAGATGCACAGCGAGGAGGCCGTGGTGAGTGTCAGTCCCGACGGCAAGACGCAGGCCTTCGTCCTTCAATGGCCCGAGGGACTCTCAAAGACCTTCTTTCTCGCCCTCACACTGGAAGACGGCGCCGGCAAGCTGGTCTCCGAGAACATCTATTGGCTCTCCACCGTGCCTGACACTCCCGGTGAGATGAAGGACAATTGGCTCGACTTTCAGATCAACGCGAAGTCCGTAGCCGACTTCACAAGTCTGCGCAGCTTGCCCAAGGTCGCAGTGACGGCATCGATGGAAATCCGTGCGGAAGGTGATGAGACGCACGCCACGGTCACCATCGAGAATCCCACGGACCACGTGGCGTTCTTCATCAATCTCGGAATCATGAAAGGTGCCAACGGACTCGAAGTGGCTCCCTGCTACTGGGAAGACAACGATTTCTCGCTATTGCCCGGCCGGAAGCGAACGATTGAGACCGCCTTCGCAACCGAAGACCTGGAAGGATCCACGCCGGTTCTTCGTGTCGCTGGCTGGAACGTAGCGGGGAATCCAACCAAGGAGAAAATCCGATGAACCGGTGTGTACTTCGACTGCTTGCCGCGCTGCTGTTCGTTACAGTCCTGGCGTCCGCCCAGGAAGACCCGCCCATCGCGCCTGAAGATCGTATCGAGAACTGGACCAACAAGACGGTTCTTGTCTTCACCCCCCACCCCGACGACGACACGTTTCTTTGCGGCGGCACGATGGCGATCCTCGCGAAGAACAAGAACAACGTGATCGTCGTCATTTACACGAACGACGACAAGGGCTCGCTCGACCTGGAAATGACGAGCGAACGCCTCGCACGCATTCGCAAGGCCGAAGAGGAAAAAGCCTGCGAGATCCTCGGAGTCCCGAAGGAGAACATCCACTGGCTCGGGTACGAGGATGGAAACCTCGAATACGCCGACCCGCAAAGGCTCCGCGGCGAGGCTGCTCGCTTCATCAAGCAGTACCGGCCTGACGCCATCTTCACCATCGATCCTGGTAGCGAACACGAGCGCTGGCACAAAACCGATCACCGCATGGCCGCCTTCATTACCCAGGATGCCTTCATCGCCGCGGAATGGCATTTGTACTATCCTCAGCACCTGCTGGTCGATGGACTCAAGCCGTACCGCGTGCCCGTGGCCTACTATTACTACACGACCGAGCCCAACTACACCGTTGACCTCAGTGCCGCCGGTGTCTGGGAGAAGAAGGCCGATGCCTGCGCCGCGCACGTCAGCCAGTTCGAGCCTTCGCTGAGCAAGTACACGCCCGAGATGTCTGCGGCAGCGAAGAAAGAGGTCGTCTCATTCTTCGAGGAGCACAGCCGCGACGGAGACCGCTTCGTGGAACGATTCCGGCGCCTGGTGGAACCCTGAACTACTTTCACCGCAAGGGACACAAAGGCAGGAGGCCGGACTTGCGGATTGACTGCGCGTACCGAATAATGGAATTGGACATCGCATAGCGGGGGAACGAACGTCCTAGGGAAATGGCGGAGCCGGCAATGCCAACGAATCTTCCACCAGAGTACTTCGAGGCGGAAGAGCGATTCCGCGCAGCGGCCACCGACCAGGAACGGATCGTCTGCTTGGAGGAAATGCTCGCCGCGATCCCCAAGCATAAAGGCACGGACAGGCTTCGCGGAGACTACCGGCGAAAGCTCTCCCACCTTCGCGAGGCGGTGCAGGCTCATAAGAAGGTGAGCCGTCATGAATCTGCGTTTCACATCGAACGCGAAGGTCCAGCGCGGGTCGTGATCGTGGGCGCGCCCAACGTGGGCAAGTCAGCCTTGCTGGGAGCGGTGACTCACGCTACCCCGCGCGTTTCCGAGTACCCGTTCACGACGGTCTTACCCCTGCCTGGGATGATGCCCTTGCGCGACATCCACGTCCAGCTAGTCGACACTCCGCCATTGAGCAAGGCCCATGTCGAACATGAACTCTTCAACCTGATCCACACTGCCGACTTGATTGCGTTGACCGTGGACATTCAGTCCGAGCCCCTTGGGCAATTCGAGGAGGTATCCGGCCTGCTGACCTCGCATCATGTGGAGCTGAGAGCCAGGAAGCAGACCCTATCGGACATGGGGACCGGAAGCATCATCCCTGCACTCGTGCTCGTCAACAAGGTTGACGACGACATTTGGTACGAGGAGTATGTGGCGTTCAGAGACCTGCTCGGCGATAGACTGCCCGTGATGGCCATCTCGGTGACTACGGGCCACAACCTCGATGCGATGAAGGAGGCCGTCTTTGAAGGGCTTGGCATCATGAGAGTCTACTCCAAACAACCAGGCAAACCGGCGGAATTGCACGCACCGTTCGTACTCAAGAAAGGGGACACCGTAGCCCATTTCGCTGCCAAGGTTCACAAGGACTTCGTGCACCACCTCAAGACCGCGCGCATTTGGGGCACCGGCGTGCACGACGGCCAAATGGTTGGCCGCGATCACGTGCTGCACGACGGCGATGTGGTGGAACTCCACGGATAGGCGGAAGGCCCCCCTTGTAGCGACATGCATATTGGCCAAGCGCCGTCGCCTCTCTTCGTTTGGAGTGCGGCGGCTTGCCGCAGCTTTGACGAAGCAGGTTTGCCTGCGGCGTGTGGAGATGGCCCGCGCTACAGCATTCTCACTGTCAATAGCAAGGGCAGTGAAGGCCCCCTGCCATACCGATCATTGCGTAAAGAGACGCGATGCTAATACAGCTTTGACAAATTGATCTTCCCCGTCGTGTCGGCCATCTCCAAAGCGAGGACCGCCGGATCGATCGGTTCCATGAGGCTGCCCGCGGTGCGATAGAGCGCGAGGATGTTTTCGAGAGGAGTCTTCAACTGGATCGCGTGTGTCGGTCCGAGGATCAGGCCGCCATCGGGGAACAGTTCTTGGCGGCGGCGCACTTCCCGTTCCACGTCGGACTGCGTGCCCCAAGGCAGCGTCGTCTGCACGCACATCGTGCCGCAGAAACAAATGCGCTTGCCGTACTTGCGCTTGAGATAGCCGATATCCATCTCCGGTGTCGTCGGCTGCACCACGTCCAGAATGTCCAACCCCAGTTCGATCATCCGCGGGATGAATGCCTCCACGCAGCCACACTGGTGCATCATCGTCTTGGCCCCGTGGCGGTGGACCATCGCGAAGTATGGTTCCAGCTTGGGCGCAAAGTGTTTGTCGAACGTCTCGAAAGAGATCATCTGGCCGCGCTGGTTGCCGAAGTCCTCTCCGCAGTGCACGATGTCGATGAGACCCGCGGCAGCCTCCAGCATCCGCTCGTGCATTTCATAGAAGAACTCGTAACGCGCCTGCATGATCTCCAGGTATACCGGGTCATCCGTGAGCAAATCCGTCAGCACTTCTTCCATGCCGCGGGCCCGCGAAATGCCATTGATGAAGTCGAGGTCGCCCGGCGTGCCCGCAACCCGCGCATAGTCGCCCAGCGCTTCGCACTGCACGCGGATCGTCGAGTAGTCGTACCAGTCCGCCTTCGGGAAATGCGATCGGTCCAACCGATCCAGATCGTGGACACCTTTGAACGGCTGGTAGACCGACTCCAGGTACTTGCCGTCTTCGTAGTGCAGGTAGTTGTAATGCTCGCCCCACAGCCCCTCGATGGCGCCATCCGGAAAGGTCTTCAGTGCGGGACCGACATACTCCGGCTCGACGCAGCGGATATCATCCCCAACCACACGCAGGAGTTGCTCCTGACTCTTCAGTCCGAAATGCCGCATCAGATTGCGGTCCACCTCGGGCGTACCCTCGTGCTTGATCGGAATGCGGTCGTATCCCTCGAAAGCCAAGGCGCTCAGGACACGTTCTCTGGAAGTCATGGAGAGGTACCTCCCGGACCAAACCCAACGACTCGATTCCTGCGGCCGCTTCTCCTCCGAGAATACCGGATCCAAAATGCGGGCCGCTACTTCCTGGTCCTCTTCTCGGGCTTGGGTGCTTCCTTTCGCGGGCGGCCGACCGGCTGCGGCCGAAGCCGGCGGTCCAGGGCCCGTTCCAGTCTGCCGATCACGGATGCGTGGCCTAGCGGGTAACCGGTCTGGGTGTTTCTCCGCAACGCAATCAACGCTTCCTCCTCGTCCTGCTGCGCAATCACGTCCTTCCAGATTGTTCCCTTCACGTAGCTCTTCCACATGCGCAGGTCGAGCAAGCCCGAGGTGTCCGGCGCACCGCAATGAGCCGCCGCACTCGACCATCGGTACGTCCACGGAACGCGCGTTATCTTCGCCCTGACCGGATTGCTTTCGATGTAGCGCATCGCCGCCACCGTGTAGGCATCGTCCAGCGCGCACGATTGGAAGCGCCCCTGCCACAAGTGGCCACTGCGATCGTACAGGCGATTGATGTACTGCGCATACTTCAAGTGGGTGCGGCCCACAGCCAGATTCAGAGAGTCTTCCCGCGCAGGTACCGCGACGAAATGGACATGGTTGGGCAGCAGGCAATACCCCAGCACCCGCACCCCGTATTTCTTGCACTGTTCGCGGAAAAGCTCCAGATAGGTGACGCGGTCCTCATCTCCAAAGAAAACGTCCTGGCGGTTGTTCCCCACTTGCGCGACGTGGTGCGGCATCCCGGGGATGACAATGCGTGCTTGCCGTGACATAAGGTCAGAATAGTCAGGGGGGCCGGCCCACTTCAAGCAAGAAGTACCTGTCACTGATTTGCCAAGGATTCGGGGTGAAGGTTTTCCCGCATTCCAGTCCGCGGTACATGCGCGGAGGATGGGATCTACACCCCACCCCCTCATGCAAACGGGCCCCGCAATGCCGGAGCCCGTGAACTTCGCATGGATTCAGACGTAGATCCTAATGATTGCCCCGCCGCGCACGCGCCGCCGCAAGCGAGGCAAGGCCGATTCCGAGCAGAGAAATCGTCGCCGGTTCAGGGACCACTTCCCTGCTACCCGTGAGGTAGAAGGCCGCTTCGCCTTCGTCCAAACCCCACTCACCGTCCAGCCCGTACCGGGACCAACTGGTGTCACCGCTGAGGTAGCTCGACACGGCCCAGAACCAGCCCTCGCTGCTGTTCACCGTGTTGTTCGCGATCGACATGTAGTAGGTAGTGTTGCCGGAGAGTGACACCGGCGTCGCGAGAACGAAACTGTAGGAGAACAGGGACAGGCCCTGAATATCCAAGCTTGTGTCCGTGCGTGATACAGCGCCCGCGTCGATCGACTCGATCAAAGTCCCCGGACCGCCCGCGCCCGCCGCGAAGAGTGAGATCGTGAAGTCATCGATCGGTAGCTCGGCGTCGGGCCAATACACGCCCCACCAGTGCACATCGGTCAGGAGGAAGTCCTCCGCCAGCACGAAGTCCGTCGCCTCCTCAATAATCTGGCCGTAGACATTGTTAGGGTCGAGGTCGGAAAGAAAGGCCGTCGACAGGTCGGGTGCGCCATTGTCATAGATGATCAAGTCGGCCCAGACGATGCCTGGCGACAAGGTCAGCATGACAGAGATACAGAGGATGGGAATCCGCAATCGTGAATGCATTCTATCGCTCCCCCATTCATAGCAGTGTTGGCCACAATGGCAACTGCTTGGCCTACTTGAAGTGGCCCCGAGTGAAGAATGCCCGATGCATACGCGCATTTCTCATGCCGATTGGACGCCGTGGCATAAGTACTTGCAACCATAGCGGGATGGCGCGTGCGCGCTTGTTCTGAATGTAAGGAATTGCGCACCGGTGAATAAGCTCTATCTGCACATTTCGGATATGGGTAACTCCGCGTCAGAACTGTCTGCGCACGACTTGCGGCGGGGCCGGGATATCGTTCAACACAAGAACCGTGGCGTCACAAAGCGCACCCACATGACTTCGTAGCGGACCTGGTCTTCTCTGCCCGTACCACGGCGCCGGCCGCGAACGCGATTACTGCCGTTCCTTCAAGAGGTCGCGGATTTCCGTCAGCAGCACTTCCTGCGCGGTGGGTTCCGGTGGGGCTGTGGGGGCTTCCGCCTCTTTGCGCTTGAGCGTGTTGATGACTTTGACCATGGCGAATATCGCCAATGCGACGATGGTGAAGTCTACGACCGTTTGAATGAACTTGCCATACGCGAGAACGACGGCTGGTGCGTCTGCAGTGGCCTGTACGATCGTGATGGCCAGATCGGAGAAATCGACTCCGCCCAGAAGTGCGCCAATGGGGGGCATCACGACATCGCCCACGAGCGACGACACGATCTTCCCGAAAGCGGCGCCCATGATGATGCCCACGGCCATGTCGACGACATTGCCCTTCACCGCAAATTCCTTGAATTCCTTCACCATGCCCATGTCCGGTCCCTCCAGTTTTTCCAAACGCGCCGAGAGTTGGCTGACGCAACGCAACGCCCCTATAGTACTTGAGATCGGAGTGTGGAAAACCCATCCTTCCTTTCCGATGGTTAGAGTCCCCGGTTCTTACCAAGGTATCGAGCATGAGGTGGTCCTGTTACAGTCGGCGAACGAGGTGACCCTGTGGCGGGTGGAAAGCGGTACTTCTGCAAGCCCATCGCGGGAGAGCCGCAACTAAACCAAGATGTTCATCCACCGATTTCACCGATTACACGGATTAGGAAGGGAGATGCAGAAAGGGGAACGGGCGTCTTTCCCATGATTTGAGCATGCTCCAACGCAGAGGCGCGCACTTCGTAGAGGAACGCCGAGAATGAAGAAGACGGCATTCTGGTACTGCATCGCTTGCCAAGCGCGGCAGCACAGCGCGGTGCTTCGCAGGAGACACGCACACCGTGTAAGCGATGAGGGCGCACCAGAATCCTGTAAACTGCCGATTCAACTGGGACTGTGAGATCAGCGGCCTGTGCATGCGAGAAGTCCGGGCTAAGAGGGGACAATTGGCCGCGACGGAACACATAGAACGCACAAGGAGCGAAGACGTGACGTATCCCTTGTGTTCCATTGTGACATTATTCTGTCCACAGATTGCACTTATCTTCACAAATCTTGGGCGATCGGATCGCCGAATTTTCCGTGCATCGTGAAGCTGCTACGTTAAGGCGCACATTGAGTGAGGCCTTTTGAGCGGATTCCTCATTCCGGTTCTTCATCTGTGAGAATCTGCGAAATCTGTGGACAAAGACTCTTCGATTCTTCTGGCGGTTTTCGCGCTGTGTCCTGGCAGCACTCTTTGAGTTCAGGAGGGTCTCTTCTATTCTTTCGGGTTCGCCAGGTAGGTGCTGACCTTTTCGCGAATCTGGTTGATGGCTTCCGTTTGCTGTTGGGGCGGTTTGTCGGGATCGTAGTTGTCCTTCTCTTCGTGAAAGCGGCGGAGCAGGTCAAACGCGTCACGGCGGAGGCGCGAATCCTTGCTGGACAGGTTCTCGACGAAGATCGGCAGCAGAATAGACTCATGTGCTTTGAGGAATTTGCGATAGGCGTTCACATCGCCGTCGCCGTCAGCGAAACCGTTCCTGAGGCGCTGCAACAGGGCCTCGTCTGTGCGGGGGTTTTCGAGGTAGCGGGCGGCGCTGTGAAAATCGCCGAATAGGTCGATGCGCCAGCGGGCCGCGATCTCGGTGTTGGTGAGTTCCTGATGGTTGACGTATAGGTCGATGATGTCCTTCCCCGTGTCATCGCCCAGGGCATAGAGGCCCATGGCGGCGGCGATGCGCGCGGCGATATCGTCGTCTGCGTAGATCGCTTTGAGCCGCGGGATCGCCTCTCCCCCACCCGCTCGTGCAAGGGCGAGTATGGCGATCTTGTTCAGATTACGGACCGCGAAGTCATGGGGATCTTCGCCCGAGGCTAATGCGGCGGCTTTCATAGTCTGACTTAATTCATCCAACACGTCGCGTTGCGTGTAGGGGTCAATCTCAGACATGAGCGCGGGGTCCTTCAGCGTGCCGAGAAACGAAACCAATCCAGCCTTCTCGGTAATCGAAAAATAGCAGGCCCGCCACTCCTTCGAAGGCACCGGTTTGTGCAGATTCTCGATTGCCATTTTGCGGGCCGGTTCAGTGTCGCCGCAGGCGTGCATGGCCGCGAGGACCATGGAGAGCTGAACCCTCACTGGGTCCCTCGCGTCGGATCCCGCCAACGCGCGCAGTTGAGGGAGGAACGCGGGATCCGGCAGGTCAGTGGCAACCGTAGTGGCGAAGGCATTGGCGATGCTGTGTTGTTCACTCAAAAGATGCTCCACAGGGATCGAAGACAGCACGGGTACAAGCGCGGAGTCTCCGGGTGTCACCAAGCGGAAAAGCTGATTGAGCGCGCCGAGATCACCTTGCTTGTAAGACTGCAGCAACTGCTGCGTTTGCTGATCGCGGGGCAGATTTTGCGCGTAGGCCTGCAAGGCTTCTCTCGCAAAGGCGATCGAATTGTCGACCGAATCGTAATGTCGCACCCCCAGATCAAAGGTGCCAGGGTTCGCAATAAACGCCTCGAGGTAGGTTTTGACCTCGGGATTCCCGCGTTTCGCCAGCCCGGTCCATACCGCCGCCATCGACAGCGAGTCGGGAATGCCATACGTGGCGGGATGATGGAGCATGTCCAGCAACATCCGATCGGTGTCTTCCCCCGGGTACTCGGCAATGGCCTGGATTGCGCTGTAGTCCGCGCGGATCGGTGTTCTTCTGGCCTGTACACGCCCGTCTCCCGTGGCCCATGTAAACTCCTTGCCGAGCAATCCGCGAACCAGGTCGACGCGCCGCGCACCGCCCTTAGCCAGGATGCATTGTACGAGACCCTTCGCAATCTCGGAATCGTCGAACGCGCTTTCCCGCGCGCTGAAGTCCTGAGCGAAAATCGCGATGAGCCGTTCCGTTGATTGCTCATCGCCAATGCGTTTGAACAATGAAAACAGTACCGGCACCGCCTGTCTCATGGCGTGTCTTTCACTGCGCGGCTGCGAGGCGTTGCTCAAAGATTGGCGCTCAAAGGCCGCGATTAGTTCCGCCGGGGATAGTTGGACGCCAGGAAACGCGTCAAAGAACACCATAGCGGCAATGAAGTCCTGCAGCCCGCCCTCGTTCAGGCGTTTCCGCCAAGCATCAACCAGAATGGCGTCGAGGCCATCGGGTGAAGCCTGGCCCATGTCTAGGGCGTTCACCAGATCCCAGATTGTGTTGGGGGCAACATTTTCACCGATGGACGAAACGTACGGCACTCGGCCCGATTCAGGATCAACTTGGAACCAGCCGTAGATACCCACCGCCCACAGGGTTTTGTATGTGCCGTTTTCCCGGCGGCTCAAGGCAGCAATGCACTCCTGGCCCTTCTTCACTCGCTGCATGAATTCGTCGCTGGAGGCCCAATGAACCGTGACGGCCGGCGCGTCTATGGGGTGCGTACTGCTGGTGACGTTCACAACGACGGTCACCTCGACCGTGCCTTGGTGGCCGAAGCGGTAGCGTTCATCCTCTTCCAGCGGACTCGCTTTCACGGAGACGACCTTGCCGCGGACCCAGAGGTCCGTTTGCTCCGTGATTTCGGCAAGTGGGATGTCACGCAGGCTCATGGCGTGCGCCGTGATGGCGGCCAGTACAACAGAAAAGACTGCGATTGCGTACGCCCGGGTTGTCCGCATCATTTGGCAAAGCTCCCCTGATTATGGCTCAGCGATACCTTGGACACCACAATCCAGCGTTTGTTCGGCTGTGGGTGCTGGAGGGGGTACCGGACGGAGCGGACTGCTCGGACCGATTGGCCGTGCAGGCACTCCGTGTGCGGCGTGCCGCGCTGGCAACTCACGGGAACCGTGTCGCGCTCCAGGTGCCGTGGATACCGGTGTCGTCGCCAGCGGTCTGGACCCAGGTGCCGGACATGTAGTCGTCGAAGTAGATGGTCCCGGTGAGGAGGTATTGGTTGGGGCCGTTGTCCTGGTAGATGACGATCTCGTTGGGGCCGGTCATGACCCAGGTGAGGTCGCCCGCGAGGGTGCCGTGGCCGAGGTCGGTCTGTTCGATGGTTCCGTTCAAGCGGATGTTCCAGCGAACGGAGCCGTCGAGGGCGTCTTCGATGTAGTCCCAGGTGCCGAGGACGGACGGCGGGGTATTCTCCGGGCAGCCGTTGAACAGAGCCGCGGCGGTCAGGGTCAGTGCCAGTGCGAAGGATCGTGTGCGGTGCATGGCGGTGTCTCCCCCTGGCTCTCGCCTTTCGAGAGCGGGTATGGCCCCGGGTGCCCCGGAGGCCTGGCTTCTATGGTAGTGCGTGCCCGCGGGGCGATCAATTTGCGGAAGAATCGGACGGATTGGACCGATCGGTCGGATCGGACCGATATGAGTGGGCGGCAGGCGCCCTCGCCTGTCGTCCTCGTGTGCGTTGCGCTTGATTTGAGCTTGGGGTACACTCGGATTCCGTCTGAGATTTTGGCAAGGGGGGTTCTCACTTCGATGAGTCAGGACTACGACATCCACTTCAACCGGCCCAGCATGATGGGCGATGAGTTGTCGTTCATCACGAAGGCGGTGAACTCGGGCAAGATTTCGGGGGATGACCCGTATACGGCGGCGTGTCAGACGCTGCTGGAAGAAGAACTCGGGGTCCCGAAGGCGCTGCTGACGCCATCGTGCACGCACGCGCTGGAGATGGCGGCGCTGCTGCTGCGGATTCGCGAAAGCGACGAGGTCGTCCTCCCTTCCTTCACGTTCGTGTCCACGGCAAACGCGTTTGTGCTGCGCGGGGCGCGGCCGGTGTTTGTGGACATCCGGCCCGATACGCTGAACCTCGACGAGCGTATCCTGGAAAGCCACCTCACGCCGCACACGAAGGCGATTGTCCCCGTGCACTACGCGGGGGTGGGTTGCGAGATGGATGAGATCCTGGAGATCGCGGGGCGCAACGGAATCCCGGTGGTTGAGGATAATGCGCACGGCCTGTTCGGCAAGTACAAGGGACACTACCTCGGCTCTCTCGGCATGTTTGGCACGCAGAGCTTTCACGAGACCAAGAATTTTACGTGCGGCGAGGGTGGCGCGCTGCTCATCAACGACTCAGCGATGATCGAGCGCGCGGAGATCATTCGCGAGAAGGGCACGAACCGCAGCCTCTTCTATCGCGGCCAGATCGACAAGTATTCGTGGGTGGACCTGGGCTCCAGTTTCCTGCCATCGGGAATTGCCTCCGCATTTCTGTATGGGCAATTGATCAAGTGGCGCGAAATCCAGGAGAAACGCGCGCGTGTGTGGCGCTATTATCGGACGCATCTTGCGACGTGGGCGGCCGAAAACGAAATCGCGCTGCCTACCGTTCCCGGACACTGCGAGCAGGCCTACCACATGTTCTACCTGATCATGCCGTCGCTCGAACTGCGCCAAGGCCTGATCGCGCACCTCAAGAAGCGCCGCATCAACGCGGTCTTCCATTACGTGCCGCTGCATCTCTCGAAGATGGGGCAGCGCCTCGGCGGGTGGGAAGGACAGTGTCCGGTCGCGGAGGACCGCGGCAACCGAATCGTGCGCCTGCCCTTCTATAACACCCTCGAAGAAGATGCGCAGGCGCGCGTGGTCGAGGCGATTCAGTCTTTCCAATGCCCATGACGCGGCGGGAGCACATGCACACGAATGAGTAAGAGCGACATCCTGCGCAGCAAGGCGCCTTTGCGGATCAGTTTCGGCGGAGGCGGAACGGACGTGGATCCGTACCGGTCCACGTACGGCGGGTGCACGCTGAGCACCAGCATCGACAAGTACGCCTACGTGAGCTGTCGCCCGCGCAAGGACAACGTGATCCAGGCGCGATCGCTGGACTTCAACATCGTGGCGCAGTACGACACGCAGCAGGACTTCGTGATGGACGGCGAACTCGACCTCGCGAAGGCGGTCATCGCCCGGTTGAAGCAGAAGCGGGCCACACGCGGGTTCGACCTGTTCATGCACACGGACGCGCCGCCGGGCAGCGGACTGGGCTCGTCGTCGACGATGGTCGTGGCGCTCGTGAACGTATTCAAGGAGTATTACCGCCGCCCCTTGACCTCGTATGAAATCGCGGCCATGGCCTACGAGATCGAGCGCGTCTCGCTGGGTCTCAAAGGAGGTATGCAGGATCAGTATTGCGCCACCTTCGGGGGCTTCAACTTCATTGAATACCTCGGCGATAAAGTCATTGTGAATCCGCTGCGGCTGGCCCCGGCGACGCTGCTCGAACTGCAATACAACCTCATTCTGTGTTACACGGGGCGGACGCGCCAGTCCGCGGGCATCATCGACGAACAGATGGCGCACGTGCGGAGCGGCGATGCAAGGGCGGTGGATGCGACGCATGAATTGAAAAGCTTGTGCGTTGAGATGAAGAACGCGCTGTTGCAGGGCGATCTGTCGGGATTCGGCGCGCTGCTGCATCAGTCGTGGTTAGCGAAGAAGCAGATCGCGTCGAAGATCACGAATGCGCGGATCGACAAGATGTACAAAGAGGCACGGCGCCTGGGGGCGCTGGGCGGGAAGATCGTGGGCGCGGGTGGAGGCGGTCACTTGCTGCTGTATGCCCCCTTCGACCGGAGGCATGTGATCAACAAGAAGCTGGCCTCCATGGGAGGCCAGCCGATAGATTTCCGGTTCGATTTCGAGGGCGCTGTGACCTGGAGAGCCCAGGAATAGCGGCGTCTCGCGTCAGTAACAGACGCCGCCGCTGAGGATCTTCATCGCGATGTGGCCGACGATGAGGTGGACGTCCTCGGCGAACTGCATGTCGTGGATATTCGCGTGCACGTTGTGTTTCGTGCGCGATTCGAGCTTGCCGCCGGGGTATCCGCAAAAGCCCACCGTGATGGCGCCCTTCTCGTTGGCGTAGTCGATGGCCTTGAGAATGTTTACGGAGTTGCCGCTGCCCGAGATGCCCACGACCACGTCGCCCGGGTTGAGGAAGTTCTTGAGCTGTTCGACGAATACGTCGTCGTAGCTGACGTCGTTGGCATAGGCCAGCATCCCCGCGTCGTTGTCATTCAGGCAGAGGACCTTGAAGCGCTTTTCCTTGCCGTAGCTCGCGCCCTTCACCAAATCCCCGGTGATGTGCGAGGCGTTCGCGCCCGAACCGCCGTTGCCGAAGATGAAGATCTGGCGTCCTTCTTCGCGCGCGGTGTCGAGCAGCGTGAGGAAGGTATTCAGTTGCGCGACATCGAGTTTGCGCAGCACCTCGGTCAGTCCGGTGAGGTAGTCTTTGATTTCTTTCACGTATGCCATGTGTTCCAGTTTCCTTATTCTTGCGTGATGATGCCACCCTGCACGAAGCGCCCCAGTATAGCATCAGGGGCTTAGGGGCGGCCAGTTTGCAGCCAATACGTCACGGCGTCGAGCACCGTGTCGAACAAGGCATCGGGTTCAGCCACATCGCCCGATGCGGCGCAGCCATTTCCCGTGCGCACGCCCAGCGCGGGGATGCCCACGGCGCGGGCCGCGCCGATGTCGCGCCAGGAGTCGCCGATGAAGCACGAAGCGCCGAGGTCCAGCGGCAGCTCACGGGCGGCGCGGTAGAGAAGACCGGGTTTGGGCTTGCGGCAGTCGCAGTCCATCTTGAACTCGGCGCGTTCGCCCTCGAATCCTCCGTCGGGGTGATGCGGGCATACGTAGATGCGGTCCAGCCACGCCCCCCCCTCCCCCAGCTTCATGTCGAGACAGCCGTGGATCTCGTCGAGCACATCGAGTGTCAGGAAGCCTTTTGCCACGCCCGGCTGGTTGGTGATAAGCACCGCGAGGTGCCCGGCTTGGTTGATGGCTCTCACGGCCTCGATGGCGTCGTCATGCAACTGGACGTCTTCCGGATGCGTTGTGCCGCGTGGGCCGGCGTCCTGTATGAGGACCCCATCGCGGTCCAGAAAGACCGCGGGACGTCTGTGTGACCAGTTCATGCGGGCCATGCGGCCGGATGCGATGTCCTCCTCGACGAGATGGAGGCGCTCGACCGTGCCCACATCGCGCAGGTATTCGGGAGTGTTGTAGGCGAGGAGGCGTTGGCCGTCTGCGACCATGCGCGGAAACACCTCGTTGTTGAGGTCCTGGCGCTCATCGGGGGTGATGTAGTCGAACACCGCGGGTGAAAGGACATAGACCGAGCCAAAGACGAGGTTCCGGTGATAGCGGCCATCGCGGATGCCCCTGGGCAGGAAACCAAGGATGTGATGATCGGAATCGGCCAGCACGAGGTCGGAGGTGTGTGGGTGGTCGTTGGGATGGACGACCAGCGTGGCGGCGGCGTTATGTTCCACGTGGAACTGCAACAGCCGGGACACGTCCATTTCAAGGGCAATATCACCACAAAGGACCAGAAACGGGTCATTCCCGACCAGGTCACGTGCAGAGGGTAGGGCGCCGCCGGTGCCCATGGGCTGCGATTCGATGCGGAAGTGGAGGCGCAACCCGAGACGTTCGGCCTCGCGCGCGCACCCCGCCTCGAGGGCTTCGTGCAGGTGTCCTGCGAGGACAACCACCTCGTTGCAGCCATAGCGGCTCAGCAGCTCGAACTGCCGGTGGATGATGGGTATCCCCGCAACAGGCACGAGCGCCTTGGGGATGGCGTCTCCCGTCAGGGGATGGAGGCGGGTGCCGCGTCCGCCAGCAATAATGACCGCGTTCACCGAACCTCCCTCGATTTCACCGCGTTGCAGGTGTTTGCCCACTCAGAGTGCCGCATCATGGTAGCGATTGGCGGACAATAACGCACATTGAGCGCACTGAAGACATCTGGCATAATAGCGCGCCACCGCAAGGGTTGGAAGCGATGACACGTGTTGCTGCAACACGATGAAAGGTGAAACGTGAAGAAGGCACTGATTACAGGAATCACTGGTCAGGATGGATCTTACCTTGCCGAGTTGCTGCTTGAGAAAGGCTACGAGGTCTATGGATTGATCCGCCGGTCGAGTTCGTTCAACACAGCACGGCTCGATCACATCTATCAGGATCCGCACGTTCCGGGGCAACATTTGCACTTGTTGTTTGGGGACCTGGCGGACGATTCGGCCCTCATCTCCACCATTGCGGAGATCCAGCCGGACGAAGTCTACAACCTGGGCGCGCAGAGTCACGTCCGCGTGAGCTTCGACGCGCCCGTCTACACCTCTGACATCACGGCCATGGGGACCATACGGTTGCTCGAGGCGGTGCGGCGCGTGGGAAAGAACGCCAAGTTTTATCAGGCATCGAGCAGCGAAATGTATGGCAAGGCGCAGGAAGTGCCCCAGACGGAGTCGACGCCCTTTTATCCGCGCAGTCCATATGGCGCGGCCAAGGTCTATTCCTACTGGGTGACGGTCAATTACCGCGAGGCCTACGGCATGTTCGCGTGCAACGGAATCCTGTTCAACCACGAGTCGCCTCGCCGCGGAGAGACCTTCGTGACGCGCAAGATTACGCGGGCGGCCGCGCGGATCAAACTGGGGATGCAGGATAAGTTGTACATGGGCAACCTGGACTCGAAGCGCGATTGGGGTTTCGCCAAGGACTACGTTGAGGCCATGTGGCTCATGCTGCAGCATGAAAGGCCCGAGGACTACGTGGTCGCCACGGGCGAGACGCATACCGTGCGCGAGTTTCTCGAAGAGGTCTTCTCACATCTGGGTATGGACTACGAAAAGTACGTGGAGATCGACCCGCGCTATTTCCGGCCCACGGAGGTGGACCTTCTCATTGGGGATGCGACAAAGGCGCACAAGATGCTGGGGTGGAAGCCCAAGGTGACGTTCAAGGAATTGGCGCGCCTGATGGCGGATGCGGACTTTCGGACCGCGGAATTCGAGCTTGCCTCGGGGAAGCCGCCGGTCGTTTAGGGCGTTTGCTCACCGCGCCGTTTGTTGACCTGCGCCTCGACCCACGCGTACGTTTTCGCAATGCCGCGCTCGAGGTTCCACTGGGCGTGCCAGCCGATCGAGGCCATGCGGCGGATGCTGAAGTTACGGGAACGCACCCCGACCGGTCCCTCGACATGGACCAGGCGAACGTGTTTGCCCGCGGCACGCGCGACCGTCGCGGCAAGTTCATCCACGGTCACATATTCGGGCGAACCGATGTTGCAGGGACCTTCCAAGTCTGACTGCATGAGCAGGCGGATGCCATCCACGATGTCATCGACGTAAGTGTAGGAACGGACGGCGCTGCCGTCGCCCCATACCTCGATGGCCCCGCCATCGTATGCTTCGGCTACTTTGCGGCACAGTGCGGCGGGGGCCTTCTCGCGGCCGCCGGTCCAGGCGCCGCCGGGGCCGTAGCAATTCTGGAAGCGGCCGATGCGCACGGCGATGCCGTGACGCCGCCCAAAGGCCATGGTGGTGCGCTCCGCATAGAGCTTTTCCCAGCCGTATTCGTTGTCCGGGAGCGCGGGGTAGGCATCCTCCTCGGTCAATTCCGGTTCGCCGGGCTTCATGTCGCGGTACACGCAGACGGAAGATGCGAAGAAATAGCGAGATACGGCCGCCCGGACCGCGGCTTGCGTCATGTGGATATTGATGAGCGCGCTGTTGTGCATGATTTCGCATTCCGCGGTGTGGATGTAGCCCATGCCGCCCATGTCGGCCGCAAGTTGATAGACCTCAGCGGGAGGCCCACCATTCAGGGATAGGGCGGTCTCGCAGTCCCGCGGTTCGCGGAGATCGAGGAGCAGGAACTCGTCGGCTTCAGACTCGGAGAACTCGGGGTGCTTGCAGTCCACACCACGGACCCAGTATCCCTCGCCCTTCAGGCGTTTCACCAGATGGCCCGCAATGAAACCACCCGCACCGCACACCACCGCTCGCTTCACCAGCCGATAACCTCCGCACCCCGAATACTGCCGCCGTACGCAGTCGTTACAAGCCATTAGTCTACCAGTCTGCTTGTCAAATACAAATAGGCCGCGCGCGAGGAGTCCGCAAGCGATGGTGTGAGGTACAAGGGCCGTGGCATCACATCTCTGCAATGATGTTGGCGCTCTTCGTAGGGCGGGATTTGTTCCCGCCTTCTTGGCTTGGCCGCCGTTGCTGTCGGCATGCTCAAGAGTCGGCAGGGATGCCGGCGCTCCCAGTAAGCCATGTCGCATGCGCAAGTCACGGATTTGACGCATGCCGAGTCCATTGGGGAAGGTAAGAAGGCGGGAACAAATCCCGCCCTACGAAGAGTGCACTTTCTTGCTGTTGGTGTGGTTATACCAGTGGATGCGGTAGACGGGGAATTGGGTACGAGTATTGTTGCTCTGCCAACCCAAATCTGGTGCCATTGCATGAGCACGAATGACCCGTTAGAATTTGGTTTCCGCCTAAAGAACGTTCGAGTCCGGCGTGCCGATGCGGTACGTGCGGGCAGCGCAATCCCGGGAGATACGGCCAGATGCCTTTGAAGATATCACCAACAGAGCTGGAGGGGGTCCTCTTGTTCGAGTCGCCGCTGTTCAGGGATGAGCGTGGCTACTTCACCGTGCTGCATTCCGTGGGCGGACACGCGGAGGCCGGGTTTCACGAGCGGTTCGTGCAGGACAATCTGAGCAAGTCGCGACAGGGCACGCTGCGGGGCATGCACTATCAGATCGAACCTCACGGAATGGGGAAGTTGGTGCGCGCGG
The DNA here is from genome assembly GCA_020849535.1 of Candidatus Hydrogenedentota bacterium. Classification (GTDB taxonomy): domain Bacteria; phylum Hydrogenedentota; class Hydrogenedentia; order Hydrogenedentales; family SLHB01; genus JAHDWY01. The sequence continues at coordinate 51,272 of JADLGB010000258.1, forward strand.
TATCCGGGGCGATTTTCGATGTGGCGGTGGACTTGCGCAGGGGCTCGCCCACGTTCGGGAAGTGGACGGGCCGCACGTTGACCGCTGAAAATGGACTGGCCTTGTGGATTCCAGTGGGGTTCGCGCACGGCTTTCTCGCGTTGGAGCCTGACACGCTCGTGCTGTACAAATGCACGGCGCCTTGGTTGCCCGAGGCGGAGCGGTCGCTGGCGTATGACGACCCGGACGTGGGCATCGCGTGGCCCATGCAACCCGCCTGCATTTCGGGAAAAGACCGCGAAGCACCACGCCTGAGGGAGGCGGAGTATAACTTTGCGTATCGGGCGTAGACTCGGGGCCAGGGATGGGGCCGAGGAGCACAAACGCGTTTCCGGGGCAGGTGGCGCGCCCTAAGTTTCTGGCCCAGCAGTCTAACTCGGTTGTCGGGGTTTTTTCTTGCTTTTCTGATTCTTGGGATTTACTTCTGAGGCATCCACCGTTAGTGGAGAAGGTTCGGGGTATTTTTGTATACCTATTTCCGTAATAGGCACAATAGCCGTGGGGACTATCTGGTTTTTTGCGCCACCATCCGGCGATTCGGCACCTACCGGCATGTTTGCCCCCGCAATCCCAAATCGAAGAAAGACGCCCCAATGTCCGCTGTGAATATCAGATTGCCTCACAAGTATTTCCGCAAGTTCTTTGTAGCTGTATAGGAGTTGTGACTGTTCGGGCATGAGCAGTGTCCTTTCCATCGGAAGCATTTGCCGCATATTTCGAGAATTCAGCTATGTTTAGCGGCATTTGCGTATCCGTAAAGTGCATCATGTTAGCGACCTGCCCCATCCGTGTGGGGCTTCCGGACTTGATCCAGCACGCTTCGAAAATGTCCGGGTGCAGCGGACCGAATTCATCTTTTTTGTCCCCATCATCATAGAACAACACGCATGCTTTGAGCCCCATCACTCTGGCAAGCCGGACCATCTGCTTTAGGGTCATGCTCTTGTCAGGGTTCAGGATTTGCGAGACTCTTCCTGGCGAACGTTTTAATACTTCGGCGATGCTCGCCTGGTTCAGGTCACTCTTATCGATCTCAACTTGAAGTCTGTGTATCGCGTTGAACGAGATCGAAGATAAATGCGCAGCCACATCTCTTTGTAGGTCGCTATCGTTTCTCATCGGATGTTGTCCTTCCGGAAAAGAATGCGTTAACCGTACTAATGACGCTCGGAATCGCCTTAAGCCCGACTATTCTTTCGAGGATGCGCAAGTCGGTTTCTTCTTGGTCCTTTGTATCCGCAGTGACCAGAACACACAGACGAAATCTGGGGGCAGTTTGCGGATGGCACTTGAACCCATACAGCCTGAGCGCGCCTTTCTTGAACACATGGCAGTCTTCGTAGGGCTTGTTGAATCCGTGATGCTGCCTGCGGTCGCCAATCTCTTGAATCCACATTCGGAATCTATTTCGCACATCTTGTTGCGCTTTGGGGCTCAACTTGGAGAAGCGAATGAAGGCGCTGACATGCTTGTTGGTTGGACACTTCAGGAAGATGACGCCCCGATCCCTGCCGGGCTGTGCCCATTCACATGCGTATCTGTCTTCGTCCATTCCATCACCGCGCACAAGTTTAGCTTTTTCTAAAGACGTTTGTCAAGCCCCCGTTTTGGAGCTGATGGGGAATTGTAGCATGGATGGGGTGACGAGGCAAGTACTGTAATGTGGTTCTTCAAAGAGAATGAGAGAGGATCCCTATTCCATCGTTTCTGGCCATATCCAGGGGGCCATCCGCGATTCCAAACAGTTGCGACATACCCGCGTACGCAGGGGGCCGTCACTCGCGAAGCAGGACATCGCAGGCGAGCCGGAGCTTGCTCAAGAGTTTTCGGAAGAGTCCCCCGCGCTGAGCGGCGGCGCGCAGCTTCACGATGAGCTTGCGCTGTAGGCGGTAGCGGGAAAGGGGCGCTCGTTTGGGCGTCGAGACTTTCTGGCCGTGTTCCTCCAAGGGTTTCCAGATCTTCTCCGGAGGGTAGCCGCAGACAGTCAGATCGTCTGGGTCGAGCTGCGCGATGACGTTGCGCATGAGGGCGCATTTGGCGGGATCGGAGGCGAGGTCCTCAACCCACTTTGAGATGGAACCCGTCGTGGGGCGCGAGTGCTGTTGCACACCGATGGGATCGCCGAGCCCGCCGCGGGGGGCCTGCTCACCGCTCTTCGCGCCATAGTCGATCGTGTCCTTCTCGAAGGGAATGCCGATGTAGGCGTAGGTCTTCTCCATCCACAATTCCGGGTCCTTGACGAGGTCCTCGTACCGGACATGAAACGCCGGGACATCCTTCTGACGGAGGAAGGCCGCCAGGGCCGGCACGTAGCGGTTAAGAATCGGGTTGTAGTTATGGGCCACCTGGTAATCGCCGTCGAAAAAGGAGTTCGCGAAAGAGGAGAAGGTGGCCAGCGGATGCCGCGTGAGCACCACGTATTTCGCGTCGGGGAAAACCTTCATCATAAACGGGAGGATGAGGCCGTAGGCGGGCGTCTTGTCGAGACAAATCGTCTTGCCGCTGCCCTGCAAGTAGCGGCCGTAGAGCGTGTCGCAATAGGCGCGGCACGCGTCCCAGTAGTCCTGCTCTTTGTTGGGCAGTTCCTGAATGAAGAGGCGCTGCGACTCGGCCGCCAGGACGTGATCGTAAGGGGCCTTGTCGACTTTTTCCCATACGCCGAGGTGGGCCAACGGCGTGAGCAGATGGGGCTCGGGTCCGCCCTTGATCATCGAGTGGGATTCGAGCATGCGCTCCAGCATGGTGCTGCCTGAGCGGGGAGAACTGATCACAAACAACATCGGGATCGGCATGAACTTCCTCCTGCACGCGGTGCGGTGAGGAGAATTTAACGAGGGGGTAACGCTTGTGTCAAACAGTAGCGGGCGAACTTGAATCGCTGTTTTCCGGTGGCAATACTCGTGGGAAGTTTCTTGAGGTGTCAGGCATGGACGAAAGGGGTAACTGTGGGAAGCCTGAAAGTGGGAGGCGTGATTCCGGCGCGGTTTGGATCCACCCGGCTGCAAGGGAAAGCGCTCCTGCCCATCTTGGGTAAACCGATGATTCAGCGCGTGTACGAGCGGTGTCAGCAGGCACGGGTGCTGGACTTGATCTGCGTCGCCGCGGATGACGAGCGCATTGTGACGGCCGTCAAGGCTTTCGGTGGGAATGCGATCATGACGCGGCGCGGCCACGCAAGCGGCACGGATCGCGTAGCCGAGGCGGTCGAAACGCTGCAATTCGACATTGTCGTGAATATCCAGGGAGATCAGCCTTTCATCGATCCGATCATGATTGAGGAGGCAGTCCAGCCGATGCTCGACGATCCATCGCTGCCGATGGCGACGCTGATGCATCCTTTGACGGACCCGGCGGATCTGGCTGACATCGGCATTGTAAAGGTGGTTTGCGATGTCCAGGGAAATGCGTTGTATTTTTCGCGGTCGCCGATCCCGTACGCGCGCGAGGAAGTGCCCCACACCGTGTACGAACATGTGGGGCTCTATGTGTACCGGCGCGAGTTTCTCCTGAAGCTCTCCCAATTGCTTCCCACGCCTTTGGAACAGATTGAGAGCCTGGAACAGTTGCGGGTACTGGAGAACGGATTCCGCATTCGGGTGGTTGAATCCAAGTGCAGGGACCATCATTTCTGCGGATTCAGTGTGGACACGCCCGAAGACCTCGCGAAGGCGGAGGCGTTTTTGAGGGAGCGGGGCATGAGTTGAAGGCCAGTTGAAGATGACCGGCGAGGGCACCGGTCCCACACTGGTCGCGGCGAGGACGCCGGTCCCACACTGATTATGGCCGCCCCGAAGTTTGCCCGCGCGGAAGCGACCATGGTAGACTCGTTTGTCGAATGCAAGCCCGCAGAAGCTGATGTCCCGGCAACAAGCAGGAACCCGAACTCCAAGATGGCAAAACGAATTCTCCTCTTTCTTATAAAGCTGTGTGTTACCGCCGGTCTTTTTGTCTTACTGTTCCGTCCAGAGACCTTCTTCCTATCACCAGACCAGTTTGGCGGCGTGAAGCCCGGGCACATGCTGCAGGAACTCCGCGAGGCTGGAGCGCACAGTATTGTGTTCTGGCTCACATTCGCCGCCGTTGTGAAGCTCAGTGGCCTATTCTGTGGAATGCTGCGCTGGCGGCTCCTGTTGCAGGGACAAGGCCTGTCCATCCCCTTTACCTACATTGCGCGAAGCTGGTTCATTGGGCGCACTATCGGCATCTTCCTGCCGGGCACCATCGGGCTGGACGGCTACCGGCTCTATGATTCGTCGCTCTATACGGGCGAGGTCATCAAGTGTACGACGGTGATCGCTGTAGAGAAGTTGATCGGCTTTGTCGCCTTGACCTTCTTGGTTTTCATTACGTTCCCCCTGGGTTTTGCGCTGCTCAAGATCAATGTCGTGATGCTGGCGATCATTCTGTTAATTCTCGCGGCGTTCGTAGCGGTCGCGTTCATCGCACTGCTGAATCCGCGCGTCATCCAGGTGCTGGTCGCCGTGGTGCCGACTCCACAGGCAATCCGCACGAAGGTGGACAAACTGGGCGCGGCGGTCACGGCATACAGCGGAAGCCGCATGAACTTGATCGCGGCGGTGTTTCTGGGGCTTGGTGTACATTTGGCTACGTGTTTCATGTACTTCGGAACCATGATGTCCATTCGTGCGGAGAATACGGGGCTTGCCGATATTCTGTTCGCAAGTCCGCTCATGATTTATGGGACGGTGCTTGGACCCTCCATCGGCGGAGAGGGAATACGCGAGATCGTGTTCGTAACGCTTCTTGGCGGAAAGACCAGCGTCGCGGCGGCGGCGACGTTTGCGCATTTGGGCTGGTGGGTGGGGGAAGTGGTACCGTTCCTCATAGGCGGGATGCTCCTCCCTTTCCATGTACGGCCGAGTAAGGAAGCCGTGCAATCCAAGCTCGCAGAGGCGCGCAGTGGGGCGCAATCCCAGGGAGGAATCCATCTCGAACCGGCGATTATCAAGACCTATCGCGACAAGCTTGTCGATTGCTTGCTTGGCGGCATGCTGGCTGGCCTGATGGGCGGCGCCGTGGTCGGTCTTGCCGAGGCCGCGTGGCTGACCAGCAGACAGGCCGGGCTCACAGAAATGGTCGCGTATTGGTGGGGGCCGCTGACCTACGGCATTGCGTTTGCCGGGGCGGGAGTGGGCTTGGCCGCTGGCTTGTTGTTCCTCGCGTTGATCGTCGATCGCTTTCCATCGCGGGCCTGGGCGTTCGGCATTTGCCACGGGGCCATCTTGGCGGGAGCCACGCTGGTCATCGGGTTCTTCCGGTACCGGCAAGACGTGCTGGGGGAACACAACCTGTCCGCTGGGCAATTCGCGATGCTGGGCGCGGCCGCGGTGGGAATCGGTGTGGCGGGGCTGCTGCTGGGAACGGCGTTCATGGGCCTCGCGGGGAAGACTCGCGGGCGCGCCGCGGCATGCGCGGCCGGCGTCTTTCTCGCATGGGTGATTGTAGGGGCCGGCCTGTCGCTTTGTTTCGAGCCCAGTGCAAAGACCGCGTCCTTTCAGGCGAAGGAAGGTGTGAAGGGACCGAACATCATTCTGATTGCCGTGGATGCGCTACGTGCGGATTTTCTCAAGCTTTACAGCGAGGGGCGTGCTGTCGCGGAAACGCCGTTCATCGATGCACTCCGGGCCGATTCGGTTCTGTATCAACACGCATTCGCACAGTCATCGTGGACGAAGGCATCGTTTGCGACGATCTTCTCGGGCATGTATCCGGAAGCGCACACCGCCGTGCAGAAAGATTCGGTGTTGCCGGACAGCGTGACGACTTTTCCAGAAGTCCTTCGGGAGGCCGGCTATTTCACTGAAGGATTTGCAAACAATCCAAACATTGCGCCTACGTATAACTACGGCCAGGGCTTCGTTCAGTACCGGTATCTGAGTCCGGATTATCTTTTCGGGGCCAACCAGTCCGCCGAGAAGATGACCCTCTACAAGATCCTTCGCAAAGTATACCAAAAGGTGCTGGGGCGGCTGAGCAAGGGACGCGTCGATGTCCGGGACTTTTACCAACCCGCGGAGATCGTGACCCAGGCCGGCCTGGAATGTCTGGACAGCGAGGCGCGCCCGAAGAACGTCCCCTTCCTGTTGTTCCTGCACTACATGGAGCCGCATGACCCCTACATGGACCATGAGAAACCTGGTGTAGGCTATGCCCGCGTGCAGCTTGGCGATAACCCGTCGGCCGAAGAATACCGGGAAGTCTTCAAGCGTGTGTACAACGGTGAGATCGAGTATTGCGATCAGTATATCGGGGAATTGATTCAGGGCCTCAAGGACAGGGGGCTCTATGATGATTCCGTGATCGTGTTCACCGCGGACCACGGAGAGGAGTTCTGCGAGCATGGTGGCTGGTGGCACGGGCTGACCTTGTATGACGAGCAGATCGGCATCCCCTTCATGATCAAGCTACCGCAGAACCAGTTGGCCGGTGAGACGAATACGAATATCACGCGGCATGTGGACCTGGCGCCGACGCTCCTGCAGTTCGCGGGGCTCGACAGGGCTCCCGCCATGCAGGGCAAATCCCTGTTCCAGGCGGACAATGTGACGCATGCCAACGAGGACGGGCGCATCGTATACTCGCATTTGGATTTTGAGGGGATACTCTTGCAGGCGGTCCGCACGCCGACGACGAAACTGATCAAGGCCAATGAGGGCAACAAACGCAACCTGAAGCCTGTGGAGTTGTATGATGTGGCAACGGATCCCGGTGAGACGGCCAATCTCGCCGGACGGAACCTGCCCACCGAGCAGGAGATGTTCGACTTGATCGATCAAATGCAGGCCGCGGCACTCGAGAATGCGGTGGAGCCCGAGTCGATTGAGACACCCGAAGACCTGAAGGAAAAACTCGACGCGATCGGATATGGCGGGTGATCGAGGCGGCTGTCCGATGCGGATGAATTGGGGATGAAAACACGCTTATGAAAATTGCGGTCATCGGCACGGGTCACGTGGGGCTCGTCGTGGGAACAGGACTGGCCGACACCGGCCACTACGTCACGTGCGTCGATCTCGACGAGGAGAAGATCGCGTGCCTTCAGAGCGGGCAGTTGCCGGTTTACGAGCCCGGGCTCGAGGAACTCGTGGCGCGGAACGTCGAAGAGGAACGCCTGAAGTTTACCACGGAATTTTCGCAGGCGATTCGCGACGCGCTACTGGTGTTCATCTGCGTGGGTACACCGTCCACGCCCCGCGGTGACGCCGACTTGAGCCAGGTATACGATGCAATCGACCGAATCGCCGAAGCGATGCCGGGGTACCGGATCATCGTCAACAAGAGCACATGTCCGGTCGGCACAACCGAGGCGTTCAAGTTACGGCTCTCGCAGAAGACGAAGCAGCCATTCGATGTCGTGGTGAATCCGGAGTTCCTGCGCCAGGGCGCGGCTGTGGACGACTTCATGCGGCCGGATCGGATCATTGTGGGGTGCGAGGATGTGCGCGTCGAGGAAATCATGAAGGAGTTGTACGCGCCGTTCCTGCGGACGGGCAAGCCCTTGCTCCTGATGAGCATCCGGAGCGCGGAGATGTCGAAGTATGCGGTCAATGCGATGTTGGCGGCGCGCATCTCGCTCATGAACGAGTTCGCGAACCTGTGCGAGGCGTATGGGGCGGACATCAACGAGGTGCGCGAAGGCGTCGCGGCGGATTCCCGCATCGGACCTTCCTACATTTTCCCTGGGATCGGGTTTGGGGGCTCCTGCCTGCCCAAGGACCTGGTCGCGTGTTCGCACCTCGCGGAGGAAAAGGGGTTGAAGGCCCACATCCTCGACGCGGTCACAGCGGTCAATGTGAATCAGCAGGCCCGTTTCGTCGAGACGATACTTGCCTACTATGGACACCGCGTCGCGGGAAAACGGATTGCGCTTTGGGGCGTGAGCTTCAAACCGAAGACGGATGACCTGCGGGAAGGACCGGCGCTGCGCGTGATCGATGCCTTGCTCGAAGGCGGCGCCGAGGTGGTTGTCTACGATCCCGCGGCGGACGCCAACATTCACAAGCAATACGGCGACCGGGTCCGCGTGGTAACCAAGACCTATCTCGCGTTGGAACAGGCGGACGGCTTGGTGATTACGACCGAGTGGAATGAGTTCCGGCGTCCTGACTACGAGCGAATGGCCTCGCTGATGCGCGAGAAGGTCATCTTCGACGGGCGTAATCTATACACCGCGAAAACGCTGCGCGAGCATGGATTCCGGTACTTCAGCATCGGCAGGGTTAGCGTGTAGCACCCATGAAGAACGCCGCACTCATCACAGGGGTAAACGGATTCGTCGGGCAGGTTCTTTCGCGGTATCTCCGCGAGCGCGGTTGGAATGTGCTGGGCGCCGTACAACCACCGGCGGCCAAGACGGCCAGCAGTTTTCCTTGCGACCTCACGAATCGCGCGGAGGTCGAGGAGTTGGCGCAATGGGCGAAGGATGTCACGCATGTGTTCCATCTCGCGGCGGTAACCTACATCCCGCAGTCTCAATCCGATCCGGCGCTGGCCATGAACGTGAATCTCAATGGGACGATCCATCTTCTCCACGCCGTGCGCGCATGCGCGCCTGACGCACGATTCTTGTACGTGTCGAGCGCGGCGGTATACGGCGTGCCCAAATCGCTGCCGATCACGGAGGAGCACCCGCTCAATCCCAACGAGCCCTACGGCATATCGAAGGCGGCGGCGGACGCCTTCTGCGATTACTTGCATCGCAACAGCGGTATGGATGTGATCCGTGTGAGGCCATTCAACCACAGCGGCCCAGGGCAGGCTGACCATTTCGTGTTGTCCAGTCTGGCGCGGCAAATCGCGCTCATCGAGCGGGGGGCGCAAGAGCCGGTGCTCCACGTGGGCAATCTGGACGTGGCGCGGGATTTTCTTCACGTGGATGACGTGGTCCGCGCATACGAATCGCTCATGGAGAAGGGGGAGGCGGGGCAGGTGTACAACGTGTGCTCCGGAGTCTCACATTCCCTGCGATCCATACTCGATACGCTTCGCGAACACGCCGCAGTGCCTATCCGGCTCGAGACCGATCCGGAGCGTGTGCGCCGCGTCGACATTCCCAACGTGTGCGGATCGCGAGCGCGAATCACGCGGCATACGGAATGGGAACCGCGGATTCCGTTCGCTCAACTCTTGGAAGACCTCCTCAACTACTGGCGGACGCGGGAGGCCGGGGTCTGAGCGCATTCTGCGCCGCCGGAACGAAAGGCGCCGTGTGGAGCGAAGAGTTCGATTTCGTCGCGGTGTGCTCAGGGCCGCGATCATTGCTCTACTGACGCTGGTGGTGTTGGAAGTCCTGCTTCGCATCGTGGGCGTCAACTCGCTGATCCTCTACGACGCCGACCCCGCGTGCGGGTACCGATTACAGCCTCGGCAGACCGTTCAACTTCGGGGTAACATGATCGCGATCAATCAATGGGGTGTGCGTGACCCCAGGGCTCTCCCCTCTCCCCCATCTTCCGGCGGCCGTATCCTGGTGCTTGGCGACTCGGTGACGTGGGGCGGCATATATGTGAAGCAGGAGGAACTTTTCACGTCGGTGCTGGAGTCCAAGCTGGCTGGCGTTGAGGTTGTGAATGCGGGCGTGAACGGATACTCCGCGGCACAGATGGCGGCGATGTACGAAGCGCATCTCACAGGGTTGGAACCAAGCACCGTCATCCTGTTTGCCATTCCGCGTGACTTCACGCGGCCGCCGCTTGTGACGCTGACGGGCAATAGTGCCGCCTTTCCGACGGAACGTCCGGCGCTGGCCTTGCCAGTCGCCGCCGCACTACTGCGACACTTCGCATACAACCGATTTCGGTGGGAGTGGCTGCGTCCGCGTCCCGCGACTGTGCCGGCGAATCCGGGACTTTCGGAAACGGACTGCCTTAGGGAAAACGTCGATGCTGTGGAGCGTCTCAAGGCGTCGCTGGGGCCGAAAGTGAATTTCGCAGTCGTGCTTCTGCCTACCGCGTTGGAGCCCGAAGGCAGTCCCACGTTGAGTTCCGTGGAGGAGGCCTTGTCGGCGCGTGGTGTCACCTTCGTCAATCTCGGGGAGAAAGTAAAGGCATTGCCGGAGTTCTTCCTGGATGGAGTTCATCTGACTGCGGAGGGACACCGGGCTGTGGGCGAGGCCCTGGTGTCCGTTGTGAAGTTGTCCGAGAAGACCCAATGAAGACACAGGCGAGGGCGCCTGTGCCACACGCGCTTGCTTGGCCTGCGAAGTTCTCCTTCTCTTCTGGCAATCGATTCGCACAAATACTCAGAATGATCGAGCACTGAGGCTTCGAGATAGACATGTGGCACAGGCGCCCTCGCCTGTGTCTTCGCAGCCCTGGCGGGCTCTCCGCTTCATGAGGACTGCGATTTGCCGCAATGGATCCAGGCTTTCCAGGCGGCAGTTGGTAAGTATCAAGGGCGCCACTATTCATGGAGGCTATGTCAAGAGCCGGCAGGGATGCCGGCGCTCCTGGTGACGCCGTTCAACGTCCTGACAAGAATTCCCTATTTCAAATGTGAGTGGTGTACATTGATACAGAAAGGCGCGGACTCCGCGCGATGATTTGGCCTTTGACTACGAAGGAACGCGCTTAGACATGGCACGAGGCGATCACATCCGAGTGCGCCGCAAAGGCTATTGGCACCATGGCATCGACTGTGGTGACGGGACGGTCATTCACTACGAGGGCGAGCTGTTTCATTATCGCGATGCACGGGTGCGCAAGGTGACCCTGGCTGAGTTCGCGAAGGGCGGCACTGTGCGTGTCGTGCCGGAGACGGGAACGTACGAGCCGGATATCATCATCGAGCGCGCGGAAAGCCGCATGGACGAATGCCGTTACAGCCCTTTGCTCAATAACTGCGAGCACTTTGCGCGCTGGTGCGCGACGGGCTTTCAGGAGAGCAGGCAGGTGGAACGCGCCCTCTACGCCGTGTCGGGCATTGTGATTGTCGCGGCGGGATCGGTTGCGGCCTATGCGGTAGGCCGGGCGCTCGGCCGCGGCCGCGAACGCGGACGGACTTGAGCGGAGCCCGAGGACTCTCAGGCCAAGGACATCAAGGACACCAGGGACGGCAAGGAAGATACGCTGTGGAACGGCCACTATTCTCGCAACAGACGCAGATCGCGGTGCGTGCTGTCAATTTGGCGGAGCGCATCGACCTGAGCAGCTTCACTGCCGAAGAACGCTTGAGTACCTCGCCACTGGTGGTGCGTGCGGGGAACGACGGGTGTGCGGTGCTCTTTCGCTACGGGGTCGCGGTAATGTTTGGGCTCCTTCCGGTCGAGGAGGCGGCGTTCATCGCGGACATCAAGAAGCTCTGCAAGACCCCATACAGTGAACCGCCGGAGGAACGCGTCGAAATCCGCTTCGCGCCGGAAGAGGATGAGCGTATCGAGAAGGGTGTCATCGTGCTGAAGTCGCCGACACTCGAGCGGCTGCAAGTGGTGGCGGATTGCCTTTCGGACAGCGTGGTGCTCGAGTACTACGAGCGGATGACTGAGGCCACGTTCGATCGCGTGGAGCCTCTCGCGCGGAGTCTGGAGCAGGGCGGGAGGGGCAGCCAGCGATCCAAAGCGCTGCTGAGGCACATCGGAAGCGTGCTCCTGATGGAGCACCGAATGGTCGGGCGTATCGAGGTCGGGCAGAAGCCGGACGTCTTATGGGAACGCGTCGAGTTCGAGTCGCTGTATCAACGACTTGCCACGGAGTACGAACTACGAGACCGCCAGCAGGCACTCGAACGGCGCATTCAGCTTGTGTCGCGCACGGTCGAGACGGTGCTGGATCTTCTTCAACAGCGGCGATCCTTGCGGGTCGAATGGTATATAGTCATACTCATCCTCGTGGAGATCGCATTGACCCTCTACGAGATGTTTCTTCGCCACTGAATGGGTGAACAACAGAACGCGTACCAACGTGGGGAGCATTGTGTCATGCGGGGTAGCATACCTTACTGCGGGATAATCCAGACGATAGTCCTCGTAATCCTGGGAACTTCGTTCGCATTTGCGGAGACGCCGGTCTACACGGGTGAGCCTTCAGGGCAGTTCATGCGCTCGTGGCTGGTGTGCGGGCCCTTTCCCGCGGATACCGGCGAGGGCAAGTCACCGGATAGCATTCGACTCGAAGGGTTCTATCGCGACTACCTCGCGGCGCATGGCGGCGAAACCCAGCCGCAGATCGTGGAGGGACAGGCGGAGGAGTATCAAGGCGTCAGCCGCGCGTGGATACGTCACGACGCGCCTGGCGACGCGGTCGATCTGGACGCAGCCATTTCCAAGGAAGACCCCGTGGTGGGCTATGCCTATTGCGAGATCGAGTCCGCGGCCACCGTTCCGTGTGCGCTTGCGTTGGGCAGCAATGATGGCGCGCAGGTCTGGTTGAACGGCGAGCGCGTGTGGGACTGGCCGGGAGGCCGTGGCCTCGATGTGGATAGCGACATCATCCCTGTGGTCCTGGTTCAGGGAAACAACAAGCTGCTTGTCAAGATTGAGGAGCGTGCGAATCTGTGGCAGTTTGCGTGCCGGATGGTGCCGTTCGATTCCGCACTTGTTGCGCGTGGCATTCGGCCCTTCCGCGTCGCGACGGGCGACGACGGGGTGCCGCACCTGCTCTACGTGCAGTCCAAGGCGTTCCTGGATGGATACATCGATTCGGTGAAGCTGAAAGCCGTTGATGCGGCGCGGCCGGGTGAAACCGTATGGGAAGGCACTTGGCCTGGCGAGATCGATTCCGTTCTGCCGGTCGATCCGAGCATCTTTCGCGAGTGCCGTCTGGATTTCGAGATCGCATTCAAAGGCGGCTTGAGCGTGACGTCGGCGGTGGATTTCACCGCGGGGAAACGTGTCGAGCGCGCTTTGTTCGCGGACGGCGCGTCCACATACCGGATCCTCGTTGAAGACGGCGCATCCGATTCCGAGAAGTGGGCGGCACAGGAACTGCAGCACTGGATACGCGAGAGCGGCGGCGTCGAGCTGCCGATTGTCGCGAAGGCGGATGGCGCAGGGCCGTTGGTGGTCATCGGAATGCACGAATATGCGAAGACCCTTCTCCCCAACGAGAAGGAGCCGGAGGCGCTTGATGAATCGTTCCGGTATCGCAATGTGGACGCCAACATCGTGATCTGGGGTGGTTCCGCACGCGGGACAATGTACGGCGTGATGAGCTTCCTCGAGCGGGAGTTGGGGTGCCGCTGGTACACGCCGAAGGTGTCATCCATTCCCAAGAAGACGCGGTTGACGTTTGTTCGCCTCGATCACGGCGAGAAGCCGGGCATCCGGGTGCGTAACGATTTCTATTACGAAGCTTTCGAACCGATCTGGGCCGCGCGCAATCGCATCAATGGCGCGATGGGACACCGCGAACAGCCGGGCGGTGTTGAGGCGTACTGGGGCGTACACACGTTCTATCCGCTCGTGCCGCCGGATGAGTTTTTCGCGACGCACCCAGAGTATTACAGCCTGCTCGACGGCAAACGCACGTACGAGCACGCGCAGCTTTGCCTCACGAATCCGGACGTGCTGCGCATCCTCACGGAGCGCATCCTGGACGTCATGCGCAAGAATCCGCAATATTTGATCTACTGCGTGTCGCAGAATGATTGGTCGAATCCGTGTGAATGCGACGCGTGCCAGGCTATTGTCGATCGCGAAGGCAGCCAGTCAGGTCCGATCATCTGGTTCGTAAATCAAGTGGCGGAACAGGTCGAAAAGGAGTTTCCGGACAAGTTCATCGGCACACTGGCGTACAGTTACACGCGCAAACCCTGCGCGACGCTGAAACCGCGCGAGAATGTCGTCGTGCGTTTCTGCAGCATCGAGTGCTGCTTTGCACACGATTTCAAGAGTTGCCCGGAGAACAAATCGTTTGTTGAAGATATGGAAGGGTGGGCGAAGATTTCGCCGCACATTTACATCTGGGACTACGTGGTGAACTTCAGCCACTACATCATGCCGTATCCGAATTTCCGCGTCCTGCAACCCAACTTACAGTTCTTCCGCGACCACAACGCGATCGGCATCATGGAACAGGCTGCGTACCAATCGCGCGGCGGTGAGTTCGCGGAGCTGCGCGCCTACGTGATTGCCCGATTGCTGTGGGATCCGGAGTGCGATGTGGAGGCGGCCATCGCGGACTTCATGTATGGGTACTACGGGCGCAGCGGGCAGTATATCCGCCAGTATTTCGATTTGCTTCATGGCCGGTTGACGCCGGACACGCATATTCACCTGGGATTGCGGCCCGATGACAAGCTGTTCACGGACGATTTCGTGCGGGAGGCGGAGGCCATCTTCGATCAGGCGGAGGCCGTGGCCGAATCGCCCGAGATCCTTGGGCGGGTGGAGATGGCGCGTTTGCCCATCATGTATCTGAAGTGCAAGCGCAAGCCCACGCAGGCCGTGGCGGATGGCACCTTGGAGCGCTTCCGGGTCATCACCGAGCGCGAAGGCGTGACGCACTTCGCGGAAGCGGGCGAGCCGCACCGGCTGGCCTTTTTTGAAGAGGTCAAGAGCGCGGAATAGGCATAGTCGCTCAGGGGGCCTGCGGCTCGGTGGTTTGCTGTTCGGCGGTCTGCGCTTCGACAGGCTGCTGTTCCGCGGCCTGCTGGATGGGAGCTTGCGGGGCACGAGTGAATTCGCGGAGGACATCTTTGCCTGCCGCCAGCAGACGAGCGGGGCGCGTGCCATCGCCTTCCAACGCGAGGAGCGAGGAGTAGCCGCCATCGAAGACCCCAAAGTACTTCAAGGCGCCGTCTTGCGTGTAGAGATACAGGTGCGAACCTTCGTATTCCATCGTAGGCGCGAGGACTGCAAGCATATGCGGTTCATTCGGCCCGAAGCGTATGGGGGTAGCCGTGATGGCATCCGCGTAACCGAGTTCGGGTGCCGCCAAATTGAGGATGGTAGCGCCTGAACCGTCGATAAGGCGCAAGAGTCCGAGTTCGCTGACGAGAACGCACTGCCGGTCCGGATCGCCGAATCCATCAACGATGCACAGATTGCCATCCATGTCTTCATAGGTCTGCTCCAGCAGCACGTGGCCACGCTCCGAGCGATAGACTAGGCGTTCGCCATCTTCTATGGTGACCACGGCAGGCTTGCCGTCCAGGATGCGCTCGGCAACTCTCATTCCCCAGACTAAGGCCAACTTGGTGCGGCTGCGTTCCTTTCCTTCGTGATCCAGAATCACGAGTGTGGACTCATCGTCGCTCTCTGAATACTGAATGACGTACTCAGGCTGCCCGTCCTGGTCAATATCGCCTATTGCTAGTTCCACATATCCGGGAGCCGCGGTGTACTTCCAGGTCAGCTTGCCGGACATGTCGAACGTCGCAACTTCACTGTCCTCGCCATAGCCGTCGCAGTTGTATACAAAGAGCGAATGGTCCGAGCTGCGCTGATAGAAGGCGATGACATCGACATACTCGGCGATCCGGCCGAAACCCTTCTGTTGGTAGGATTCGTCCAGTATGGCCACGCCTTCCGCGCTGGCAAGGCCGATGTCCGGACCGGGGAGGGGGTCAAGTTCCGCGAGGACCATGTCGGTGATGATGCCCATTCTTCCGGCTACGGGCACGTCGCGCGCATCGAGGTACCCCTCCCCCACTCGCACGCCCGGGTTCAAGTCATCGTAGTAGTCATCGTCATAGACGTCGGATGCGGGGAACAGCGTGCGGCCCGCCAGAATGTAAAGGGCGCTGCCGCCGGCCACGGCCACCACCACGATAAGGAGTGTGAGTACGATGACGATGAGGCCTTGGCGCATGAGCGAGAATCTCCATCAGACTGTTAAGGCACCACGACAGGGCGAAATAGCATGTGAGTATTGTTGAACATTTGCCGGGGGTCTTCAAACTGGAGCCGCATAGTCAACTGCACGGCGAATGCCACGATTCAAATGGAAGCGGACAGATCGGGCAGATCGGACAGTCACGGACAGTCACGGACAGTCACGGACAGTCACGGACGGTCACGGACAGTCACGGACAGTCACGGACAGTCACGGACAGCCACGGACAGTCACGGACGGTCACGGACGGTCACGGACAGTCACGGACGGTCACGGACAGTCACGGACGGTCACGGACAGTCACGGACGGTCACGGACGGATCGGACAGATTGGACGGATTGGACGGATTGGACGGATCGGTCTGCGATGTTCCTCTGGATGGGGGGCGGAAGAAAGAAGACCATGAGCAAGGTGCTTTTGCTGCCTTGCCCCCGTGGGCGAATACCTGCGGCTGCGGAGTGAAAACCTCTGAACCATTTCCGAGGGTAATAACAAGCTGCTTATTGAAGGTCTATCCAGCGGCCGGATGAGGCGGATTCGTAACACGCGGCCAGGATTTTTTGCACACGCAGTCCATCCTTTCCACTGACCGGTGGTTCGGTGTCGTCGAGGACGGCTTGGGAAAACGCTTCGACTTCCGACTGGTACATGTTGACCGGGGTGGGGTCGATCTTTGTAATCACTCCCGGTTCGCGGGTCTGTTGGGCCTCGTATTCCTTGGCCTCCGTTTCCAGGTAGGCTTCCATCGTGCCGCGCTCGCCTTGGCCGATGGTGCCTTCCGCGAGAATGCTGCCGAGAGAACCGTACAACTCGAGGCGGTTGCGGGAACTAGAGTCGGGCACGTTGAACAAGGCATCGACGATCCCGCGCGCGCCGCTCTCGAACTCTACGAGGACAACCGAAGTGTCTTCGCTGCCGTACCTGTGGATACGGTTGGCGATCGTGCAGCAGACTCGTGTGATATGGCCGAAATACATCTCCAGCAGATCGAGGCAATGCGCGCCGAGGTCCATGAGAGTGCCGCCGCCTCCGGTGGTAGGTTCCTGGCGCCACGCGCCGGGGATGGGCGGATACCAGCAGGAAAGCTGTGCCCGCGCGAAGACCAACGCGCCGAGCTTGCCTTCGCGCACGATGCGCAGGGCTTCCTGGTGTTGGGCGTGAAAACGCATCATAAACCCGATGCCGAGTTTCACGCCGTTCATCTTGCAGACGCGTCGCATCTCGTCGGCCTCGGAGACGTTGAGGCCCAGAGGTTTCTCGCAAAACACGTGCTTGCCCGCCTCGGCGGCGTGCCGCACCTGGCGGAGATGCAGATGCACCGGCGTGGCGACGTAGATGATGTCGCTGTCAGTGGCCAGTAGTTCCTTCTCGTCGGCACACGCTTCGCCGCCAAATTCCTGGGCGACGGCGCGCGCGACTTCCGGATCGTAATCGCAGACCGCGTGTAGTTCCGCGTTCGTCGCGCGCACGATGCCTTCGGGAATAGTCCGCCGCCGCGCGATACCCCCAGAACCACAAACGCCCCATTTCGCTTTCATAGCCTTGGCTCCCGTTCCGCTTTGCGCCGCTATTTGGAGAACGCGGCGACCGCCTTCTTGATGCCTTTCGCAATACCGCGCATGTGCGTTTCTTCGTATGTCGGGAAGATGAACGTGATGAATGTATGCGTCTGGTGCCAGACCGCATTGGGCACGTCCACGCGGGAGTAGTCCGCGGACTCGGGCGTGGTGTACTCCTTGCTCGCGAAGGGGAACTTGGAGTCGCCGAAGCCGTTGTGCTCGCGGAACGCGCGCTCGGTGTGGCACTGCGGCCAGAACACTTTCCAGCAGGGCGCGCCTTCCCCGCCCAAGGCTTCGAGGAACTGCTCGATCGTGCACGACATCTTGTCGATGTCGAGGGTGATGGGAAGCACGTACCAGCCATTGCGGCGCTCAGGCGTGTCCACGGGCAGGTGCAAGATCTGCGGAAGGCCCTTCAACTCCTCGATGAGAATTTCAGCATTGCGGCGGCGGCGCGGCATGTTCCAGTTGTCCATGCGGTCCAACTCGCACAGGCCAATCACCGACTGCATTTCGGTCATGCGATAGTTCCAGCCGAGGCGGTCGTGGATGTACGATAACTTCTGTTCCATCTCGAGGAGGCGGAGGCGGTCCTTGACGTTATAGCCGTGGTCGCGGAAGCTGCGGCAGCGCCAGGCGACGTCTTCGATGTCTGTCGTGACCATGCCGCCTTCGCCGCCGGTCGTGAAGGTCTTGTTCTGGCAGAAGCTGCACGCCGCCACGTCGCCGAGGGTGCCCGTCTTCTTTCCCTTGTATTCGCCGCCGAACGCCTGGGCGTTATCTTCGATGACGTAGAGGTTGTGCTTCTTCGCCAGCGCACGAACGGGGTCCATATCCGTGACGTTGCCGTACAGGTGCACGACCATGATCGCCTTCGTGCGTTTCGTGATGAGCTTCTCGGCTGATTCCACGCTGATGCAGTGGTCATCGCGGTTGACATCTGCAAAGCGGGGTATCGCGCCCGCTTGCAGGATGGAGAAGGAGCTGGCGATAAAGGTATAGCTGGGCACGATGACTTCGTCCCCGGGTCCGATGCCCAGGGCCGCGAGGGCGGTGTGAAGCGCGCTGGTGCCGTTGCTGGTGCTGATGGCGAACTTCGAGCCCTGCCACGCCGCGTAGCGCGTTTCGAACTCCATGCCCTTGGGCCCGGTCCAGTAGTTGACCTTGCCGCTGCGCAGGACTTGTTCGACAGCCTTGATGGAAGGTTCGTCAAAGCAGGGCCAGTGAGGCAGAGGACCTTCAAGGGATTTTGGGCCGCCGTGAATCGCCAATTTCTCGGACATCGGGAATTCCCCCTTTCCATGAGCAAACAAAAGACAACAACCATTAGAGCACCGCAACCCCCAGTCTACTGTCATGTGGGGTGTGCGTCAACCCTTCCTGGCGACGAAGAAGGAATCGGACGGATTGGACTGATCGGTCGGATCGGTCCGATAGTGCCACGACGCCCGGCGTGCAAGCCGGGCGCTACAAGGCACACGGGCGAGACGCCCGTACCCCTGTTTGCGGCTTTCGGCCTTCGCGTCTCGAGCCAGAAGTACCGCGCTCCGGGCGGAGGCTAGCGAGTCCACCCGGAGCGCGATCAGGAACGCCGGCATTCCTGCCCGGCTGGATTCTGTGCATTACTTCTTGGGAACGCACTCGAAGGCGTAGGTCCCTGATTTCACCTCGAAGGTGATCCAGTCGCCGTCTGGAGCGCCCGCGGAGATACCCTCAACGCCATCGACGAAAGCGCCATCCTTCCAGATAGGTTTGCCGCCTTCGGTGATGGAGACTTCACCCCATCCGAGGGTGGGCACACTGACCTTCGCGCGCCCGTTGGCGGGGATGCGCACAGCCCAGTGAAAGGCCTTGTCTTCCCGGCGCCACTTGGACTCGATGAGTCCGTTCATGGTGGCCACGGACGCATCGATCTGCTTCAGGTCTCCGGGCACGTAAGGCTTGAGTGTGGCGTTCTGGAAGCTGGAGCCATCTGTGGCGGGCCGGATGCCGCCGAGGTACTCGTAGAACCAGATCATGAGGTCGCCGACGAGCATTACGTGGTTGCCGGAGTTCATCGCCGGATCCGCGGTGTCGCCGTTCCACAACTCCCAGATGGTCGTAGCGCCCTTCTCGACCATGTAGCCCCAACTCGGATAGGTCTTCTGCGTGGCGATGGTGTAGGCGAGGTCCGCGCGGCCGTTGTCCGAGAGGGTGCGCATGAGCCACTGTCCGCCGACAAGGCCCGTGCCCACGTGGCTATTCGTCACATTGGTGATATTGTCGACGAGGTGGTTGAACACGCCCGCGCGGTTTTCCTCGGGGACCATGCCGAAGGCCAATGGCAGCACGGAGGAGGTCTGCGTGCCGTTGTCATACATACTCGAATCGGCCTTGTAGAAGTCGCGGTTCAGGGCGGCTTTCATGCGGCCCGCGAGCCCGAGGTATTCGGTGGCGTCGGACGTCTTGCCGAGCAGTTCCGCATAGCGCGCCATCAGGCACAGCGTGTGATAGAAGTACGTCGTGCCAAGGATCGGCCCGGAGGTCTTGCGGGCCGGGTCCTTCGAGTGGATGAGTTCCTGCGACTCGGGCGGCACGCACCAATCGCCATAAGTGTCGCGCGGCATGATGTCCTTGTCGAGGAAGCCCCGCATCATTTCGATCCAGCGCTTCATGCCTTCGTAGCGCTGCTCGATGGCGCTGCGATCGCCGTATTGGTCAAAGAGCATGCCGGGAATGATGACGTAGCTGCTGGGCCACGTCACGTTGTCGGAGTAGATCGGCCAGTAGTAGGGGGCCACGTCCGGAATGCTGCCGTTCTCTTTTTGAGAATCGAGCATGTCCGTGTGCCACTTGTTGTAGAGTGGGGCGATGTTGTGGAGATAGCTTTCGCCGCGGCACTCGGCGGAGCGGTCGCCCAGCCAGCCCTGGCGTTCATCGCGTTGCGGGCAGTCCGTGGGCATGCTGCGGTAGTTGCCGCGAACGCCCCAGAGCACGTTGCTGTAAATCTGATTGAGGAGCGGATTCGAGCTGGCCCACTGGCCGATGCGCTCGAGGTCATCGTGCACGACCTTGCCCTCGAGATCGTCGAGCGTGGGTTCGCCGGGATAACCAGTCACCTCGACAAAGCGGAAGCCGAAGTAGGTGAAGCGTGGCTCATACACTTCCTGGCCTTCGCCCTTGAGTGTGTACAGCGCTTCACATTTCGCGCCGCGCAGGTTGGCGACGTAGAGGGAGCCATCGTCTTTGAGCGTTTCCGCATGGTGCAGACGCACGGTAGTGCCCGCCGGGCCCTTGACCCGCAACAGGCACCAACCCACCATGTTCTGCCCCATGTCGAAGATGAACTTGCCGGGCTCGATTTGCTTTACGCTGACCGGTTTCAACGTCTCGATGACGCGAATCGGCTCAATCATCTGCGCCACAAGCGGGCCTTCCGGACCACTAACGGCCTGGGCGGCCGCCCATGACTCGTCCGCGAAACCGGGTTCGGCCCAGCCGGGCATTTCCTTGCGGGCGTCGTACACTTCGCCGTCGTATTCGTTGTTGTTGCCGACCGGGCCTTCCGCGGTGAGTTTCCAGTCGGTGCCGGAAGCAACGACTGCCTCGCTGCCGTCTTCATAGGTAATGCGTAGGTCAAACATGAGCTTCGGGAACCCGAAGGTGCGCATCGCCGTGGGGACGTTCGAACGCGGCGCGTAATAACGGCCATTGCCGAGGATGACGCCGACCGCGTTCTCGCCCTTGCGCAACATGCCGGTCACATCGTAGGTGAGGTAATAGGTCCGCTTCGTATATTCGGTGAGCGAAGGCGTGAGGACGTCGTTCCCCACCTTCTTGCCGTTAAGGTAGAGTTCGCTGAGCCCGAGGCCCGAGATGTACGCGGTGGCGCGCCGGATGGGCTTGTCCGCGTTGAATTCATGGCGCAGATAGCGGGCAGGCAGTTCGCGCGCCTCTTCGGTGGTCACCTTGCCCCAGGGATCCATGCCGTGCTCGCCCAGGACCATGGCGGGTTTCCACAGTGAATCATCAAACGCCTGAGCGAACCACTCGTCCTCGGCAGCCTCGGCTGACATCCACGATTCGTCCGTGGTGATGGTGATCTTCTCGCCGTCCGTGAACTCGAAGCGGAGTATGCCGATGAGCCCGGCGGGATTGGCGGCGTCGCCTTCGTTGTCGGCCTGCGCGGCGGCGATGTTGTCGCCGGGATGCAGGTGCGCGGTGATATCGACATAAGCGGCCGCTTTGAAGCTGCTGCCCGTGTCGACACGCTGCCCATTGATATAGAGGGCGTGGCGGTTGTCAGCGGCGAACTGCGCGGACGCTTTGCGGAGCGTCCTGTCCGCGGGCAGGGTGATGACACGACGGAAGAAGCGCGATGCTACAGGCCCGCTCTGCGCGGGAGTGCCCTCGGGAAACCAAATCCATTTGCCACCGCTCAGATCGGTGGCGGTCTCCACGCCGTCCAGGCCGATCCAGGAGCCCTTCCACTCCGCAGGAGTGAGCAGTCCCATGGTCCACATGGCCGGCTTGCTCCACTTGGACTCCTTGCCGTCTTTGTCCCACACGCGGACCTTCCAGTAGCAGCGATCTTGAGATTTCAGCGGCGCGCCCGCGTAGGGAATGTGGATGGTGCGGTTGGATTTCACCTTGCCCGAGTCCCAGCGCACGCCTTGATCGGCATTCAGGGCGTCCTCGGTATCGGCGACGAGGATCTGGTAGGCGGTCTGGACTTGGCCGCGTTGTTTGGACTCGATGACCCAGCTCAGGCGCGGCGCGGCGACGTCGATTCCCAGTGGATTCACCCGGTACTCGCAGCGAAGTTTCGTCACCTCCAAGTCCGCGTGTGCAAGTGGCGCAGTCGCGCCCAGAACGATTGTTGCGGCAATCCCTAGCATGGCTCTCATTCGTGACTCCCCTTCTAAAATGGCCCGTTCCCACAAGAGCCTTATGCTACCGCATTCCGCGGCGCAGAGTCACGGAAGAAGCGCGGAGTAAGTATCCCCAGTCCGAACCGTCTTTTCACGATAACCGCAAGCACGTCGATAGACTCGGCGATCAAGAATTGGGTCTTGACGGCGTTCTGGGTTGTTGGCACACGCACGTCAGTGCAACTTAGTCCTCACTCTTGCGAAACCCAATCTGCCGCTTCTTTGGTGGTGCATGCGGTGCCATGAGTTGCCGGAAGGCGATGATGAGGGCCTGAATCTCCTGGTCGTGGCCCGCGAGGCGTTGTTCTATCTTCGTGAGTTTCTGGGTGATTTCCTTGTTAGCCGATACGACCTCGCGAAGCTGGACAAAGGCGCGAACAACAAATACGCTGACCTCGACGGCCCGCGCGGAATTGAGGACGCTGGCGGCCATGATGGCGCCGTGTTCCGTGTAGGCGTGGGGCTGATTCGGCGAGTATTTGAGTCGCGCGAGGTGGTCACAACTTGTGACGACCTCCTGTTTTTCCTCCGATGTGAGTTGGAACACGAAATCCTCCGGGAATCGTTCTCGGTTGCGTCTCATGGCCTGGTTCAGCGCAGCGGTTGAGACTTCGTACAACTGTGCGAGGTCGGCGTCAATGAGGACCTTCTTGCCGCGTATGAACAGAATCCGGCTCGCGACCTTGTCAACCGATGTCGGGGTCTTCTCGGCAAGCACGCCGTAAACTCCTTCCTTTCAATGCATTGCGAGGTGATCACAATTTGTGATGACCTCTGAAATCAACACGTACCCGGTTTCCTCGTGTCGTCTCGCATCCACGATACACCTGTGAAAGTACCGGAATACGGTCTCTAGGTCAAGAATGAAGGGACCGCGAGAGCCAGCCAAAACCAAGTGGTCTGAGGCGCATGGCACGCCTCCCCCAAAGCTCTGCCTAAGGGTCTCCCTACATGGGCTACAGCGGGAAGAAAAATGGGATCAGGATCACGGCAGAAACCCAGAGGATGAGATTGAGCGGCATGCCAACGCGGAAGAAGTCGGTGAAGCGGTAGCCGCCGGGGCCGTAGACCATGAGGTTGGTCTGGTAACCGATGGGGGTCATGAAACTGGCGGACGCCGCGAACATGACAGCCAGCACGAAAGGACGCGGGCTGACCCCGGCTTCGTGCGCGATGGCGACAGCGAAGGGGAACATCAACACGGCCGCGGCGTTGTTGGTGATGATCTCGGTGACGATGCTCGTCAGCAGGTAAATCCCCGCAAGCATGGCGATGGGCCCCCAGCCTCCCATCTGGTCGACGACGTTGCGCGCGACGAAGTGGACCAAGCCGGAGTTTTCGAGAGCCTTTCCCAGGCCAAAGGATGCGCCAATCGTGATGAGGGTCTGCCAGTCCAGGCTCTGCCGGGCGGCGCTCACGGGAATGCAGCGTGTCAGAACCATGAGGCCCGCAACGACAAAGGCCGCCACTACGATGCTAAGTACTTGCGTGGCCATCAACGCCACCAGGAGGGCGAGTAGAGCAATGGAAACGCCGGCTTTATCGTGGCGCAGGGGACGGTAGTCTTCAATACCGCTGACCAAATAGAAGTCTGGATCGTTACGATGGGCAGCGGCAAAATGCGGGCCTGCCTGCAAGAGCAGGGTGTCGCCCGCGCGCAAGACGATGTCGCCGACGCGCCCTTGAAGCCGCTCTCCTCCGCGGTGCACCGCGATCACCGCCGCGTTGTATACCGCACGGAAGTTGGAGTCGCGGATGGTCTTCGCGATCACGGGGGAAGTGGCCGACACGACGGCTTCGCACAACATGCGCCCGCGCTGGCGCAGGGCCTGAGACTCATACCCTTCGTCCGCGATGGGCACCAGCCCGGGCTCGCGCTCCAAGTCGACGATGGTACTTACCTCTCCCGTGAAGGTGAGGACGTCGCCCGCCGCGAGACGTTGGTCTGGACCGACTGGGGAAATAATCTGCCCTCCGCGTTGGATCTCCACAACAAAGAGGCCACGCAGACGGCGCAGCCCCGCCTCTTCGAGGGATTTGCCGATGAAGCTGCAACCGGGCTCCACACGGAGGTCGACGAGGTACTCGCGCGCGGACTGGCTCATCTGCTCAAGGAAGTCCTTGCGTACGGGGATGAGCCGGTAGCCGATGCTGAGGAGGTACAGCGCACCGATGATGGCGTAGGGCACTCCCACCCAGCTCACTTCAAACAATCTGAAGGGGATCAAGTCCGCCGGGTGATTGGGGTCGGAAGCCATTGCCTGGGAGAGCAGCCCGTTGACGACGAGGTTGGTGCTGGTGCCAATCACGGTGCAGGTTCCGCCGAGGATCGTGAGATACGAGAGTGGAAGCAATACGCGCGACGGGGACGTGTCGTGCTTGGCGCACCACCGCGTGAGGATAGGGATGAACATCGCCACGATGGGCGTATTGTTCAAGAAGGCGGACATACCGGTCACGCTTCCCGCCAGTCGCAGCATGACCCCGCGCTCAGTGCGGGCTTGGCCGAGGACGAGCGACCCGATAGTGTCCAGCGCCCCGGTCTCACGCAAGCCGGCAGCCACCACAAACAGGGCGGCGACAGTCAGCATGCCTTCGTTGGAAAAACCGGCAAAGGCCTCGCTGGGAGTAATGACTCCCACCAGGGCGAGGGTGACCGTACCGGCCAGCAGCACGGAATCGGGAGCGTAGTTTCGGATGAGTGCGGCCAAGACACCGAGGACAACCAGCAACGTGAGGCAAGCCTGCCAATTCTGAATGAGAGCGGCGATCATACGACAATCCCTATCTTAATTATCGACTTCACGCACACCAGACCTCCACGGCTGCGATGAAACGTCCGGCAACGGGAAATCAATTATTACTAAGTCGCTTATCTAAATCAAGTTTCCGAACCCCGTACACAGGTAGAGGACCATTTAGGACGAATCGGACTGACCGGACCGATTCGCCCGCTTCGTCTGATTCGGCCCGGCCGGTTGCGTCGCACGGGCACCTTTTCCTGCCTCTTCGCCAAGTCATGGAGTCGCGGGGGCCGTTTCCGGCGGAGAAACAGGCGGCGTTGCCGCATTGGCGCCGAGTTCGCGGAGAGCTTCCTGGGTCCGGGGCTGGTCGGGGTTGAGTGCCAACGACTTCTCGAATGCGCGGCGGGCACCTTCCACGTGGTCGAGTCCGCGGTAAACCGATCCCAGGAGGTTCCACGTAACCACGTCGTTGGGGTCGAGTTGCGCGGCGCGTTCGAGCGGCAGCGGGCTGTCCTGCATCCGGCCCGCACGCACCAGGAGCTTCGCGTAGGCAAGGTGGTTGGCCGCAGTGTCGTCCATCCAACGGCGCGACCGGTCGAAATCGGCCAAGGCGTTGTTCATCGAGCGCTGCAGGAGGTCGAGCGACCCCGGGGGTATCTCGCCTAGACGGTCGATCCGTGCGGATGCGGCGCCAATCTTCCCCTCGCGGACGTCGATGGAGGCGAGGGTGATGGCGGCGCCCATATGATCGGGTTTCTCCTTCAGTGCCGCTTCGAGGGATTCCCGCGATAACGCGTAAAGCCCTTCCTGCAGGAAAATGGCGCCCAGCGCCGCATGGATGCGCGAATTTGACTCAGGGTCGTCGCTGAGCGACAGCGCCTTGCGTAGCGAGCGCACGGCGCGGTTCGCGCCCTGGGCGTCCAGAAGACCCTGGGTCTCTCCGAGTGCGAACCAGCGCTGCGCGTTTTCGGGTTCCAATGCCGCGGCCCGGAGACGGGCCTGTTCCGCGAGGTCGTAATCGCCCATCTCGATCAAGAGCCGGGCATAGGAATCAAGGACATCAGGATCGCCGGCGGCTGCCGCGCCTGCGGTGTCGTACGCCTGGCGCGCTTGCTGGAGCAATTCGGTCATCTTCTGCGCGTGCTGGCGGGCGGTGGCTTCATCGCCGCGCATAGCCGCCTCGCTCACGGCCTTGTTCTCCTGCTGCGCTTGCTCGTAGAGGCTGGCCGCCTCGCTCAAGGTAGCGGCGGAGGCGGGCGTGCCCGCCGCCAAAATGGTGAAGCCCAAACAAACCAACTGGCGTACGCGTTTCAGCATTCCTGAGGATTCCTTCCCGTTTGAATGCAATGGTACCTGGAGGTTTGCGGGGGAGTCCAATCGTTGGGCAGAAAGAATGGGAGGTATGGGAAGAATGGGAAGTATGGGAAGCCGGGGATGAGTGGGTTCGGCGGTGCCGCAGCTTGTGATTCGTGACTGTTTCGTTCCATACTCTGTGGAACGTTACCGGGGCATTGATTCAGGGGAAGCAAACACATGAAAACCAATCGTCGAACTTTCTTGAAAGGCATGGCCGCGGCGTCGGCCGCTCCGTTTATACTGCCATCCAACGTATGGGCCGCCGAGGTCAAACCCAACGACCGCATCGTCATGGGTTTCATCGGGATGGGCAAGCAGAGCCATCACCTCCTCGGCACCTTCATCCGCTTCAAAGAGTGCCAGGTAGTGGCCGTGTGCGATGTGGATACGACCCGCCGCACGGACGCGCAGAAGTTCGTGAACGAGTTCTACGCGCAGACCCCCGATCAGGGTTCCGCGGATTGCATGGCCTGCAATGATTTCCGCGAAATCATCAACCGCGACGACATCGACGCGGTGTGCATCGCCACGCCGGATCACTGGCACGCGATTCCCACGATTGCCGCGCTCGAATCCGGCAAAGACGTCTACTGCGAGAAGCCGCTGACCCACAACATCCACGAAGCCACCGCGGTGATGAAGGCGGTCAAGGCCAACAAACGCGTCCTGCAGACGGGTTCGATGCAACGGTCCATGCGCGAGTTTCGCATCGCGTGCGAACTCGTCCGCAACGGAGTCATCGGCAAAATCGAGCGCGTCGATTGCAGTTTCGGCCCTCCGGGGATCCCCTGCGATCTGCCCGAGGAGCCCATGGAACCCGGCCTCGATTGGAACATGTGGATCGGCCCCGGACCCATGCGGCCTTATAATTCCGAACTTAGCCCGCGCGGCATCCACGATCACTTCCCCAACTGGCGCAACTACAAGGAGTATGGCGGCGGCATGGTGTGCGACTGGGGCGCGCATCACATCGACATCGCGCAATGGGGACTCGGCATGGACGACAGCGGGCCCGTCGAAGCCATTCCGCCTGACGATCCGAAAGCGGTCAACGGCGCGGTGCTCGTCTACGCAAATGGCGTGAAGGTGGTGCATGTCGACGGGTTCGGCGCGGAATTCTTCGGCACCGAAGGCGAGGTCAAGGTCAACCGCGGCAAGTTCGAGCTATACCTCGGCGGCAAGAAGGTCGCGGGTTTCCGCGACCGGGCCGACGGCACGCTGGCCGCCGCCCTGCGCATCGCCGAGGACGAGTATCTGAAGAACGCCCGGATCAAGCTGTACGACAGCGACAACCACCTCATGGACTTCGTCGAGTGCGTCAAGAGCCGCAAGCGCCCGATCACCAATGAAGAGGTTGGCGGACGCAGCGCCATCTGTTGCCACCTGATGAACCAGGCCTATTACAACCACAGCGTCATCAAGTGGAAACCCAAGCGCATGCGCTTCGATAAGGACGGCGGCGACCCCGCGTGGCTCACACGCGACTACCGCGCGCCGTGGACGGTGTAGACCACTGACTTTTTAGCGCAGGCGTCCCGCATGCAATTCTGAAGATGCAGGCGGGACGCCTGCGCTACATTAAGACGCCTATTCATATTCGAGCGAATAAGTGAATGGATTCGCACCTGCTAGGAGGGCGGACATTCCTGTCCGCCATTTCCCCACGGTCGCGAGAACTCCGTCAACGTTGCACGAAGCCAAAGCACCGAGCCGAACGCAATACAAGATCATCTCACTACGAAGCCGCGAAGACCGCGAAGCGAAGCCACGGATTGAGTTCCTCTTCCTTCGCGTCTTCGCGCCTTCGCGGTAAAACTGTCTTCTCTTTCATTCCCAGGGGCAAAGACAAGGCGGTTGGGATGTTCCCCTCTCCCGCGAGGATGGCAGCACATAGAGTTGCGTTGCTCGACTGCCTTTCCGAGATCCAATGCAATTCTCCAGCGATTGAAAATGGGCAAAAAGTAGACGCGGTTTGTAACCGCGTCTCTTTGGCTTCAATATACGTGTCCTCCGCAGGCCGCCCGAGGCGGGCTTGGTTCCGGCCTGGCCAGGACCTCGAACTAGATAACAGGATTGAAGAAATAACCGGAATTGGGTAGTCTGCCCCTGAACTACCATTGTTGAAGATGAAATACTCAGCTACATTCTTCGTTCTCGGTGGGCTTGTAACCTATCTGGCCCTTAGTCTGGGCGGCTGGTGGTATCTTCTCTGCTGGTTCGCTTTCAGTTGCTTCGCGCTCGC
Source organism: Candidatus Hydrogenedentota bacterium (assembly GCA_020849535.1). GTDB lineage: Bacteria > Hydrogenedentota > Hydrogenedentia > Hydrogenedentales > SLHB01 > JAHDWY01. Next base: position 79,914 of record JADLGB010000258.1, read on the forward strand.
CGTTGGGTACGCCGGACTTGACCATCGAGTTTTTGGGAAGCGGTTTGACGGACGCATTCCGCTTTGGAGCAAGACCGCTCACTTTCCTTACATGCTCTACTCTGCGGTCTTGTGGCATATTGTCCGTTTGCTCAGCCGGGAGAACCCGACCGATTCGGTGTCCGACAATCTAGTCCTTGGCCGGCGCCTTCATCCGGCAGAGGTTCCTGCTGATATTGCAAACTATGTCGATCTTACTGCCGAAATGGAGGATCCAGCCGAGATACGTGCGTCCACGCACTACGTCTGCTTGCCCATCCTCGATGCCGGCATCCCTTCCGCGGAGGCACTTGAATCGGCGGTTTCTCAATTGGTACCTGGCCGGACCTTCGTACACTGCGCCCAAGGGCACGGCAGGACAGGCTTGTTCGCGCTCGCGTTACTGGCCCGGTGCCAGCGCATTTCTTCCCTTGAGGAGGGCATGGCGCTGATCAAGTCAGTACGGCCTGGTATTGTCTTAAACAGAAGGCAAGAGCGGTTCATAAGGGACTATATCGCCAAACAGGCTAATAGCCGTGGTGGCTCATAGATTTAATATATCCCCAATAGAAATACATTGCTTGCTTCCATTAACTTCTTGGGGAGAATGAGGAAGAACGGAGGCCACGAAATGCATGTGACCATCAAAACGGGTGATATCGTGGAGGAAGATGTTGACGGACTCGTGTGCTCAGGCAACATCTGGCTCAACATGTCAGGGGGCGTAAATGGGGAATTGCTGCGGCTGGGCGGGGAAGCGATGCAACGCCAACTCCATGACTTGTCCTGACCAGTACTTGAGTTGACAGTATCCCTTTGGCGTTGGTTACGTTTTCAGTTCGTTATGCTGCGGGTTCCGCCGCTGCCGCCGCCTCCGACGAGCTATCCGTAGGGCCCATTCTCGGCGG
>JADLGB010000259.1 GCA_020849535.1 Candidatus Hydrogenedentota bacterium
CCCGCCCCGCAGATCTTGGCGCCGCTCGCACCCGACTCCATGGCCAAGTGGTGCATTTCATCCAGGCGGCTGTTCGAGATCTTGTCGGTGAGCCGCTTCTTGAGCGTCCAGTTCTTGTCCAACAATTGTCCGATACGATCGAACTCACCGTTGACGATTGCCTGCCGCGCCTCAGAAGCCAAGTCCTTGATGCCGTCGAGAAACTCCAGGTTCGCCCCCGTTTGTTGACGTTGTTCGGACAGGATGCTGTCTGCCTTGCGCGTGATGTCGCTGAAGAACAGGAGAAGCCGGGCCGACAGCTCCCGCAGGCCGCTCTCGTTCGGCGTGAGACGCTCCGCCTCGACACTTCCATCCTTCTTGAACCGGAAACCGTGCACGCCTCCGAACGCGGCAATGTACTGATCTTGTTTGCCAATAGGCTTGCCGCAGCGGACGATTTCGATTTCGCAAGCTTCTTCGGCCAGTTGCGCAGGCCCGACTTGCTGGTGCGCGTACTGGTGAAAGGCATTGAGAAGACCGACGGTGAAGCTGCTTGACGAACCCAGGCCGGAACCCTGGGACGGGATGTCGGAGAGCATGGTCACTTCCACGCCGTTCTTCACGCCGGCAATACGCATCGCCTCGCGGACCAACTCGTGCTGAATCTGGTCAACGTGCTCGACCATCTCTTTGCGCGAATAGTTTACGTAGATCATGTCGTCGTACCGTTCGGTGACTACGACAAAAACCGCTTTGTCGATTGCCGCATTGACGACATAGCCCTCGCGCGCCTCGTAATAGGCGGCGAGGTCCGTGCCTCCACCGCCAAAGCTGACTCGCAACGGTGTTTGCGTGATGATCATGCAGGTTTGACCCTCAACTGTGAGACTTCCTCTTGCGCGCGCGCGTAGCTGTCGGGCGTTCCGATGTCGCGGAGATACGCGTCCCGCAACTCCCATCCTGCCATGCGCCCGGCCATCCGGCCAAAAACTTGCGATCCCATATCGCAGGGCACCTCATCGGGTATGTAGTCGAACAGGGCTGGGGTTCCCACGGCGATGCCTGCGAACGCGAGATTGGATTTAGGAACGCGCGGCTTTTCTTCGAAGCCGATTACTATCCCGTTATCGTCCAATTCCACGATACCGCATGCGCTGGGAGTCGGCGAGCGAAACAGGCCGATCGTGGCTGGTTGCCGATGAGACTCGTGCCAATCCAGCAGGGCTCCAAGGTCGGCATCCATCAGCGTGTCTCCGTAGGCGATAAAGAAGGCGTCTTCCTCTTCGACGAAGGCGCGGTTCGCTTTGACCGTGCCCGCGCTTCCCAGGAGAACCGGCTCGTGGACCAGCGTCACATCCACAGGCAGGTCGGTGGTTTCCACGTAGGCGTTCACCTGCTCGTGAAGGTAATGCGTGTTCACCAGCACCTTGTCCACCCCGTAGTGATGGAGCAGGTAGAACCAATATGCAAGCTGGGGCTGACCCTGTATCGGCAACAGACACTTTGGAGTGCGATCGGTGAGAGGCCGCATGCGCGTGCCGAGACCTGCCGCAAGGACGATGGCGCGCATGGACTATCCTTTCACTTCCCGGATCACGTTAAGCTGCTTCATGTGACGGTTCACGTAATCGAGAATGTCCTCGACGTTGTCTTGCGCCTTCAGCCAGTTCACGTACTCCCCAACGCTATCCTCCGGGGTGCGCTGTGGTTTCCAGCCCAGGGCCCTCAGCTTGGCAACATCGGAGACAATGTGCCTCGTGTCGCCGAAGCGATATACGCCGGGAATCTTGGGAGCGATTTGCTTGCCGAAGACCCTGGCGACTGTTTCGGCAAATTCCACAACGGTGTAGCCGCGGCCTCCTCCGACGTTGAAGACCTCGTAGTCCGCCTTTGGATCTTCCAGGACCAGGAGGTTCGCGGCGACCACGTCGTGAATGTTGACATAGTCACGCATTTGCTGGCCGTCTTCATACACCACCGGAGACTGATCGAAATACATGCTGAGGCAGAAGATACGGCAGGCTCCGGAATAGGCGTTGTAGAAGGACTGCCGGGGCCCTTGGACGATCGAGTAGCGCATGCCTACCGTGGGAATGCCGTAGCGTTTCCCGAGGGCGATGGCGATCATCTCCTGCGCATATTTCGAGATCGCGTACTGGTTGCGCGGATTGACGGCCGTTTCGGCGGTAGGCGTCCACTTAATCGATCCGCCGCAACCGGGGCAGGGCGGTTCCCATTGCCCGGTTTGAAGTTGTGCCTCGCTGCGGATGTCCGGGTACACGGTGCCGCACGACCGGCAATTGTAGTGCCCTTCGCCGTACACAGCCTGCGATGAGGCCACCACCACCTTCTCCACCGGATAATGCTTTCCGACGATCAATTCGTACAGCAACGCGGTGCTTTCGGTGTTGACATGAAAGAAGGTGCTGAAATCCGGGAGGTAGTCCTGGTAGGCGGCCAAGTGATACACGTACCGGACCCCCTGAAGGGCGCGGTCCAGATCGTCGGGGTTCGAGACATCGCCGAGCATGAAGTCCACCTCGGCGGGGAGGTAGGAAGGTTTGCCCTTGGGATGAACGCGCGACTGCAGACAATCCAAGATCCGGACCGAGTACCCGCGCGCGAGCAGGGCATCCACCGTATGGGAACCGATGAAGCCGGCACCTCCTGTTACCAGACACAAGCGCGAAGCATCCGATTTCATTCCTGTCCTTTCTTGTTGTGGCATTCCGATACAGTCCAATGTGCCGCGAGGGCGCCACACGATTGCAGCGTATTTGGACGTGAGGCGTTCCTGTGGCAATGCGAGTCGACGTTAGACCTGAAGCAATCTCCGGGTGGCACGGCCACGCGGGCCGGAGCGTTTGCGAGATACATTCCACAGGCCCCGAAGGTTCGCCACCTGTTCCTAAAGGAGAGCAAGACCTATGCCACAAGTGCAATAGTGGAAAAGGTTTGCGTAACCTATTAACATGTCAATAGTTAATCTCGATGCAGGCCTGTCCCTGCAACCGCCTAGTGCGGCATGGGAACCAGTGGGAGCGCACTCTATGACCACCCTTGAGTCACTGTTGTCCTCATCAGACCAAGGCACCGGCAGCATTTCCAACGCATTTATACTAAATCGCAGTATCTTATCACAATAAACCTCGGGCAAGGATGCACGCTTTCTCCAGCGTCTCGTACTGGCGGAAGCGCACTTGGGGACTGCGGTTCTGGCCATGGACCATCGCAAGTATTTGTTCACAGACACCGTGGCAGATATACTTCGCACCTGCCAGGATTGGCGGCAAGGTTCACACACCAAGAGAGCTATTCGATGAGTGCAAAGCCGGTGACAGTGCTGATGCGATCCAAGAACTCGGACTGGGTAATTGGAGAAGCTCTTCAAGGTCTTTTCATGCAATCGTTTAAGGACTTCGAGCTTATGGTTGTCGACTCCGGCTCGAAGGACAAGACACTGGAGATTGTCGGTCAATACCCGTGCCGCCTGATGGAGATCGAAGCTAAGTCGTATTTTCCGGGGGTGGTGCTGAACTCGGCGGTCGAGCAAATTGAGAGCGAGATAATCGTCGTGCAGAACTCAGACGCTATCCCGCAGAAACCAGATGCGCTAAGCGAGTTGCTGAAGCCGTTTGAGGATGACTCCGTTGCGGCGACCTACGCGCGGCAAGTACCGAGGCATGACGCGTTGCCCTGGGTTCGCCGGGACTACGCGTCGAGCTTTCCAGACCGCGGTCCTGCGCCGAATTGGATTCGCATGTCGTTTCCCTTTGCGGCGTTTCGCCGTTCGCTCTGGGAGAAGCATCATTTCTACTCAGACGCCTGGGCCTCCGAGGATCAGGAGTGGGCGGCCTGGGCCCTGAAGGAAGGTTACAGGGTTCTCTATGTGCCTGAATCCGTGGTCATGCATTCCCACAACTACAACCTCAAGGAACTGTATGCCCGGCGTTTTGTAGAGGGCGAGGCGGATGCGTTCTTCGGGGACGAGCCGATGACCCTGGTGAGGGCCGCGGCCATGGCCGCGGGGGCGATGGCGCGGGACGCACGCCACTATCTGGCGGATGGCGATATCCTCGGACTCTTCGGCATCCCAGCTCGGAGAATCGTTGAGCAATGGGCGTTCCGCAAAGGGTTCCTTCACGGAGATCAGCGCCGGAGGTCGGGGGACCGTGATGCTTCGTACGGCCAGCAGGTTGTCTTAAACCACCACACTGAGCGGGATCCCAGGTCGATGGCGGGGCAGGAAAAGGGCTAGCCCGCACGCGGCACCTTGGGGCAGAACGTGGACGCGATGGTAGGCAGCAGCATGACGTACACACAGCATGGCTCACCTGCATTTAAGACGTGGCTGGATGAACAACTGGCCGCGCTCACGCGCGATATTGCGGAGGTCTTGCGCGACAACCTGGTCGCGGTCGTTCTGGGTGGCGGGTATGGCCGCGGCGAGGGCGGCGTTGTCGTCGTGGACGGCCAGGAGCGGCCGTACAACGATCTGGACCTGGTCCTGGTGGTGCGTAATCCCGCCGTAGTTCCGCGGGGGCCACTCGAGACGATACAAGCGGCGTGGCGAGAGAAACTGTTTGGCATCCATGTGGACATGAGCCGTCCACAGACGATCGAACAGGTTAAGGCGTGGCCTCATTACATGATGTGGCAGGATGTGCTGCTGGGGCATATTGTGTTGTTTGGCCCGCCGGACGTTATCCGCGCCAATGCCCCGGACATCTTGTTGAAACCGCTGCCCCTCACCGAAGCGCTTCGCCTGATGCTCAATCGTGGGGCGGGCCTGCTATTCGCGCTGCGCATTGCCGCGGGGGTGGCCCCGCGAGAGGATGACGATTTCGTTCGCCGAAATTTCTTCAAGTGCGCGCAGGCCTTGGGGGACACGGCGTTGATGATCCATCAGAAGTACCAAACGCCCTATGCCGGGCGTGAGACCGTCTTCGCTGGACTTTGCGAGGCGCATGAGGAACTGCGGAATTTGGACATTCGCGCGGCCTACGAGGAGTCCCTGGTTTTCCGATCCTTACCCGACCGCGTGACCCAGGGCCCGCCCAGTGTCCAACAACTCCACGAAATGGCGCGGTCCTGGTCGCGCATGTTGCTGTACCTGGAAACCAATCGCACAGGCAAGCGATGGGACACTACGAACGCCTACGCGGATTGGACAGGAGTCCGGGAGGCGGACGTGAACGCGTGGAAAGACATGCCCAAGAACCTAGCGCGCAATCTGGTTATTGGGAGCCTGTCATACAAACACCCTCGCGAGCGGCTCTACCGAGACTTTGCCCGCCTGCTGGGCGCGGAGCCCTTCCCCACGGGCTGGGAAAGTATCTCGGAGCGCATGCTTCGCGTTTGGCGGCGGTTCAACTAACTGCGATATCCCACCGATTCCCATTGACAAAAGCCCATTTGAGTGTCAGTCTAGCATCGCTGGGAACGACTTGGCTGTTTCTTCTTGTGGTGGTGCGCGTGCCAGTTTGGGTGTCGGGGGTGTCAAGGTCGGCTTCCAATGAGGGAGCCACATGTCTCTGCGCGTCAAGGTTGAACTGGTTCTCGTAGTCGCCATCGCCATTCTGCTTGGCCTTGGATATGGCCTGCAACGCTATCTGCTTCTGGACCAGTTGAATCCTCTGGAGGAAGAGGTAGCCGCGCGGGGCATGATACGGTGCATCGACACGCTAAACCGGCAGCTTGGGGACCTTCAAGCCTTTGCCGAGGAATGGTCAGCCCGCTCCGATGTGGCTGCCAGTTGCGGTAGCGCGGACCCGCCGGTGGAGGCAATCGAATTCCTTCGAAATGCGGTGGACGCAAACGCGCTTGGATTTGCCTGCGTTCTGGGGGCGGACCGGAGTGTGCGCTGCGGGGCTGTTCGCGCTTCCGGTGGCAGGCAGGCAGCCGCAAGCACGGACATAACGGCTGACGTTGCCGGCCTCGAGTGGCGGTCTTTTCCGGGCGAAGGGGCCAAGGGGATCATCCCTGCAAACAGCTCGGCGGTACTCCTTTCCGCGGTTCCCGTCCCCGGTGACGTGTCTGCCCGGGGATGGGTCGTCGCTGGGCAGTGCCTCGATGAACGGCTGCTGCGTGTCCTGTCGCGTCAGTCGGGAGTGGCCTTCCAGTGTTGGGCGGCGACGGACCCGGCACTCCCACCCGACGCGCGGGACGCGCTTGGAAGGCTCAATTCTCGCGGCGTCTCTGCCGATGTGGTTTCCGTTTCCCCCTCCGTTATGCGGGCCTATGGGCGGTTTCCGGGGATGGATGGGACTCCCGCGCTGCTGCTCCAGACCGACATACAGCGGGACGTTCGCGCGCGGATTTACGAGGCCCTACAGTCCGGTTTGCTGGCGCAGATAGGCTTGGGGGCAGCGGCCATGGTTGCGTTGATCGCGATCTTCCGGCGCGGTGTGACGACGCCTCTCGCCCGGCTCACGCGACACGCGACTGACGTCGCGCAGTCCAACGACCTGTCGGTCCGTCTGTGCATGAATCGGAAGGACGACATCGGTGTGCTGGCCCATGAATTCGACCATATGCTCGAACTCCTCGATGAGGATCGCAGGCTCCAGCGCGAAGCGGAGGAGGCTTTGCGCAAGAGCGAGGAGCGTTTTGCGGCGGCCGTGGATGGCGCCAATGACGGGTTGTGGGACTGGGATCTGCTGAAGGGCACCATCTACCTGGCCCCCCGCTGGAAATCGATGTTGGGCTACTCGGATGAAGACTTCGGGGACGACCCCAATACCTGGCTCACGCTCATCTATGAAGAGGACCGGTCTTACGTCCAGGCATCGCTTGATGCACACCTGAAGGGAGAATCCGACCACTTCGAGGCCGAGTATCGCGTCCTTCACAAAGATGGCACCTATTTGTGGGTATTGTGCAGAGGTCTCGCTGTCCGCGACGGCGAAGGGCGGCCCGTGCGGATCGCCGGTTCGCAGACGGACATCACGCCGCGCAAGCGAGTGGAAGAACAGCTTGCACACCAGGCTTTTCATGATGCCCTCACGGGTCTTCCCAACCGGGCCCTGTTCCTGGATCGATTGAGCCAGGCGCTGCGGCATTCCCTGCGAAATCAGGGATACTTGTTCGCCGTGCTCTTCCTGGACCTGGACCGCTTCAAGGTCGTCAACGATGGGCTGGGTCACGTCGTCGGCGATAAGCTTCTCAAGGCGTTTGCGGATATTCTCGCTGCCGCCTTGAGGGCCAGCGATACGGTCTCGCGTTTCGAGGGTACCGTGGCGCGTTTCGGGGGGGATGAATTTGTGGTCTTGCTGGATGGCATTCGGGATCCGGCTGACGCTTCGCGGGTGGCTGAGCGAATCCTGGAACTCCTGAAGCGTCCTTTCCAAATTGAAGAGCACGAGGTGTTCACTACGGTGAGTATCGGGATTGCCGTGAGCGCGGCCGGTTACGACAACCCCGAAGAATTCCTGAGAAATGCGGACACCGCCATGTACCGGGCCAAGGGACGTGGAAAGGCCTGTTATGAGGTTTTCGATTTGGACATGCATTCGCGCGCCATAGAACGCCTGGAGCTGGAGACCGATTTGCGCCGCGCGATTGAACGCCAGGAATTCTGCGTCTACTACCAGCCGATTGTCTCCCTGAAATCAGGCCGAATCGAGGCGTTTGAGGCGCTTGTGCGCTGGAATCACCCTGTGCGCGGGGTGATTTCCCCCGCGCGATTCATTCCCATCGCCGAAGAGACGGGCATGATTCTCTCCATCGGGGAGATGATGTTCCGGATCGCGTGCGCGCAGACCCGAGTCTGGCAGTTGCAGTACCCCTATGCCGAGAATCTCTCTATCAGCATCAACCTTTCGGTGAAGGAGTTTGCGCGTCCGGATCTGCTGGAGAGCATCGAACAAACCCTGCGCGAAACGGAGTTGAGCCCGCGGCACCTGAAGTTGGAGATTACCGAAAGCGCCGTGGTCGAGAACGTCGAACACGTCACCAGCACCCTGCTCAAGTTCCGAGCGCAGGGGATTCAGCTTTCCATCGATGATTTCGGGACCGGGTATTCTTCGCTGAGCTATCTGCACCGTTTTCCGCTTAATAATCTGAAGATTGACCAGATCTTCGTCAGGGAGATGCATACGGCCACAGAGAACCTGCTCATTGTGAAGACCATTCTGATGCTGGCCCAGAACCTGCGGATGAGCGTCATTGCAGAAGGTATTGAGAACGACGAGCAACTGAGCGTTCTCTGCCGCCATCAGTGCGACTACGGGCAGGGGTATCTTTTTGCAGAACCGTTGAAAGCGGAAGCCGCGGGCCAACTGCTCGAGGCCGGCACCACATGGAAGGACGCTCTTGTGGCGGCGCAAGACGCCTATCGTCTCGCGAGCACGGCATATGGCGATGAAGCGCCGTAATGTCGGTGCCGCGCCTCTGTCGGTCATCGCATTGGTTTGGCGCTGCATCCGCGCGAAGCGATATTCACCCGAATCTCCTCAGAAACCAGCCTGCTTGGCTATGCGCTGTCCCGCCGCCGAGGCGGTTTAGGAGGAAATGTCACCAGACGGTCTCGGTGCTCCCGTTCGCGTATGCGCAGATTCTCCGCCATAGCGCGCAGGTCATAGCCAAATTGTCTGGCGTATTCCTCACGGATTCGCCGAACTTCTTCGACAATCGGATCGTCACGCATGGCTAGTCCTCCATGAGTTCCTCAGGCGTACAAATGATAGGACACCCGTAGCCACTTTTCTCGACCAATGCTTCGATTTGAGAGCGATGCACGGCATTTGCCAAGTGCTTACAGTTCCAGGTGAGAAGATAGTCGGCACCATTCACCGCCGCAACAGCGATGTGAAGCGCATCTGCCACAGCCGAATCTGGGATC
>JADLGB010000260.1 GCA_020849535.1 Candidatus Hydrogenedentota bacterium
CGCGATGCGAACGACGAGCAGAGCAGTCCCAAGGACGCTACGACGAGGCAGAGCGATGCAGCCGCGATCTGCTGGCCTATCAGCATCTGGAGCGAAAGCCCGCCCAAGAACGAAGCGATCGCCTGCAGCGGAAGACAGCCGAGGACGAGCAGTTCCACTTGCAGGAAGACCGTCAACGCCTTCGCGATGAACAGGTCCCTTCCCCGGATGTTGGTGAGAAGCAATAATCCGAGTGATCGTTCCTGCTTCTCCGCGGCAATGGTGCTGGAGGCAAACAGCGGAGTCAGCACGCAGACGGTAAACAGGAGAAAGCCGAATACGGTGTTCGTGAGGAAACTCCCCGCAATGTTCACGGTCTCGTATAGCGTCGACCCGCCCATGGACATGAAAAACCATGCGAGCAACAGGGCTGCACCGCAAACCGTGGGCGCGACAAACCGCAGCCAGTGAATGCTTTTGTGTCGCGCCGCGCGGGTCAACTCGAGATGTGCCAAGGGGAGGTGCATCACGCGGACTCCAGAAAGAGGGCCCGCAGTCTTGACATGCTTCGCTCGGCAAGAGGCTCGCCCACGCGCCAACGCTTTTCAACGGCACGCTGAAAGATCGCGTACCAGTTCCGGCTCATCATGACGAGCACAAAAAAATAGGAGATCTTCGCGACAACGTTTCCTGGAGTGAACAAGTAGGAATTGAAAATATCCGTTCGCGCGCCCGACTCGATAGCGATGGCGACAAGGGCGGACATAACTACTGATGCAAGTCCGGCGAGAACATGTAAGCCAAATAGCCAGCCCAGAGCATACAAGGCTTGGCGGGCAATGTGCCCGTACTGCGAGACGCAAAGGCAACCCAGGCTTACGTAAGCGATCGCTTCAAGCCACGCCTCGACCGAAGCAATCACTCCATTCGCCGCGTAGCGGATTCCCCATGGCAGCACTTCGGGCAATCCGGCCATCGGCTGCATTCGTCCCGGCCCAACCACAACGAAGCTTGCGAGAAACAGCGATGGAAGAAAGACGCACGCACGCCGAAGGTGAGTGCGATAGATGGCGCGAACAAGTCCCTTCTCGCTGATACTCGTAACGAAAAGCAATTCCATGCTGCCATCCTCATGCGTGGACGACAGGGAACTGGAGACATCGTAGATGATCAAAAGGACAATGACGGGCCAGAGAGGCACCGGCCACGGAGAGGCAAGAACACAACTGACAACCAGGACGCATATCCACCAAGGCCAGCGATGGATGATACCCCCGCCTGTGGAGACATTCGCGGCATAGAGCCTGCCGATGGGGTCTTGTCTAAGCCATGGGAAACGATCGAGAGTCTTCATCGAGGCGAAGTCGCGGCGGCGCGTGACACGCCGCGGCTCGCGCACGTGGGCGGTTCGCCGCAGGGCGTACAGCGCGCATGCGCAAAGTGAGATGGCGAGTACCAGCGAAGAGAACGTGACGACACTCAGGCCGGACCAGGAGAACGATGGTTCATAGGTAGCGTTCACAGCGCTGAGCGCGAATGCGGGACCCCATCCCAGCGTCCCAAGCGTCGTGGCATCCAGCAAAGCGCCTGTTGCGAGCCACAGAGCCTCTCCGCCAAGGGTGAGTGTCAGGGCATCCATGGGACGGAACGAGACGGCCGAGCACAACAAGCCAAGGCTGGTGAGCAAAACACAAACCGCCGCCAACACGATCTGCTGTCCAAGTACCATCTCAAGAGTCAAACCGCCAAAGAACGTGTTGAACGTCTGCAAAGGAAGGCAGCCGAAGATCAGAATCTCCGCTTGCAAGAAGACGCTCAAACCCTTGGCTACGATAACATCCGCTTCTCTGGCACCCGTCATGAGCAGCAAGGGTAGCGTGCGCTCTTGTTTCTCCTTTGCGATCGTCTCCGACGCAAGGAGAGGTGTGTACAGAAACGCAACAAAGAGCTGGAACGCGTAGACGGCATTGGTGATGAGATTGTTGCAGAATGCCGCCGATGCCTCAGGATCCGTTCGTCTGGAGGTTCCGAACTCCCATGTGAGCCAAAGTAGCGCCGCGCAGAAGGCGGGCACGGCGAGCCGCAGCCGGTACATATTCTTGTTCCGGCCGGTGCGGGTGAGTTCGAGTCTGGCCAGGGGAAGGCGCATGCTAACCGCGGTCCGGCGGTGCCGACGGCACGGGTGGCGGCATGTGCGTTGCCTGTTGGGCGTCGTCGGTGAGGCGCAGAAACGCGTCTTCGAGAAGGATCTCCTCTTCCTTGATCGTGAGCACGCCGAATCCGGCTTCGACCAGCCTCGATGCGACGAAGCTGAAATCCTCGATGCCGTCGTGGAGTTCGATGGAGACGTGCGAGTCCAGCACCTCGGCCTTGCGCACGCCGTCCAGACCGGCGAGCATATCGCGCGCGGCGTCGGGGCGGCCCGTCAAGCGGATTTCGAGACGGTGCGCGGTGCGCGCCTGCTTCAACGCCTCATCGATGGTGCCGAAGTAGAGCAGTCTGCCGCGATCGATGATGCAGATCGTATTGCAAAGGTGGCGCAGTTCGGAGAGGATATGCGACGAGATCAGGACCGTCTTCCCCATCTGGCCCAAGGTCCGCAGCACTTCGAGCACCTCGATGCGCGCGCGCGGGTCGAGACCCGAAGCGGGCTCGTCCAGAATCAGTACCTGCGGATCGTGGATGAGACAGCGGGCCAGTCCCAGGCGCTGCTGCATGCCGCGCGAAAGGCCATCGATCAGCGCGTCGCGCTTCTCCATCAACCCGGTCAGGGCGATGCAGTCGTCCACAATGCGCGCGCGCTGGGCCTCGGGGATGTCGTAGGCGGCGGCAAAGAACTCGAGATACTCCGCAACCTCCATGTCGCGGTATGCCCCACTGGAATCCGGCATGTAACCGATCAGCGGGCGGACCGCCGCGGGGTTGGACACAACGTTGTGGCCGAGTACGCTCGCGATGCCAATGTCCGGTCTCAGCAACGTGGCGAGGATGCGCATGGTCGTTGTCTTCCCCGCGCCATTCGGGCCGAGCAGGCCGCACACATCGCCCGCGGACACCTCCAGAGAAAGGCCCGAAAGCGCCTGTGTCTGTCCGTAGCGTTTGCTGAGGTTGGCGATGGAGATTGCATTGGCCATTACGGTGTTTCCTTCTCAGCGGTGTCCGGTTCGCCGAACGCCACAGTGTGACCCTCCTGCACGGGATAGGTGATAGCCATGACCGTGCATTGCGCGAGTTCCGGCCTCGGACTACCATCAACGGAGAATCCGGAGGGCTTCACTTCGCGGTCTTCGGCAATCAGGAGGAGCGCGCCGCGTGACAGGGCATCCTCCACATGGAACTCCCGCCATTCGGATGCGCGGCCCCAGTCATCCGTGCTCCTTCCCAATTCCGTGAAAGTCTGAAAGGAACCTCCCCAAGACAAATGCGGACGACGCTGGGAAGGAGCACCCAAAGACACCACCGTATCGCTGGACGGAAGGTCCACGAACCACACGTCTTCGCCATAGAGAATCCGAGCGTCGACGAGACGATGGTTTCCGGATTTCACCACACGCACGGCCTTGCCATCCGGTTCCACGGTCAACGACAAGCCCCCGGCCTCGACCGGCAACGTGTCGGTCGAATAGAAGACGCGTTCCTGCCAACCGGGTATGCGTTGCGTGATGGCCCCTGAATCAACGTCAAGCCGGGGTGAAACGAACTCGAACGGGGACGTGAAAGACGCCCGAAGCGGCTGCACAAGGCCGCCGCTCTCATGCTCGACCTTGTAGTCACCGATCATCGGGACGAACAACGCCGCGATGTGGAAGCGCAAGAGGGCGTTCTCATCCGGCACGTACAGCACGCGTTCGCGCGCGGTGAGGGCCATATCGCCGCCCACCCACGCCTTCGCCCCGAACCACGAAAGGAGCGTAAACACGGCCACCATGGCGGGAAACGTGATGAAGGTCAGCCGCGGCGCGCCGAGCTTCCGCACCAGCCAATAGTCCACCGGCCCGACAAGAACCGCGTATAGCGCGATCAGCAGAATGACGAGCCCAAGCCGCAATCCAGCCCTGCGATTCGTCTGAACGAGACTTCGCAAGAATACCTTTCGGTCTTCCTGGCCGCGCATGTATGGCAAGGTATCGGATCGCGAGACATCGTTCAGGAAGGCAAGGATCCGCGGCCACAGGTCCGCGTGCCCTTCCCACTTCCTCCAGACCGGGCTGTTGGGTTCTACCGCGAAACAGACCACCGACCCGAGGCCCACATTGCGCCGCACAACCAGCGGAACGCCATCGGACTCAATAAGCACCTCCCCGCGCGACACGTCTCCGTGAGCGTACGGCATGTCCTCGCCGAAAATGGTAAACGACTTCTGATCCGCGCCTTGCGGCCGGAACGGAAGCAGTTCCGGGAGCATACCGTTCATGAGACTATCGGTGCGCCGCGACGCATCGACAATGAGCACGCCACCGCGCAACACCCACTCGTGAAGCGCATTCACTTGATACCTCGACAGCGGGGTATCCGGTGCGGGACTCAAAATGAACGCGTCGTACATGAGGAGTCCATCGCAGCGATCCGGCAACTGGTCCGGCGTCAGCGTGAGATGGATGTAGCGGCTGCTCTTGTCCGGATTCTCGGCGGGCGGCAGGGAAGAGGGGACCCGCCCAATCGATCCGATGACCGGCACAGCCGCCGCTGAAGGATTCAGGGCTTCCGTGTAATCAAGGAGCGTTTGACCGCGCGTTGTGCGGTATTGAACGCGCACTCGCTCGACCAGTTCAGGCGAGCCTGGCACGTAGACGAACACCGCTTTGCGTGACGTCGACGGCAGATTCACCCGGGTGAAGGCGCTCCCAACAGGACTTCCCAGGTACTCGAGGGAGACTTCCAGTTCGCCCTCCCGGTCGCGGTCCTCGTTTTCCAGGATAACCATGACCGGCGTGATGCAGTCGCTGCGCAGGTAGCCGCCGGCCCCGGCCAGGACCGTGGCCTTGACCCCTTGCGCCGCGCTGACACTCGCGGCGAGGACAATCAGCACACACGCCATCCCCGCTTGTCGCATGGTGACCCTCCACGGAACATGCTAGCGTCATAGGAATCTGTTGTCAACGATGGAAGAAGCGACTGGGCAACTGGACGTACAGTATGGAGTAGGCAAATGACGTGCCCCCAACGGGAAGACCCATTGCGCATCCAAGACGTTTGCGGGGGTGCGCTTGCGATGGATGCTGCAGGCGGCGGACAAACCAGAAAGAGGCGAGAAAGTAGAATTTGTATTGACGAAATCGGGGAATACGGGTATGATTATCAAAGGGGGAGCCTGTATAGGAAGCAGGCGGGCCTCAGGGGGGAATCACGAATTTCGTTGCCACGGGGGTAGCCTTACCCGCTACGACACAAACGCCGCGAGGCGAATGCTCTCGTCCCTATCCATAGAGAGGTACAGCCAAATCCTGGCAATTCCAAAAGGGGAAAGGGGATACGTATGATCTCAGACAGCCGAAGGGGAAGGCTTTTTTCAGTCCTAGGCATCAGCATTTTGGTGCTGTCCGTGATTCCGCTGTGCGGAAACGGCTGCAATCCGATGTTCATGCAACTGACGACGCGCCAGCAGACGGTCCACCCAGTCGCGGTGCCGGAGGGCACACCCGAGATTCCGCCCTCCTACGTTCCCGAATATGAAGTCTACGGTTATAGCGACTGGAAAATGCGGGCTGGTGAGGATGAAGGGCGGAGGTTCGACCTCATGCCCACAGGCTATACCGGTTCGCCCAACAGGGCGCGGCTTCTGTCCTTTTTTACCCTGAGCGACATTCACATCACGGATAAGGAGTCTCCCGCGCAAGTTCTTTACTTCGGATGGAACGCGCCTTTTGGAACGGCGAGCCTTCTCTCTCAAGCCTATTCGCCGGTCGCCCTTTCCTCTACGCACGTCCTCAATGCCGCCGTCAAGACCATCAACACGCTCCATTGCGGGACGCCATTCGATTTCGGCATGGCGCTCGGCGATCTGGGCAACTGCTCTCAGTACAACGAGATTCGGTGGTTCATTGACGTTCTCGACGGAGAGAACATTACCCCCAGTTCCGGCGCTCATCTCGGCGCCGACACCATTGACTACCAGAAACCCTTCCAAGCGGCCGGACTCGACCCTCGCATCCCCTGGTATGCGGTGATCGGCAATCACGATCAATACTGGATGGGTGTAGGGTTCCCGACTCAAAAAGTTCGGGATGCCCTGATCGGAAGTGAAGTCCTCAATATGGGTACGAACCCCTTTGATCCCCTCGTTACAGAGTCTACCGGCATGTATGTGGGCGTAGTCGATGGCACGACCGTCTATGGCGATGTGATCAAGGGTGGACTGGCCTCCAACTTCACGACACCTCCGACCGTCGCCCCCGATGAGAACCGCCATTCCGTCTCCACGGATGACTCAACGACCGCCGGCTTCATGGAAGCGATGTTCGACACCACTTCGACTCCGGTGGGCCACGGGTTCACGCAGAGCAACCTTGATGAGGATTTCGCCTGCTATACGTTCGAGCCGAAATCGGATCTGCCGCTCAAGGTCATCGTGCTCGACGATACCTGCAAACTGACCAGCGACACGGGAGGTCCGGCATTCTACGGCTCCGGCTGGATCGATGAGGAGCGCTACAACTGGCTGACGGCCGAGCTTCAGGAAGGCCAGGATGCGGACCAGCTCATGATCGTGGCAACCCATATCCCCATCAATCCGCAAAAGGACCTTTTCGACACGGAACCCGACCCGCAGTTCTATGAAGACTCCTATCTAACCGATGAAGAGTTGATCGCCACGCTGAGCAACTATCCGAATCTTCTCATGGTGATCGCGGGGCACCGGCACAAGAATACGGTCACGCCGCAGCCGTCACCAGACCCGGCCCATCCGGAACGCGGCTTCTGGGAGGTGGAAAACTCCTCGTTGAGGGACTTCCCCCAGCAGTTCCGCACCTTCGATATCCGCCGCAATCGCGACAACACCATTTCTATCTTCGTGACAAACGTCGATCCCATCGTGGAAGAGGGAACGCCCGAAGGGAAATCGCGCGGGTATGCCATCGGCGCGGCGAGGACTTACGGCACGCTCGCGCTTGATGACACGACCTCGCATGCCTACAATGCGGAGTTGCTCAAGCAACTGACCCCTGAGATGCAAACCAAGATCGCGTCTCGCGGAACGCCACTGGAAGACCAGACGCACTAGCCAATTTAGGAGACCCCCGGCGTTCCCCACCGCCTCAACCTATTTGACTTCGTTCTCTGGCGCATGCTATATTCTGTTCCCGTTGCTGGTGACGAGAAGGCCACCAGACAACCCCAAGCGCGGGGGCGTAGTTCAGTTGGTTAGAACGCTGCCCTGTCACGGCAGAGGTCGCGAGTTCGAGTCTCGTCGTCCCCGCCATCTAAGAAACTGAGCGCCAAGGACCTCACGACAAGATCCTTGGCGCTTTTTTTGTTCGGCCACCACGAATCCACTGTGAGGCTGCCTTGTCACCGACCTGCTGTGTCAGCGCCGGATACAAGCCGGCAAAGGTGCGGGCGTGCTTTGTCGAGGCCAAGGGCAGTTGAAGACCTGCTCATCCGCGGTTGGCGCCCTCGCGTGAAAGACTGAAGAGGGGGGTTCTACGTTGCCTGCTTCCTGCGGAGCAATCCAACCAAAGCCACGACGTGAAACGCGGCCATGGGCCAGAAGCCCAGCCTCACAATCCGCCACTCCAATGGACAGGCGGTCCAGTCAGGCAGATCCACTCGCGACCTTGTGAGGTACTCCTGGATCAGCGCGGGGCTCGCGTAGTCGTCGAAGATATCATCAAGCGCCAGGAAGTAAGCGGCTAAACAGAAAAGGGATGCCGCCCCCAAAATCAGCGTTATGACCCTCAAGCTCTTGGCGTTCATCTGCGGCTCCTTGTCGTGATGCCATCACTCCGCCACGGTGACGGCGAGGGTCGTGCGCACTGGAGATCCCGGCCGCGCCGCGGCCCAGTACCAAGCACTGATATCGGGCCACGAAGGTGCGCCCCGAATCCAATCTTCGAGCGCGCCGCCGCTGGACTCACCGGAGACGCTGAAGTAGCATTGCTGGACCTCCAGGCGGCCGCCCGTTGGCGGCACGTACCGGAAGCGGCTCCACACGTGGCCGTCAGTATCGCGCACCGAAGGCAGGGCCTCGCAGCGGCCACCCATGGCGAGGTAGCAGTTCTCCGCGGAGTGAAGGTCGCGCGTCGCGGCTGTGCACGTCCGGAGCAAGAGCGTCTGCCCCGTGCCCTCGACGGTGAACTGCGCCCATTGCCCCGGAAAACCGCGCAGGTGCTTTTGCACAGCTTCGGACAGCGGCAACGGGTGGAGCGCGTGCCCCTGCCAAGTGTCCGGCCAGTTCACGCGCATGTCCGTGGCCGCGCGCGCGTCCGAAACTGGGAACGCGAGGAGCGGAGCGATCGACGCCAAAACGCACGCCACACCAAGCAGGCCAAGCGTTCGCGGCCCCGCCGCCGAAGAAGGACTCGCGCGCCGCGGTCCCTGCCCCCTGCGTAGTTCGCGCCGCTTCATATAGGCGCCAAGCCCGACCAGCACGGCGGCGCATTCGGCGAACACGATGACGCCGATGACGGCGTGCGCTTCCGTATCGGGCGCGCCGATCACGAAGAGCGTCGCGGCGCGGTGCGCGTTGCCCAACACGGCGATGACCCCCGCGGCGGCCACGAGTGCGAGCGTTGCGCGCGGCCGCAATCGCAGGAGCACGGAAAGCGCCGCGCCCATCACGAGAGCGGACGTGAGCATCTTGACGCCGCTGCACGGCGCGTCGATCTGGTAGACGTTGATGCCGTCCGTCAACGCCGTGCCGAAACTCTGAGCCATGGGACCCAGCATCAGCGCCGCAATCCACGTGGAAACAAAACGCAGGGGATAGCCTACGAAGAACTCCACGGAGGTCGAGACGTGCATTGACAGCAGCAGAAGAATCCCAATACCCCACGACCGACACCGCAGTTCATCGGGTAACAGGCCCAGCAGCGTACATGCAAGCGCGGCGGCCGCGAGTTCGCAGGACACCAATTGCGGCACACGCGTAAACAGGCATGCATAGGCGCAGAGAAGCGACGACGCCGCCAGAGCCCAACCGCGCGCAAACCCTAGACGGAGATCCAGTCTCTCAAACGCGGTGAGGGGAGTGATCCACACCAGAAACACCGCCCCGACGAAGACGTATGCGCTCAGTGGGGAACCCCAGCCCTTGGTCCAGCGATCCCAAGCATGAAGCCCGGCGCCCCAACACGCCGCGACGATCGGCACGCCTGCCAGCAAGATCACCGTCGCGTAGGCGAGCACATCTCCTTCGCTCTGCGGCCTCTCCCGCGGACGGTCCATCGCGATACTGTCTGGCATTCCCACGGAATCAGTTCCTCAGCAACATCCGCGCGCGCGTTTGCCGCACCGCGACCATCAGCAGCATGGTAAGCACCACGAGCAGCAGCGCCCATTCCTCTGGCTCGGGGATACCGGGGATGGCTTCCTCATGCTTCGTCGGGTCAAGTCCGTGCCGTTCGTATTGCTCCTTGCGCTCCAGCACAACCGCACCGGTCAATGGCGTGACCAGCCGTGCTTCCACCGCCAACGCCGCCGCCTCGCGCTGCTTCGACGCGTCGTGCGAAAGCAGGGCCTTGCGCACTGCGTCGTTCACGGCGAGACGAACCAGGTGGCCCGACCCGAGGCCCTCCACCAGCGGCGCGTCAACGAGCCTTGTTGAGGCGACCGCGTACTCCAATGCGAGGTCGCCACCGGTCAAGTGCGTTGCTACGAAGCGAAGTGTTTCATCCAGGGAACCAAGTACCGGAACGCGCTCAAGAAACTCCGATTGCCCGAGCTGCTCCAACGCCCGATTCGGACCCGGCACGGCCTCCACGGCCAGCACGCGCAGTGTGTCTGCATCGCCACGCATGGAGTGCCAGCGCTCCCATTGCCGCAGGGATTCCACCGAAGACAGCTCGACAGGCAGCGGGCCATGTATCCACAAGATCGCGCCGCCCTGCGAACCCACGATATCAAGCGCGCGCTCGATGCCGGGAAGCGGGTCGCAGCCACCGCGGTAGTCGCGGCTCCCCAGCCACTCCGCCAGCGCCGCGGAAGGCGCGACCGGCGCCTCGGAGTACACCTCGACGGCCTGCCCCGCGAAGACCGCGTCCACGCGCGCGTTGTCAGGCAACGCTTCGACAAAACCGGCCCAGTCGGCGTGCGTCTGTGACATGCCGCGCGACCCATCCACTACCAAACACAAGAGTGGAGCCGAAGGCGGAGTGGGGGACCCTTGCACCGTCAGCTCCCCAAACGTCTCGCCTAGCTGTCCCGCATAGCGCGCGGCGGCAGGTTTGCCCAAATCGATCGCTATCACCGCGTCGCCCCGTTGCAGGTCCGCATCTTTTGTCCGCGCGTGCAGCGCGACGCCACCCACGCCGCTGGTATCCTGCGTCATGCGCGCGGCGCTCGCGACGATTCCCGGATCGCATTCCACCCACGACACGTGCTCGAACTCCGGCGCAATCGTGAAGTTGCGCTCCGAAATGAACGGCAAGCGCAGATAGCCTTTCCCATCGCGCACCACCAGCGGCGCCGTGATGCCCATCTTCAGCTTCATCGTGCTGGCCGGCTGGATGGGAAAACACTGCAAGAGAAGCGTGTCCGGTCCCACCACATTTAGCAATGCCGGGTCTCTGCGCTGGACGACCGCGACCTCTTGATAGGCCGCGCGCACCTGCTGCCGTGTGCCGAACGCCGCTTCGCGTTCCTCTCCATCGATCCACAGCGTAAGGCGGCTGGCGACCCCGCCGTGCGGCAATTCGATCTGCGCCCGCGCCTCGCGCTGCCGATCGGACACATTCTTGAACTCGATGGTCCACTCGAAGTATGCGAGTGCCGGGCTTGTGGCGTCCGCGCCCAGTCGCATGATCTTGCCGTCTAGATGGCTCGCATTCAGGCTCAATCCCTGCACACGCCCGGCCACCGCAGTCCCACCTACCTCGCTGTCCGCGCTGCGCTCTTCCTCCCACCAGTCCACGGAACGCGTCCGGAACGTCGAGCGGATGTTCGGCCTCGGCACACTGTTGTAAGGTGTGCCCGTCAGGCGGAAGTACAGTTCGCGGTAGTGATTCAGGTTCTCGATGTCCTGCGTGTCCCAGCGACGCGTGGGCCCGATTCCCCTCACGACTGGCGCGTAGCAGGCTTTCAACAGTTCGTTCTCGAGATGCAGCGTTTCGATCCACCAGATGCCGCGGTCTCGCGTGGCGGCGTCTTCAGAAAGTGTCAATTGCAGAACACGGGTGCCGACAAACTCCGGACCCGCGTATCCAACTACCAGCAACGCCACAAACGCGCTGCCCAGAATGGTGCGCCGCATGGCATACTTGCGCTCCACTCCAAGACTGGGCAGAAAACGAAACAGCATCTTCATCTGGTAACCGCTGGCGAGCATGCAGGCCATCGGCGCGAAGCCCATCAATCCAAGTCCATATGCAATCAGCGCAATGACCGAGACGGGCAAAATCGGGATGTACACGAGGAAGTACACCAGGGAAAGCGCGAAGGCATAGGCGTTGAGGAAGAAGGCCCACCCCGCCCACTTCGGAACGTGTCCGTCCCGCGCGTGTTTGAGGAAATAGTCCACGGCCCCGATCGACAGCAGCAGGAGCACGCCCGCCGCCACGTGCCACATCGTGGGAATCGGATCGACATACAGCTCCGCCATCGCGCCCAGCATGATCTCGAATCCCAACGCGAAGACCGGCAGTCCCAACGCGAAGATGTAAATCAGCGTCCGCGCACGGCTGCCGTATGGCCCTTGCGCCACAGGCGAACCGCCCGCGAGACCCGCCGGGCTTTGCGGGGCAGGTTGAGTCACACGCGCCACCCGCTCGGCGGTGCTGCCGTTGCCGCCAACCACATCCTCGGGACTGCCGAGGGCGGCCAATGTGCGGCGCAGATGATCGATAGTCACCACGCTGCCCGATGCAGACTCCGTCTCGGTCGTGATGTGCGCTCTCAGATCGTCCACGATCTCCTGGGCATCGTCACCCTGCGCCTGGGACAGGGCCTTGATCTCCCCCAGATAATCGTCAAGGTTCTGTTTCGCCTCGGGTGTCCAATTCGTCATGGTTGTGCTCGCTTTCGACCAATTCCCCGACACCATCCACCAACTCACGCCAATAAGCGCCCATCAACTGAACGGCCTCGCGGCCGGTATCGGTGAGCGCATAGTATTTTCGTACAGGGCCGAGGGAAGACTCCTCGAGTCGGGATTGCAGGAGTCCCGCGCTTCGCAGACGGGAGAGGAGGGGATAGATGGTGCCTTCCGTGATGACCAACGCCTTGATGCCGGCCAAGTGCTTCACGAGATCGTAGGCGTGCATTTCGCCCTTGGCGAGCGTGGCCACGATGCAAAGTTCGAGCAAGCCCTTGCGGGCCTGGGTGACCCAGTTGCTGAGGTCAAAGGTTTGTGAGGTTTCGTTCATCTTTCCACCGTCCTCGAACTAATTCTAATACAAACTACCTTGTTATGCAAGACCGATTTTTAGAAGGGATCCATGAGAAGTATGGGAGGCATGGGGGATATGGGAGGCCAATCAGAATTAACTTATTGAAAACAAACGCCTTATACGGCAAACAGAAGGAGCACGGCCACCCTCATGGGTGGCCGTGCCCCACAATGGTCAGTCTTCGGCTTGAGCCTTATTGCTGTGGCGCGGGCATGTTCTCCTTGTTCTTGGGCCACGCAGATTCCAGGATCGCGCTCTCTTCAAACACGATGTGCAAGATCGTCGTGCGCACGTTGGTCGTGCAGATGATGTGGATCTTCCCGTCCTTCGTCTGAATCGCGTACGGGTATGCGTAGGTGTTTTCTCCGCCCATGATGTCGCGCCGGTACGGATAGGTCTTGTCCTCATCGGTGGAAATGGCAATCGTCAGTGGCGACCGTTCGTTCATATTGTCGTTGTACACCAGCAACAGATGCCCGTTCTCAAGGCGGAGAAACGCGACTGCGGAATTCGGATTTAGAAACTCCGTGTCCACAGCATCCGTCCACGTGTGGCCACCATCGTTCGATTCGGCGCGCAAGGTGTATCCCTTGTCTGTGGGCAGGAAATTCCCGCCCCGCCGGATGTAGGCCACTAGACGCGTGTCGCTGAGTTGCGCGGGCTCGGCCTGGAGATTCCCCGTGGGCGAGTGGATCAGGTTCGTCTGCGTCCACGTCTTCACTTTGGGATTGTAGCGCATGAAGAACGATGCGGTGTCCTCGGCCGTGCGCTCGATGTCCTCTCCGGTCTCGAAGTACATGGGGAGGAGGTAATCGCCATTGTTGAGCACGATAGGCCGTCCGCGCACCATCGAGCCCTCTTGGAAATGGAACATGAAAGAGTCCGACCACGTGCGGGCGCCGTCCTTCGAGACCTTGGCCTTCACGCGCGCATTGGACCACGTCGAACCATAGCGGTTCACGTAGAACAGCCAGACGACTCCGTCTGGGGCCTGCCACACCACCGGATTCCCCTCGCCGCGATCGGGCGTATCGGCGATCGCTTCGGGAAATGTCCATTGCGTGTCGCCCTTGACCAGGCGCGATCCATACACGGCCGTGTCGTCTTCATACTCGCCGGAGCCGCCGTAGTACGCCACGTAAAGGTCGCCGTTGTCGAGTTCGGTAATCGACGCCGGATGCTTGTAGATCCCGGGGTGCTCCGATCCGAAGATGCGGTAGCATTCCACATTTGTCTTCAGGCGCTCGTCCGCCGCATCCGCCGCAATCACGGCCACACAGCACAGACCGAGCCCCATTGCAAGTAACCGATTCATCCCAACCTCCTGTTTCCTATGGCTAGACGATAAGAACCGAATGCCCCGCAGAATACCGCGAAGCCCGCGCGCGTGACAAGCCTTTGCCCGCGGCAGTATTCCAGGTACTTCCGGAGCCGCGAGTTGCAGATGCCTGGGCCGATTCACTACCCTCGTGCGTCTTCGGTTCTGGCAGGCAACGGCATCGGCACGGGTGAGGTTTTGTCCATGGAGCATTCTGTCTCGGCTTTTCGCATTTCGAGATCTGCGGCCATTCTGGTTTTCTGCGCTCTCACGGCTTACGCGGGCCAAGGCCTCGCGGACATGCACCGCGAATGGAGTTGGTATCTTGGAGACCCGGGGCGCACGCATTACTCCAGCCTCAAACGAATCACAACAAGAAACGTGACTCGATTGAAGCCGGCCTGGACCTACCACAGCGGAGGCAAGGCCCAGATTCAGTGCAATCCGATTGTCGTCGACGGTTTGCTTTTTGGAATCTCCGCGGAGCGTCACGTCTTCGCGCTGCGCGCCGATACCGGGAACGAAGTCTGGGTTCACAAGCCCGCCCATAACACCGGCAGCGGGACCGTGGTGCGCGGTGTCTTGTATTGGTCGTCGGGGGATGACAAGCGCATCTATGCCTGCGTCGAGAACCACATCTACGCGATCGACGCATTGACCGGCGCCAGCATCGACAGTTTCGGCAACGCGGGTGCGGTGGACATCAAAGCGGCCTACGAGCGGGATGCCTCAAATCTGTACGTATCGTCGACCTCGCCGGGGGTGATCTACGGCAACACGCTCATCATCTGCGTGCGCGTGAACGAGGCGCGTCCCGCGGCGCCGGGTGACATCATGGCGTTCAGTGTCTTGACTGGTGAACGCGAGTGGGTCTTCCACACGATTCCGCATCCCGGCGAGGTGGGATACGACACTTGGCCGCCCGACGCGTGGAAGAGCTCGGGAGGCGCTAACTGCTGGGCCGGCATGAGCCTCGACGAAGAGCGGGGCATTGTGTATGTTCCCACGGGCTCCCCCGCATTCGACTTCTATGGCGCGGACCGGATCGGATCGAATCTCTTCGCGAACTGCGTCCTCGCACTGGACGCCGCGACCGGAAAACGCATCTGGCATTACCAAACCGTGCACCACGATCTTTGGGATCGCGACCTGCCCGCACCTCCCAACCTCGTCACCGTAATGCACAACGGCAGTAAGCGCGACGCGGTGGCACAGATCACCAAGTCGGCGCATGTGTTTCTGCTGGACCGCGAGACGGGCGAACCACTGTTTCCCGTGGAGGAGCGCCCCGTCCCGGCGAGCGATGTGCCCGGCGAGGAGGCGTGGCCGACGCAACCCGTGCCGTTGAAACCTCCCGCGTTCGGACGCCAGCTATTCGCGGAGGATATGGCCACGAACCGGAGCCCGGAGGCACACGCATATGTGCTCGACAAACTGCGCGCGGCGCGCAATACCGGACCCTTCACGCCGCCCAGTCTGGAGGGTACGGTGATTTTCCCCGGGTTCGACGGAGGCGGCGAGTGGGGCGGCGCGGCCTACGATCCCAAGACGGGCATGCTCTATGTCAATGCCAGTGAGATGCCGTGGATTCTCACCATGTACAAGGTGCAGCCCGAAGGAGGTACCGGGCAGGAGGCGACGGTGGCCCGCGTGTACGCGGAGAACTGCATGCTGTGTCATGGGATTGACCTCAAGGGCGATCCCACGCTCGAATTCCCCTCCTTGCACGGCATGAAAGCGAAGTTCGCCTCCGGCGCGATGGCGGAACTCATCCGCCAGGGGCGCGAGCGCATGCCCTCCTTTCTGCACTTGACGGAGGACGAAGTCAACACGATGACCCAATATCTTCTGGAACTGGACGAGCAAAAGGCCGCGCACATGAAGACGATGCTGGAAACTTCCAGCGAAGGCGAAAGCGGCGAACGCTGGTACGCGCATACCGGCTATCACCGCTTCGTCGATCAGGACGGCTACCCCGCGGTGCAACCGCCCTGGGGCACGCTCAATGCCATCGACCTCAACAAGGGCGAACTCGTGTGGAAAGTCCCGCTGGGCGAGACGCCGGAACTGGCGGCGCAAGGCATGACGCGAACCGGCACGGAAAACTATGGCGGGCCAGTCGTGACGGCGGGCGGCCTGGTGTTTATCGCGGCGACGAAAGACAATTGCATCCGCGCGTTTGACAAGAAGAACGGGAAGGAGCTGTGGAAAGCGCCACTGCCGGCCGCGGGTTACGCGACCCCCTGCACCTACGAAATCGACGGGCGGCAATATGTCGCCGTGGCCGCTGCCGGTGGCAAAATCGGCAGCGCGGAAGGGGACGCGTACGTGGCGTTCTCGCTTCCCAAACGCGGTGCGCGATGACGCACATCACGGGGCGAACTGGTACGCAAAGACTCCAGGTTCGCAATTCAGCGTGACCGCTTCATCGACCTGAATCAACTCCGTGGACGTACTGACCGTGTCTGGTGAAGAGAGGCTGTCCAAGCGCGAGTACTCGGGCAACACCCACGAGAGCGCCTTCGTATTGACGCGCACCGTGAACGTGGGGCTTTCCGGCAGCGGCGTCAGGACGAGCGTGCTCTTGTCCTTCACGTTCAGGCGGCACGCGCCGTTGGTGGCCAGACGCCCGAAATCGATCGTTTTGCCTTCTGTATTGAAGCGTTCGAGATAGGGATCGGGTTGCGGGGATTCCGGCTTCCACGCCAGCGAACGCAATTGTCCGTTCTCTCCTTCCAGCGTGACGGTGCCCAGGATGGCGCTGCGATCGCCGCTGCGCCCTGTGCGAAACGGCACGCGAACGCCGGAGCCTGGGTGATAGAGACCTACGTGCAGGGAGAACGACTCGCCCATGGCCACACCGTCGCGCAGCGCGACGTGCGCCGTAGTGTCGATGGCACCCTGCCATGCCGTGGTGGGTGGCGTCGGATCGTAGTCCCCCTGCATCCGAATCTTGCCGTCGGCATCGATCAGGTGCACGAAGACGCGCAGGGACTCTCCTAGCGGCGCATCCGCCTGCCATTGAAGCGGGATGTCGATGGTATTGCCGGCGGAAACAGCAGGCGCCTCCGCATTCACACTCACGGGCGCCACCGCTTCGAGTACGGGGCGCGCACTGCAGTACATGGCCTCAGGAGAGGTCGCCCACTCGACGATCACGCCGTCGTGCCGCTCGATGGCGGCCTGGGCGACGCCGTCTTGGACAGGCACACGCGCGTAGAACCCATACTGCGGCAACGTATGGCCATCAACTTCCCAATCCACGGCGCCGCGATTGACCCACACGCCGGCGCCGTCGTCCCAGCGCACGTACTGGCGGTGAATGTCGTCTCCAACAAACTCGACCGAGGCGATCGTCTGCAGCGCCAGACCCCGCATCACATCGTGGAGCAGCCAGTACTTGCGCACAACGTCTCGTCCGAAAGGCGCGGGCACCATGGCCGGATGCCCGGTCAACACCTCGCTGCAAATGTAGTCATCGCTGAAGATGCCGTGGATACGGCTGTCGAGGCCGCCCGCGTAGCGGCTTTCATATCCCGCGCCGTGCAATGCGAAACGATCATGATGGGCCGCGTCGATCCAGGGAATGCGTTCAGCGTCCGCGCAACGGATCGGCCAGATCATCCAGCCTGCCCCGGCGGGCGGATTCGCATCGACGCGAAGGTGGTTCGTCTGGGCCCCATCTAGCCAACCGATGAGTTGATCGTGGCCGCTCTCGGAAATCTGGGGCGCGTTGCCGCCAAGCTGATCGCGAATCCACGCGAAGGAATCGCCCCACACTTGTCGCGTGTAGACGCGATCGAAGAAGCGCCCGTCGCGCGTCCAGAAATCGTGCGGGGCCGCCGATGACCACACATCGATGAAGTAGCCTGTGGGTTTGTAGTCGCGCGTGATTATCGCGATGTTACGCTCAAGGAATGGCCGTAGTTTGTCGACGCGCCAGCGGTAGGCCTGCGCGCCACGCCCTTCATTGAGCCAGGCCTTGAAGGGTTTGCCATCGCCGTGAAACGCAATGAGCGAGTAAGAATACTCGTCCGCGTCGGGATAGAAGTCGATGTAATTATCATGCGGTGCGAAAACGACGTCGCGCTTCACGCATGTATCGATGAGCGAGCGGAATTCATCGACCGTGCCGAGTTCCGGATTCGGCGGGCAGATGTCCGGCAGGCGATAGTCGTAGCCCCAGCGCTGCCAGTTGTGCCAGACGACCATCGAGTCCGTAAGGCCGTACGCGAAAGACTTCTCCAGCGCGACCGCGCTCGATGCGTAGTGTCCGCCCCAGAGATCGAACACGAAACGGCCCGCGGCTCGCTGCACACCGCCCGCGGCCTTCAATCCGTTCAGATCGCGCCACGCCTTCACGCCATCCCACACGTTGCCGGTTGGAATAAGGGTCCAGGTTTGGGTGTGGGGTGTCTCCAGCGTGGCAAGACGATCGGCCGGCGCCGCGCGGAACATGGTGGGCGGCACGTCCACGGCTTGAACCATGCTTGGCCCGTCGACGAAATCGAGCCCGACGAAAGAGGTCGAAAGCTGGTGCCCGTCGAAGTGGAGCATGCAGGCTTCCGGCTTCTCGATCACATTGCCAACGCCCGCGTAGAGGCGATGAACGTCGCGGCTCCACGGCCCCAGGGCAATCTTCTCGAGGTAGGCCACTTGCCAGGGCTTGGGCTCGGGCGTGTTCTCGAGCCAGAAGCGCAGGCGCAGTCCGGCGCCTTCCGCCCAGACTTCCGCCAGCAAATCGAATCCGCCGAGTGGACTACTGAATGAATGCCGCACCTGGGGACCGTGCGGTCCAGTTTCTACGGACACGTTGCGAAGGATGCATGCGGACGCATCGGCACCGAGAGGACATCCCGCGGCGCGTGCAATGAAACCATTGATGGCAAGATCGCCACGCGCGCCCTTGAACTGAACGGTGCCATCCAGAAGCCCAGAACTCCCCAGGGATACTGTGAACGCGTGCGCTTCGTCTCCGAGACGTAGCGTACCTTCGGTGAGCACGCGCGGTTCCGCGGTGGCCGCCGTCGCGAGAACTCCTGCCAGCAAAATGGGCTCGGCCCAGTACGCCTGATCGCAGGTGCTGTCGTTCTTCGGGCCGGGATGACACTCGAGCTGGATGCGAACAGCTTTGCCCGCAAATGCGCTCAGATCGACCTCGCCGTCTTCCCATTGCTTCGCGGCGCTATGCCGCTCGAAGAGGACTTGCCCGGCCTCGCCATCGGGCGCGTCGAACAGGGCAACACGCACGCGAAACGTCACGCCGTCGCTGGGAGGCTCGTTGTGGGCCGCGTCGTTGTCACGAATGGCCGTACCGAAACGCAGGACAATTGGTCCCGAATCCGGCAACTGAACCGGGAACTCGGTCCAGATGGAGCCGACCCTGCCTCCAAACCAGCACGGGTGCATGGCGAGGGCGTGGCGTTCCGAACCGCGGCTCACCGGCTGATTCAGTTGAGCACTGCCCCGGTTACCTTCGTGCACACCTTGCCATGCCACCGGCATGGTCTCCGCAGGCTTACCGAACTCGGCCGTGACCACACGAAACACCGCCTGCCACCCGAGGGCAAGCGTGCCGCCCGCGGGAAGTGGAGCCGGACTCCATGCGCTCTTGCCCAACGATGCTGGAGCCGTCGAAACCTTGGTTGTCACGATCGCGATGGGATGCGCTGTGAACGCGGTGTCGTCCAGCTTGAATTCAGCATAGACGTGAATGGGGTAGAGCGCAGGGACGGTCATCGGGCCGGCTGTGACGGTGAAGGGAATCCGCGCCGTCGCATTGGCATCCATGTGGAACGCCGTTGAGGCAGGTTCCGCGCGCCAGTCATCGATACCCGTGATGCGAAGGGCACCATCAATAGCGTCTCCCCCGCTATTCACAATCACCACTGTGTATTCCACCGGGGTGTTGACGGAGCCGATCTCCTCAGGCCCTTCAATCTGGACCGTAAGCGGCCCGGCCGTATCCTCAGGCTTGAGAAAGGCAAATCCCGGCGCTGAAAACAGGCAACCGGCTAACACGGCAAGGAACAGCGCGCAATGACGTGGCAAGCGTTTCATAGGTCCCCCTGGTCTGTCGTGTGCAACAGCATGGGTATAAGCGTAGCGGTGCAACCGGGTCGATGCAACCACCAGGCGAAAGAGGAACTGCGCCTACTCCGGCAGCGGCTTGCCTTTTGTCTCGGGCGCGAACCAGACGCAGGCCATGCCCACGACATAGACCAGGGTGATCAAGGCGCCGGTCTTCGCGTAGTCGCCGTCGAAAAAGGCGACAAGCTGACCGCTCGTCAACGAACCCACCGCGGCGAACACGCGGCCCGTGTTGAAGCAGACGCCCTGCCCGGTCGCGCGCATCCGGGTCGGATACAGTTCCGGCAGAAACAACGGAAACCACCCGTAGAAGGCCGCGGTGGTCATACCCGCGAAGAAGACCAGGATCTGAAAGGTCATGCCGTAGGCGAATCCGCCGCGGTAGAGCAGACTGCACGCCGCAAGGGAGACCAGGCACAGCGTGAAGTACGAGACGCGCCGGCCCGCGTTGCGCCACAGCACGGAGCCGCCGATGCAGCCGACTATCGCGCCGAGACCGGACCACATGCCAACCATCGCCTTGGCGTGGGGCATGGAAGGGCCGACAAGCTGGTCCACCCAGACCGGGATCCATTGCACGGAACCCCAGGTGCCGATGAGGGCAACAGACGTGAGGAGGATTCCGATGATCGTGGTGCGCAAGCGCACGCGGGCGAACACTTCGCGCAGAGGCGTTGTGTGGCCCTTGCCCACGGATTCCTTCCAGCGGGTGGATTCAGGCACAAACAGCGTGATGAAGAATACAAGAAGTGCGGGGACAACACCGACGAGCCACATCCAACGCCACGAATCGGGCGTGACGGGAATCGTGAAAGCAATGACTCCAATCGAAAGGAAACCGAAGTTGGCCGCGGCGCCGATGATGCCCGCCATGTAAGGGCGGAACCGTTCGGGCCAGCATTCCATGACAAGGGCAACGCCCAGCGACCATTCCCCTCCCATGCCGATTGAGGCAATCACGCGAAAGAGTCCCAGGTGCCACGGCTCTTGCGCAAAGTAGCCCATTCCCGTGAACAGCGAATACAGCAGTATGCTGAGGGACAACGCGCGCACGCGCCCGATCTTGTCGCCGAGCCAGCCGAGGATCCACCCGCCCAATGCCGCGCCGATCAGAAAGAGCGCGGTGATGATGCCCATCCACCAGCCCACATAGGCCTCGGGGCTTTCGATGGCGGACGCGCGGGCCATGTCCAGCAACGCGGGACGCGCCACGATGGGGAACAGCCCCATCTCGAATCCATCGAACATCCACCCCAAGAACGCGGCCAGCAACGTGAGATAGTGGCCTTTGTGAATGCGGTCCTGCCCGGTCGTCCCCTTCGCGTGGTCAGCCATGGTGTGCCTCTCGGGTTGGTTCCACGTGTGTGACGCCGCGATCCGCTCACGGCGTCGGAGTAAGGGTACATGGCGGAGAGGCATATGTCCACAGCGCGGCCGCGAATGGGGTATCGGAGTTGCTGCTTCTTCGCGGGCCTGGTGGAGCCCCTTTCCGGTCACGCACGGCCCTTGCGGATGGTGAATCGGACGGATCCGACGGATCGGACCGATCGGTCAACGGGGTGCGCGCCCGGCATCTGGGCTACGCCTCGGCCGTCTCCTTGCAAACTCATTGCTCGGGGCTGGTTTCCTTCTGCCTTTCTGCATTTCTGCCTTTCTGCATTTCTTTGTGTCCTTCGTGCCTTCGTGGTGAATCTGCCTTCCCTATCTTCTCTCCTCTCTTTCTCTTGCCTCCCCTTCGCGATCTTCGCGGCTTCGCGGTGTCAAAGCTGCATTTTCTTCATCCTGTCTTCGTGTCCTTCGTGCCTTCGTGGTGAATCTGCCTTCTTCTCTTTCTTCTTTCGTGCCTTTCGTGGTGAACCACATTTCAGCTTCGCACATACACCTCGTAATTATACGCAATCACCTTCTCCTCGCCGGGCTGTACTTCCAGCGTCCAGGTGAGATTGTGCTTGGGATTGATCTGCTTGAGCCCGGTTGCCGTCTTCACATCCTTGCCCTCGGGACTCATGTCCAGCACTTCGCCCGACATCGCTTTCGTGATCTCCACCGTAACGGCCTTGTCCTGCCGGTTCTGAAGTTTCAACTCGCCGCGCACCTGCACGAGGTCATGCGGGTAATTGTTGAAGGTCGCGGCGCTGAGTCTCCGGCTCGTCTCGACTTCCGCCTGCTCCGCAAGGACGTTCATCGCGCGGTTCATGCGTATCGTGGTGTCGGCGCCGGGTGCGGTGTAGTAACAAATGTCCTGACCGGTGAACGCGCCATCGGTGGTGAACTCCGCGGGCGCGGTCGTGAGCGGCATGCTCAGCTTGTTGACGATCCGGCAGCAATGCCAGACCTCCTCCGCGGGGCGCCGGCTCTCAATCTGCTGTTCAGGAACCGATCGCGTGTTTTCGGAGATCGTGTCGTCGATAGACCACGTGTAGATGTGCTTGTACGGCAACTCAGCGGCAAAGAGTGGGAGCCAGGCAGTCTCGCCCTTTTTGAGAGTCACGTGTTCCAGCGGATACATGAAGAGGTCTTCTGCGCGCGTGCCCGCCGCGGCGGTCGAGTAGGCAGGCCCTGGAATGGACTCCCATGGTGTCACGAAGAACTCGTTGTTCATCACAACCGCCTGCTGCGCCATGACGCTGTTGCGTCCCCGGTCAGATGGGGTGCCGCCGCTGGCCAGCGATGCCAGGAAATCCGCGAGCAGTTGGGTCATCGCCTCAGGGGCCAGCACCTCGCTGAACGCAATGTTTGGGTAACCCGTGATGAGTTCCACCTTCACATTGTCGAGGTCCGCAACCTCGTTGATGATGAGGGCGCGCGCTGTCAGCCGGGCCTGAGTTGGATCGGACAGGTCGATCTTGTACCCCGGCGCCCACGTGATGCCGCGCGCGAGGTAATTGATTGACACAGCCTCGCCGTTTGCCGGCTGGTTCAACTCCACCCGGATGGATGGCCGCTTCTGGCGCTTCGTCGTCGTGTTCAGGATTCCCTCTCCCTCAAACTCGACGCGCGAAACGCTATGCGGACTCAGGGCGACCGTCCCGGTGTCGGTTTGCAGCAGCAGGAGATCGCCGGCACCGCCGGGTCCCACATATATGTTTCGCGGATCGGGGACTGGGCGCGGTCCCATCACATAGGTAGAAGGCGCCGAGGGTGGTTCAGCAGCCTTCGCAAGCGGCAGCAGCGTCCCCTTGAGCGCGATGGTTCCCTCCACATTCATGTACAGCGTGACCTTCTTGCCCGCGTTGGCTTTGAGATACTCCGCGAGGTTTTGCACGGGCACGCTCTCCTCCACGTCTTCCATGGCGGTGATCAGCGCGCCAAGTTTCAGGTCCTGCGGATACTCGACCCAGAACGTCCCGAAGACCGGTACGGGGAGCTGGCCGAGCCGCACGGTGCTCGCGCCCGAAGGCAAACTCGCAGTCGTGTTGAAGTATCCGAGCCCATTCTTGAACAGCGAAACCTTCGTGATCGTGGGGGCCGCGCTCGCGTTGTCAGACTGCGCATGCGCGCCGCCACACAGAACCATACAGCAGCTCGCTGCAATGATGAGACACGTCAATCCTGATCGGTGAACCATGTGAACCTCCTCTCAGCCTGTCAAGAAGGAAGAACCCTTTCTAGCCGCAATTCAGTATAGGGAATGCGTGAGTCGCAGTTGTCAGAAAATTTTCAGGAGAGTGCAAGAACGGTGGCATATAGCCGACACGTGCGCGCCACGCACGCTCAGTGAGGCAAAGAGAAGAACGTCCACTTGCGGCGACTTCTGTCGGCCCCGTCTTCGAAGAGAGAAGCGCGCAAGACTGCCTTGATATAGTTGCAGGAGTGCGAGATCAACAATTGGTCGATAGATTCGAAGCCATCACATCCGCAAGTGCCGGGGCGCGCATCCTGCTCCCGCCTTGCTTGTCGGTGTCTTCGCTGGAATCCAATCTCTCCTCAGGGCGCTTCGTCTGAATCGGACTCGATTGCGAAATCGACCTGAACTACTTCTCCGGAAGGTACCGTCACCTCTTGCTCCACAACAGTCGGCACATCGTCCTCTGACGCAGGAACCTGCACGCGAACAAGTGCCGACCCTGCAGGAACGGAATTGATCGCGAATTGCCCATCGCCGTCAGTGACTTCCGTCGCCCCTCGATGTCCTGCGCCACCGAGCACTGTCACCGGAACGTCTGATAAGGGTTCACCATCCAAAGTCACGACGCCCTCCACGATCCCAAAGGCCTGCAACACGATCTCTACGGGAGTCTCTTGCCCCGTCGCGAGCGACACCAAGGCGCTTCCAGCACCGTGTTGCGAATGGTACGCGCTCACGTGGAGTGCTCCGTCCGATACCCCTGTGAGACGGAAGCGGCCGTCCACACCTGATTGCGTTTGCGTCACTTCTGTGACGCCCTCACCTGCCGCGGAGACTACCGCCCCTGTGACCGCGTTGCCTTTTCCATCGCGAACGATACCCTCCAGGGAAATGCCGCCGGGTGTGAGCGGGATGACTAGCCCATCGACGGTGTCGCCGCCCCTCACGCGGCCCAAGGGAGCAATTTTGCGCTCGTACCCACTGGCCTGCACCACGAGCATACGCGCTCCGCCGTTCAGCGCGATCCGGAATTCGCCCGCGGCGTTGCTGACGGCCTGGAACTGCGCGCGCCCCAGATCGACGCCGTCTTCCGAGCTTCGTCCAGGCACGGCGGCGATCTCGAACTGGGTCACGGGCTGAGATGTCATCGCGTCCACAACGATGCCGGACACCTGCGGGCGCGGTCTCAGGACGAAGTCGACATCGGTGCTGCCCGCGGCGACCTCCCGTGCCGTCTCCGCGCCGTATGTGTCGTGATTCACGTGAAGTTGATACGAGGTGCCGCTGAGCCCCGTCACGGAATAGGTGCCATCCGGACGCGTATACGCGGGGCGATCCACCGTGTCGCCGGGGTCGAGTCCCGCGGCAAGTACCTGAGCACCGGCAATGGGCTGATTCGCTTCGTCTGTCACCCGGCCCGATATCGTGGACTGCGGGTCTGCTTCAAACACAAGACGGACCCCGCCAAGATGTTCGCCCTCGGCAAGGTGAACCGTGGCGGCATATTGTGAGGACTGTACCAGCCGCGGCGAGATCTCGCCAAGCATCAGCTCATATTCACCCTCAGGGAGTCCGGCAATCACGAATTGACCGTTGGCGCTTGACGTGCCATGAGGCCGCTCCAGTGGGTGCCGATGTGCCTCGTTCGCCGTCTCCGCGAAGACGGCGCACCGGACGGGCATACCCGTCTTGTCGACCACCATTCCGGCGATACTGCCATTTGCCGGTATGCCAATCGTCAGTTGGATATCCGAAAGTCCTTCGGGCGGCACGTGAAATGGACCCGCTTCCGAAGTGATTGATTCAGGGGTCTTCGCCCACAGCGTGATGCTCTCGCCTCCCTTGAAGCCCGTAAGAACAAACAGCCCCTCCGCGTTGGAAGCTGCGTGTGGCATCAGGCCGCCGTTCATGACATGCGCGGTCACGGCCGCTCCGGCGACCGGCGCCCCATCTGGGTTCAGCACGCTGCCCCGAACGGTCACCCCCATCGATAACGCGAAGTCCTCTTCCGCGGCCGCCATGCCCAGTTCCAGAACCATGTCTTTCTTGGTTCCCTCCACCAAGTACTCGGGCGGCACCGCAGTCAGGGCAAGGCGAATGCGACCGGGCGAAACCCCGTCCAGCCTGTAGTGGCCCATTTCATCCGCAGGTTCCGAACGGCGCTCTTTCCCAGGCCTATCCACGGGCCACGCGGTAGCAGCCGCGCCCTCAATTCCTTCCTGGGTGGCGGCATCGTATATCCGGCCGGTGACAACCGCGCCCCGGTCCGCCCGCAGGAGCACGCCTGTGCTTCGAGTTCCCTCGCGCACGGCGACGACTGGGATCGGCTCCACGAGAACGAGCAATGGGTCATCGAGGTAGGCGAGATACTCGCCCTCGGGGAGCGCGGCGAACTCAAGCGAGCCATCTTCGCCGGACTCTGCGAATACGTCCTTGGTCCTCTTTGATGACTCCGAGATCCCGATTCTTATCCCCGGAATGGGGGAGTCATCGGTGGCGTTCACGAGCGTGCCCGCGATAATCCCGCCGTGCGTAAGGTGTATGACGGTGTCCTCGGTGCCAGTAGCGGCCGGGCTGCTCAGCGCGGGCGCAAATCCTGTCGCACTCGCGCGCAATTGCCAGACGCCGTCTTCCAGTGACTCAAAGAGGAAACGGCCATCCTCCCCCGTCTCTACGGATAAGGCAGTGCGCGCGCTCTCGCTCGTCTCTTCACCGTCACGTGCGAAAGGTACGACGGTTGCTCCCGGACACGGAGAGCCGGAAGGGTCCAGCACCAAGCCACCCAATGGTCTACCGGCCCGGAGACTCAAGCGGATGCGCGCAACAGGCTCAGCGGAGGTTAGTCGGACGGAATGGATGGCCACCGCGTCCGCCAGCTTCGCGAAGATATCGTACCTGCCTGCTTGCAGATCGTGGATGGCGAAGGCGCCACTCGCGTCCGCGTCGACCGTCGCCGCAGGTGGTTCCTCGGCGCCGCTCCGCCTGGCTTGAACGCGAACGGTCGCGCCTTGCGCGGGAATTCCGTCAGTCCCAATGACGATCCCCATGATGGTGCCGGGACCTGGCTTCTGTACGGCCACAGATCCGACTGCCCGTGAGACGCCAGCCGGACGCGAATCGGTGTCGAGTGGCTGCTCACTTTCCTGGCCTACACGTGATTCAAATCCAGTTTGCTCCTCGTTAGTAAACGGGACTACGGGTTCCCAGTAGAGCAGGAGTGCGAGTGCGCAGAGGATTGAGAGCCCCAGTCCCAATATCGAGTACCTGCGGAACACCTGTTTCATGTGTCAATGCCCTCGGAGTGAACGGCAGAGCAACGGCAATCCCGCGACCACGCAGGGAACGTGACTCGCGAGTCATCCGAATCCGTTGGACTACGCCAGTTCCTTTACCGTATCACGTACCTTTTCAGTGTCACAAGGGTATTGACAGTTTGACCAGGCTCTAACAATACTATTGATGACCTATTAGCTTCTACCGATACTTGGGGCGGTGCTTGCCCGCTCTGACTGAAAAGAGATGACGTGGAGAATACCTTTTATGAATACGCGAGCAAAGCTCCCATCGACCGCTTGCGTGCGCGGCGAGTGCGGGCGCTACTTATGCCGGCTTCCAATTGGCGTGTTGCTCGTCTTCGGGGCGCTCTGCAGTATGACCGTGCCGGCCCCCAGCGTATCTGCGGAGGATGCCGACGCCGATCCGAATAGACAGCTCATCGCCCAGTTTAACGCAGAGCAGCAGAAGTCCCTTAGGAAGCTTGACAAGTATGAGGTCGTGTTTGAGATCTCCGTGCAATTTGAGAGCGCCGATGTGGCCATCCAACACACGGCGACGCTCTACCAGAAGCACTGTCTCGATCAACTCATCGCTGATGTTCAAAGACATACCATCGAGCGTTCACGTACCGGCCGGGTGATGGAACAGGACACCTCGGCCAAGCTTCTCGTGGGAGATACTTGTGCTGTCTACTGGCTGACGCGCAGCCCGTCTGCCCAGATGTGGGAGTATGCGTTCGCCGGGGACTTGCCACAGCCAGTCGCTTTGTGCAAGTCGATTGACATGGACGGCGATTATCTGCACAAGTATGGGTACGGCGCGCTTCATTTCACGCTGGCGCAGGCACTCGATCCGAAGAATGCCAACTTCTATCGATATGAGGTTCTACTTCGTGAGGACCAGAAGTACAGTGTGAGGCGTTTCTTCAAAGACCGAACGGGAACTTGGGTAGATCAACCTAGTCAGGCATTCGTCGTTGATCCAGCTCAGGGATATCTCATCATCGAAAACGTTATGTTCGAGGCTGACGGAAAACCGTTCCGAGTGATAACGGTAAAAGGCGGAGAAGTGAGCCCCGGCGTTTGGTTTCCCATGAGGGTTGAACACAGGGAGTTCGACGAGTCGGCATCCATGATTCCTGGTGAACCCGGAGTGACCCATATCAGCCAGTACACAGTAAAATCTGTCAACACAACGCCAACATTCAATGCGGACACGTTCACGTGGAGAGCCCTGGGGTTTCCGATGGATATTCTGATATATCGAACCGATAGAATTGGGGAGAAGCAGCAGTTGGTGATTGAGAACGGCGAGCTGGTTCCCCAAAAACCCTGACCGCACGCACAGCCCCGCCCTGGCATTGGCGCGACATCGCAGGCAGACAGTACCGATCAGGATGTCCCGCACCAACGGCGGCTAGGCGTCAATCACCCGCTGCCCAATTCCCTCACACCTCCGGCGCCACGGGGTCCTTCCAGGGTTCTGTCATGTCCACGCGCCAGGTGTCCAGGGCGTCGCGCCATGTTTGCCAACGCTGGGTAAGAGCATCCTGGACGGCCGCGTGCCGCGCTTCGCATGCGTGGTTGCGCATCTCCTTCGGGTCATTCTCCAAATCGTAAAGCTCCTGGTAGAGCGGCTGCGGCTCCACGTAGCGGATGTATTTCCAACGTCGCGTACGGATGGCCTCGCTCGCCGGGATGACGGGCGTGCGTGATCCGCCAAAGTGGTGTTCAAAGAAACACTCGGTGCGCCAGCACGGATGCTCGCCACGCACCAGAGGCCCGAGGTCGCGCCCTTGGAGCGGCGGCGGCACGGGCGCGTCCGCAAACGAAAGCAGCGTGGGGGAGAAGTCGATATTCAGGGTCATGGCGTCGCAGCGCCGGCCGCGCAGGCGGCTACGCACGCGCGGATCGTGAATGATGAGCGGCGCGCGAATGGACTCTTCATGCATCAGCCACTTGCCCGCAAGGCCCCGCTCGCCATTGTAGACGCCCTGATCGGAAGTAAACACAACGACCGTGTTCTGGTCCATGCCATTTGTCTCCAGCGCCGCCATGATGCGGCCCACGGCGAGATCCATCCCCGTGATCAGGCGGTAGTAGCCTTTCACGGAACGCTGGTAAGCCTCTGACGAGGAGAAACGCAACTGCCAGCGTTTGCGCCCCTCAGAGACACGATTGAACTCAGGCATCCGGTTGTAAAAGTACGGATGCGCCTGCGAAGGAGGCGGTATGGTGACGTCCTTGTACAAGTTCTCGAGGGCCGGATCGTAGAGATACTGCCGCGGATCCTCATCCTGCACATGCGGCGCTTTGAAACTCACCGACAAACAAAACGGCTTACCCTTGGGCGCCGATTGAATGAACTCGATGGCCTGGTCGCCCATGATGCTGTTGAGGTGCGGGCCTGGCTCACCATCCGGGAAATACTTGCCTTGGGCCGGGAAACCTTTCCAATAATCAAACTGCGCTTCCGGCAATTCCCCACCGAGTCCCCATTTTCCAATGAACCCGATGTGATATCCCGCCGCGCGTATGCGCGCGGGATAGCACAAGTCCCAGAGAGCGGGGGAGAGGGGCAGCGAAAAATCCTCGATGCCGTGACAGCGCGTGTGCAGCCCGGTGAAAATGCTCGCCCGGCTCGTCATGCAGATGGGCGTCGTCGAGAAGTGATTCGTGAAGAGAATACCGTCGGCGGCGAGCGCATCGAGATGCGGCGTCTGGCAGATCGGGTTGCCCGTGCACCCGAGCGAATCCCAACGCTGGTCGTCGCTCAGCAAGAATACGATGTTGGGACGTTTGTCCTTCGCGGTGGCTCGTGTTGCCTCCGCGCGGGGCAGTCCCGCGGCCAGCGCCACGCCCACACAGGCGCTGCGCAGAAGTTCCCGGCGTGTCAATCGATTCATGGTTTTCCCTTCGTCGGTTCATCTTTCAATGACGGCGCTGCGGCGGCGTCACCGGCATTGGGACTGCGCGAAGAACATCCCCCTCGGCACTTCGTGCATGCCCCTTCAAAGGGGGACCCTCTTGGCGACCCTTCGGGTCGCGCGTGATTTGCGCCAAATGGCCACCAGTAGCTCTAAAGCCCCTGCGTTT
This sequence comes from Candidatus Hydrogenedentota bacterium, assembly GCA_020849535.1. GTDB lineage: Bacteria > Hydrogenedentota > Hydrogenedentia > Hydrogenedentales > SLHB01 > JAHDWY01. The sequence continues at coordinate 29,869 of JADLGB010000260.1, forward strand.
TCTACATAGATAGTGGTGTGCGTAATTCCCCCTTTGAAGGGGGTGGCGCGTGGCGCCGGGGGATGTTTTTCTCTTCTCTTCGCCATCTATTCTCCAGGTATCACACGTCACCCTGTGCAAGCGCGTCCAGTTCCCGCTGGTAGTCTTCGGGCGTATCCATGTCGCGCAGGACCTCCGGCATATTCACAGGCAACCGGTGCACGCACTCCGGGTACCCGTAAATGAGCCCGCGCAGACCCGTATCGTCGAACCGCGTCATGATCTCTTCACGATAGCGCGTCGAAATGATGATGGGATGCCCTGTATCGTCATCATACAAAGGAACAACGATGTCCCGACCGCTGGCTTGAAACCCGCGAATCAGCTCATTAATCAACCGGCGCGTAACCGAAGGCTGATCGCCCAGCACCACCATGAAGGCCTCCGCCTCGGGGTGAACTTCCTGCAGTCCCCGCCGGATAGACGTCAGCATGCCTTCCCTGTACCGTGCGTTCTCGACGATGGTGACTGGTCTACCCAACAGCACCTTCTTTACAGCCTCCGCGTCATGCCCTGTCACCACGATGGTCTGAGACACTTCGCTGTCGAGCACTTGCCCGACTATGTGCTCGATGACGGTACGTCCCCCATAGGGCAACAGGAGTTTCTGGCGGCCCATGCGGCGCGATTCGCCCGCGGCAAGCACAATAGCCGTGATCATGAGGACACGAATTCCGCGAGCGATTTCGCGGCGCCCGCGTGATGACGCCGCACGGCCACCAGTTGCGAGGCGATGCTGACGGCAATCTCCTCGATGGTGAGCGCGCCGATATCGAGTCCCACGGGCGAATGCACGCGCTTGAAGTCCGCCTCGGTGGCGATTCCCTCCTCAAGAAAACCCCTGCGGATGATGTGGACCTTGCGGCGGCTTCCGATCATGCCGATGTAGGCCGCAGACGAGTGGATGCACGCCTTCAACACGACTCCGTCATGGCGGTGCCCTCGCGTGACGATGAGGATGTACGTGGTCGGCGAGATCGGGAATTCTGCTACAGCCGCGGAGATGTCGGCGCAAATGGTACGCACGCCTTCGGGATACAAGGACGGCTCCGCGAAAGCGGCCCGGTCATCCACCACCACTACCGCAAAACCCAGCCGGTGCGCGAGCCGCGCCGTCGCCTGCCCCACATGGCCGCCGCCCGCGATAAGGAGCGTGGGGGCGGGTTCAAGCGGTTCCAGATACCATACATCGGTTGCTTCCACGAGCGCCGGCTTTCCACTGTTCAAACATCGATCGAGTTGTGCCGCGGGCACGGCCGCATCCGCTCGCGCGAACTGGCCCTCCTCACGCCACTCGGTCGCTCCGATCTCGTCCGGCGTGCCTGAGATGCACGTGAGGAGCACGCCCCTCCTGCCAGCCCCAACCGCCGATATCGCCTGTTCGTACACCGAACGGTGCCGCGCGGGACGCGGATCCACAAACACCCGCACGCGCCCCCCGCAAATCAGCCCATCGTCCCACCCATAGTCATCGTCCAGGTTCACTTCAAAACAGAACGCCTTCCCCTCGTCCAGGGAGTCCAGTGCGCGGCGGCGCGATTCCGCCTCCAGGCAGCCCCCGCCCAGGGTGCCGTAGATGGCCCCTCCCGCGGTAAAGAGCGCGCGGGCGCCCGCCTTCTGAGGAGTGGACCCCGCCGCCCGGATCACCGCCGCAAACGCGAACGGCTCGCCGTGGTCGATAAGCTCAATGGCCTTTGTGTAGATATCCATGCTCGCAGACTTCCAGGACGTAGCGTTGCCAACCATCCCAGTCTAGTGTCCAAAGCCACACGTATCAACCTGGGAAAACGGACGGACCGTATGTACGGATTGGATGTCCGTATGGTATACCTTACGTAGGGTTCCACAGGGGTGGATCCAGACAGGGGGAAGCTATGCCTGATTACACATGTGAGAACTGTGGCAAGCAATTGCACCTTTCGGACCTCTTCGCCGGCCAGACCAAGACCTGCGTGTGCGGACAGCAGTTCATCGTACCAGGAAGCGCGCCGAAGTTTCGTGCAGCGCTGAATAATGAGGCCCCCGAGCGGCCCACGCGGTCGTTCAAACCACTGATCTTCGCTGGGGTTGCGGCGATATGCGTAGCGGCGGTGGCCGCGGTGATTGTGCTGTGGTGGCAGCAGATGAAGATTACGCCCGAAGACTTCGCCCAAGTGCAGCGAGGGGCCTCGTTAGAAAGCGTCCGGGATGCCGCGGGCTCCGAAGGCGTAGAGGTGTGGACCAGCACCGGCGCCGAAGGTGTAGGCCTTATGATGACCCTTACAGCGCCTGGAGCCGTTGCGGTGGATTTCATCGCCGATGAAGAGAAGAACACGTACATGCCTGCGGCCTCGACAGACTCGCCGGCGCGCGCAAGTGAGGTCAACAACCTGCCCTCGGGCTACTATCAGTGGCTGAACAGCGATGGCACCGGGCTGCACGCCGTCTTCATCGGGGACAAAATGATCTGGTCGTTCTATGTGGACGAGGCAATGGCCCTGCTCATCAAGGAAACTGAAAAGCCTGCCAGCGAGTAGCAGTCCAACTTGCCAGCCCTGGGAAGGACCTCGCCACAGAGATCATCGCAGATCCGCCCCTCGCTTTCCTCCAGCGCCTGTGCTAAACTGAACTCGTGTTTCGCTGAGGGAGTAGATGCTGTGATTAGGCGAAAACTGGAACTTATCTACCTTCTCCCCTCGCGGTATGACGACGACGGTTACGTACGCCGCTACTGGCGCGGGGTGTTACCCTCCAATACCTTGGCCTGCCTCAAAAGTCTCACTCTGGCCGCGGCCGAAGCGGGCGAACTGGGTCCGGACGTCGACGTGTCCGTCGAGATTTACGATGAAACGGTGCAGCGTTTGCCGCTGCGACAGATTATCAAGCGGCATCGGTCCGGTCACGGGCGGCTCGTGGTTGGGTTCGCCGGGGTCCAGAGCAACCAGTTCGCGCGCGCGCGGGATCTGGCCGTGCGGCTCCGCGATGAAGGTATACCGGTGATGATCGGTGGATTCCACGTCAGCGGAATTCTCTCGATGTTTGATGCGCCGTCCCCCGAGTTGCAGGCGCTGCTCGATCGCGGCGTCACCCTCGTGCGCGGCGAAGTCGAGTATCCGGGGGCGCTTGCGGAGATTCTGCGGGATGCGCTGGATGGCACGATGAAACCGATTTACAGCGTTTCGCCGCCCCCGGACATCCGCGACGCGGTGGTGCCTCAGCCCGATCCGGAGTACCTGAAACGCTTCGTGTTCCACAACATGGGGACCATCGACACCAGCCGCGGATGCCTGTTCAACTGTTCCTTCTGCACGATCATCAACGTGCAGGGCCGCAAGATGCGCAGCCGTTCGGCGCAGTCTATCCTCGCGAGTATCGAGACCAACTACGAGCGGGGCATCAATGTCTATTTCTTCACCGACGACAACTTCGCGCGCAGTCCCGTGTGGGAGGAAGTGCTGGCGGGCCTCATGCGCATGCGCGAACAGGGCCGCGACGTAAAATTCATGATGCAGGTGGACACCCAGGCCTGGAAGATTCCCGGCTTCATCGAGAAAGCCGAGGCGGCTGGATGTTACCTGGTCTTCGTCGGGATGGAATCCATCAACGCGGAGAACCTCGCGTCCGTCGGCAAACGTCAGAACAAGGTATCCGAGTTCGCGAGCATGGTAGAGGCATGGCATAACGCGGGCGTCCTGGTGCATGTCGGTTACATCATCGGATTCCCTCACGATACACCGGAATCTGTTGAACACGATATCGCGTTTCTGAAAGACAGCATCAAAGTCGATGAGGCGTCGTTCTTCATGCTGACGCCGCTGCCGGGCTCCCGCGACCACCACGACATGGTGGTTGCGCATGTGCCAATCGATGCGGACCTCAACAATCTCGACAGTTTTCATGAGACCTTCCGGCACGGGCGCATGGCCCCCGGCGAATGGTATGCCACGTACCGCGCGGCCTGGGATGCCTTCTACAGCAAAGAGAACATCGTCAACATCCTCCTGCGCGTGCCGGATGAGAAGTACTGGCAGGTCTTCTGGCTGAGCCTGTGGAATCGCTATGCCTCGCTCCAGGGGAGCCACCCGATGGTGACGGGCTGGGTCCGGTTCATGGCACGCGACGAGCGGCGTCCCGAGTATCCACGAGAGAGCGTGCCGCGGTATGCAGTGCGACGCCTGAGGGATTGGGGACGTTTCGCCGCGTTGCTCGTGCGCTTGTTCTACGAGTTCCAGGAGATCTGGCTGTTGACGAGGAAGAAGAACGATCCGCGTTGGATTACGCTGGCCGATTTACGCACAAAGTGGGGCGAGGCCCGCTGCCGCCTGATGGAATGCGATTTGAGCGGACATCGTGACGCAGCAGTCGCGGAACTGCGCGCGCTGCTGACAGGGGCCTCCGAACGGCTGATGCAATTGAGCGATCGCGGGAAAACGCTCAGCGCTCGCGCGCGAAGAAGGCTGCGCGCAAAGGCGACGGAGATTGACGCATACGTGCGCTCCATCGACGTGCCCACCCCGACGTGGCAACAGATCGTCCAGGCCGAGCGTTACGTGAGCGAGAGTCTACTGGCTGGATACGAAGAGGTCGCCATTCGCTACGTAGCCCAGCGGCGCCGCTTCAACGCGTACCGGCATGAAGTCTGGACACGACTTATCAGCGGGAGGATCCTCACGCTCAACCTCTCCCCAATTCCGCGGCTGCTGTTGTTTGAAGTGGTCATGGGACTACGCTTTGGCGTGTCGTTTCTGGGGCGGTTCTAGGACGAGCCCGTCCGCAAAGCGTGCAGAAGAGCAATCGGTACCCAGTAAAGACACAGGCGAGGGCGCCTATGCCACACTCGCTTGCCCTTCCCGGAGTCTTTCTTTCTTCCCCCACAGTTTGCTACGAGCACAATGAATTTGAAGGGGTCTTCTTTTGGAGAAGGACGTGTGGCACAGGCGCCCTCGCCTGTGTCTTCACAAACCCTTCAGAACCGCCTCCATTTTTCCTGTGAAGAACCGGACCATCTCCTTCGTGGTGATCAGCGGCAGCTTGGTGAGCGCGCTGGGCGGGCACCCGGCCTTGTACGTCTGTACGCTGATGTCGAACCCGGCCTTGTTCAGCGCACCTGCGAAGGCTTTGGCCGGCGCGAGGTCGTGGAAGTAAATCCCGGCGAGATGACGGCGGCCTTCGATTGCGCTGATGAGCTGCGGATAGCGCTCCGCCAGATCGTGCAAGGCCGCCTCATATTCTTCACCGATTGCGCTGGTGACGTCCGCATTCGCTTCCGCCCAGCGCATCGTCACGAGGTAGGACAAGGACGCGAGTTCTTCCTGGCCGTTCGTCACGAGTGCGCCAAACTGAGGCAAATTGTCCATGGACGCATTGAACAGAATGCGTGACGCGGGATACTCGCCGCCCGGAAAGCCCTTGCCCACCGCCACGAACGTAGGCCTAATTCCGTATTCGCGGCAGAGGAAAAGCTGCGGACTCCAGATGCAGGACTGGATTTCATCTACGACCGTGGGGACATCGTTCTTCTTGCACAAGGCGTAGGCTCGTTTCACAAAGGATGGAGAAAGGCGTTTGCCCGCATAATTCATGAGGATCAGTTCGTGGAAGAGGCCAGCGATCTTGTACGGCCTCCTTTCATACTGTTTGAAAACCGATTCGAGTTCTTCCGTATTGTTGGGACGGACACTACGCACCAGCAGTCCGCCCTGCTTTTCCAATAATCCACGCAGCTCGCCCCACATGCCACGCATGATTTGCGTGATTATCGTCGTGCCATGGTAGTTGGCCTGAAGTCCGCCTTCATCATCCCCCATCACGACGAGCACGGGAATGCGTCCCTTGTACTTGGGTTCGGGCGAATCGCCCTGGGCCTTGTAAAAACGCGCAAGGATCATCTTCAGCGCGGCTTCTGCTGCGAGGCTGCCGGTTTCCAGATTGAGCACGCGATTGGGCGTCGTGGCGCGTTTCGAGGCAATCAGCTTTTCGGCGGATGTTCCATAGGGCAGTCCCGCTGCTGCGCGCACTAACTCCATTTCGAGCAAGCGCGTGATGTGGGCCCGCGTGTTGTTGTGGGTGGCATTGGGAATGCCGAGAAGGCGCGCGTGGTCGATCAGTTGGTACCCCGGAAAACTGTGACCCAGCGGCGCGTGGTAGTGCTCGCTCTTGGCGGTGAAGTAAAGCCGGCCATCTTCTCCGATGCGGAACGGTCCCAGCCCGGTGAGCGGCGCGGCGCTTGTCTTGGTATGCGCATTGAAACCCGCCGAAGAAGCCCCTCGCGCGGAAGTTTTGAGCGGCCTGGCAACCACTGCGCCGACCTTGTCCAAAAGGCGTACGCAGGCCGACTGGAGTGAGGCGGGATAGAAATCCACCTTCATGGACGCAAGCGATTTCAAAAAGGACTCGTCATCAATCGACAGTTGGGCACGCGACCTGCATACTGCATCGGTGTAGGCACGACCAAGAAGGTCTTTGAGACTGAGGCGAACGGGGACGAAAGGTGTTACAACACGCATTACCGGAAATCCTATAGTGCTGACGCAAATCGGGCATGAGACCTAGCGATTGTAGCAGAAAGGCGGCGGGGCGCGATTCAAACGCGAGGCGCCCCGTGAAAGTGAGCCAATCTCAGAAGTGATACGAAAGGACCTTGTTCGCCTCAGTGACCAGTTTCTCCGTAAACAGCATCTCGACGAGCGCTTCGACCTCGGCGTCTGTGAGCCGCTTCTGGAACATGGCGGCGATATTGCGCGTGAGGGTGGTCCGCTTGCGGGGGCGTCCTCTCTTCTCAATCTTGGTTAGGTTATCGTAGACCTTCTTGAAGTTGGGGTCCGCATAGGCCACCTCGGCGGCGGCCAACTCCTGCTGATTGTTCACGCGTCGGCACGAGATGCCCTGCGTGGTGAGATGGCGGATGAGCGGGTCGAATCCTTTGTCGCGCGTCAGGATGATATAGTCCGCAGCGGGTAAGCGCGTGATTTCCTTGCCGAGGTAAAACGCGATGTGGAAGTCGAGTGCGTTGCTGCCGTTCCCGGCGATCTTGATCCACTCCAGGCGGGAACCGAGATCCTGGGCCTGTTTGGCGAGTTCAAACGGCACGCTCTTCTGCGAATCCCCGACAAATATCTTGACGAGCGCGCTGGCCGGCAGACCCGAGAGATCGACCTTCTGCACGTTTTCATAGTCCACAAGCAGGACGGACTCATTCTCTTCAGTCAAAGAAGACATTGACAACTCCTGACGTGTCTCCCGCATCCCAAACGTTGGTCTGGGATTCAACGGTACTCACTATGGCACGCACCCCGCCCGAGGTCAAACGGCCCGGCAGCACCTAGGGCAACGGGGCAAGCGTCACCAAGTATTCGGACTGGCCGGCGGAATAGGAGACGTCCCTGTCCGCGTACCCCGGGGCCTGCACACGAATGTATGCGGTGTGCTCCGGCGAGAACGAGTCTGTAGCGAACACGCCATGCTCGTCCGTGACGCCAATCAATCCGCCTTGGGTGGCCGTCGGAAAATGGATCACGTGGCTAACGCTTGCCCCCGCGATAGGGTGACCGGTTTTCGAATCTGACACCACGAGTTTCAATGGTACCGTGATGCGCCGATGATAGACGAGTATCGCGTGCTCGCCACGGAGACGCATCGGCAGAACCGAAGTCAAATAATGAGGGTGTGGCGCAATGTGCCGGCCATTCTGAATTTCAAATGAGTAGACGAAGTCCCCCGCATTCGGGAGCGTGAACACTCCCCGCTCATCCGTCTTGAATGAACCCACGGAGACCTCCGCCCCAAACCCAGTGTGGCTCAATGCGCCGAGGTCGACCAACACCCGGACGGAAGCCTCTGCAACGTCCAGGCCCCAGTCGTCCTTCACGAGAATTCGAACTTCACGCGACTCGGGCGGGCTCACCTTCCATGTGAGGTTTTGGCCGCTGGCAAGCACCTGTCGCTGCCCATAATTCCAGTTGTCCGGCTCCCGATAATCGAAGAGTTTGAGATACCACTCTGCCCCCGCAATTGGTGAGCCTTCCACGGACCATATATAGAGGTCAGACAGGGCCCACGGACGATCCTCTGGAGCAAGCAGGAAGCGATAGACGCCATATCCGCGGTCCCCGTCGCGTTCTGCGGGGCGGCCCTCGAAGTTCACCAGGAGATGACCGTCCGCCCCCGTCTCGCCAATGGCTTCCACGCTGATGGACGGGCGCTCGAGCTGGGCCTGAAGGACGGGGATTCCCGGCAGAGGGACTCCCTCCGGAGAGGTTACGACGATTTCCAAGGAGGGCCCCGCGGCCCCCGCGGCGAAGGGGCCACTCACGACCAGCAAGCAGGCAAACCAAATCATATCCGCATTCCCCATGGAAGAATGGAGCCGATGTGCGTCTATCCTGACACGGAGCCGGTCAATAGGGCAACGGCCACCCGCGCCGTGGAAGAGAACAGGCTCACCCGTCTTTTGGTGGTTGATCCCGCGACCAAAGATACAGTTGCAGCAAGATTCAGGGCAGACACACTTTTGGCGCATTGGCTTTCGGCAGAAATGGCCGAACGAAATCGTGTGCATTGAGTAGGGCGGGATTTGTTCCCGCCCTCTTGACAAATCGGGCAGGGACGGCGGCCCTCCCAGTTGGACGTCACCCTTATGCAAATCCATGGTCGACTTTCCTGCAATACGGAGAAGGGGAAGCAAGAAGGCGGGAACAGATCCCGCCAACATGCGATTGCCTTGGAGCAACCGCACGGTTGCAACCTTGAGTCCCGGTCTTTACACTACAGCACCGGGAGATTCCCGCCGGGGCAGGGTACACTGCTTTGTCAAACCTATTGAGTAGCCGGTGCGGGCCGGCGCAGGGGTAAATCATGTCTGAAACAAACGCTGGAAAAATGCGATGGTATGCCGGCCTCACGAAGTACCATTATCTTGTACTGACGGTGGCCTGCCTGGGGTGGTCCTTCGATACGATGGACCAATGGCTGTTCGTGTTCTCCAAGCAGCATGCGATTACCAGTCTGCTGGGAGAAGCGGGCACACCGGAACTTGTCGCCTGGTACAACGGACTGCTCACGGCAATCATGATGATTGGCTGGGCGACGGGCGGCTTGGTGTTCGGTATGTATGGCGACCGCCTGGGACGCACCAAGACGATGGCGCTGACCATTCTCATTTACGCCGGGTTCACCGGCCTCAGCGCGTTTTCTTGGGACATTTTCAGTTTCGCGACGTTCCGCTTCCTCACGGGCCTGGGCATTGGCGGGGAATTTGCCGCGGGCGCGGCACTGGTGGCAGAGTCGCTGCCGGCCCACTCAAGGCCAACCGCGCTTGGCGTTGTCCAAGGCACATCGGCACTGGGCAATATCGGCGCAGGGCTCATCAACCTGGGAATGTCGTCTCACATGTCCACCGACACCGCGTGGCGCTGGATGTTCGCGGTAGGCTTCCTGCCCGCGCTGTTGGTTGCCGTTATCATCTTCTTCATCTCCGAACCCGAGCAATGGAAGCACGCACGTGCGCGCGCCAATGAAGGCAAGGAACGGGTCGGCTCGATGGGAGACCTCTTCAGGGATCCGGTGATTCGACGAAACACCCTCGTTGCGCTGACACTCGCTTCAGTGGGTGTTATTGGCTTCTGGGGAATCGGCACCTGGACTCCCGAACTGTATCGCGCCGTCTTCAATCCCGAGAACGATCCGGCTCTCAAGGCTATGGTCGAGAAGCAGGTCAGTTACGTGGGCATGGCCCAGAACTTCGGTGGCTTCTTTGGGGCGATTTGTTTCGCCTGGATCGCGCAGGCGATCGGACGGCGGCCAGCCTTTGCGGTGGCGCTGTTGTCCTGCCTCGTGGTTATCCCCATCACCGTCTTCTTCACAGACACCTTCGCCAAGGCGATCGTGCTGTTCTTCTGCCTGGGCTTCGTGCTGTTGCTGCTGCTGGGCGGGTTCGCGGTCTACTTCCCGGAACTGTTCCCGACGCGCCTGCGCTCGACCGGTACGGGCTTCTGCTACAACGTGGCCCGCTTTGTGACAGCCGCCGGCGTGCTGGTTTCGGGCAGCTTGGCCAAGAACTTTGGCTACGTGAATTCGGCCCTGCTCATGTGCGGCATTTTCATCATCGGGCTGATGGTTCTGCCCTTGGCCCCGGAGACGAGGAACAAGCCATTGCCTGAGTAAGGTCCCATTCGAGTAAACACTTCAACCGGGCGGCGCGCGATGCGTCGCCCGGTTTCTTCTTGAGGAAACGAGAGTGGCGAGCATCGCGATCTCATCCAGGAGAAGACGAAGACACAGGCGAGGGCGCCTATGCCACACGTGCTTGCCCTGCCAGGCGATGTTCCTCCTCTTTCTGGGGAAACTGGTTTGCCTGGAGACCTTCGAGTTTCGAGCACGAATTGTAGGGGAAATAGACGTGTGGCTCAGTCGCCCTCGGCTGTGCTCTTCATGGCACATGGGCTTTGGGTCAGGGAAGAGGCCATTTGTGTAGACCGCAGGCAAGCCTGCTCGATCAAAGCAGCGGCAAGCCGCCGCACTCCAAAAGGCAACGTCCCTCCCCGTGAACGGGGAGGGCTGGGGAGGGGCTCTTCCTCAAGGCACGACTGCCTATCAGATCACGGATTCAGCCGAATCGGTACTCGATCTTCCTATTCTTCCCACGTGGGGACGATGCCGAGGTAGATCGGATCTGCGTCCAGGTAATAGACTTCAAGCTCCCACATGGCATACCCGGGACCTGGATCGAAAAGGTAGACCTCCGCCGTGTAGCCATTATCCTGGGTAGGCTGCGTGAGCACGAAGGGATGAATTGCACCTGAGCGGATGTCTTTGACAACCACTGTGCCGGCCTTCGCAGGGAGCGCTGCGGCAAACGTGGCCTCATCTGAGTGAATCGGGTCCGCCATGACATGTTCGATCGTCAGTTTGTCGCCCTGGATTCGCAAGATGTCTTTCCCGTCGACCATGCCCTGCCAGTGCAGCACTTTCAACGCCGTATCGGCGTGCTCCTGCAAGATGCGCGCGTCCTGCGCCTGATGTTTGGCGATGAGCGCGGACACCTTCTCTTCATCCGGCGCCGCGGCTAGGCGGCGTTGAGCTACCTCCCGATCAAGCATCATGATCTGCATGTTGCTGAGGAGTTGGTCGATTCCATAGAGCTTATAGGCGAAACCGGGGGCGGCGCGGAATTCCGTGGCGGCATGCCGCAGGTTGCCATATGTCATCGACAGCGCCTTCTCGGTCTCCGGTCCGGGCGCTGCAGCATAGCCGAAGTAGGCAAAACAGGCCTTCGTATAGGCAATATTCGTCGCGATAAGTAACCGCGCCAGTTCGAGCGAATCACCCACCTGCCGGGCAACTTCACGGTCGTCAAAATCCGATGCTGCCGTGCGGCCGAGCGACCGCATGTTCTCCGCTTGTCCAAGACCTTTGTCCAGATACTTGAGGGCCTCATCGATGCGACCTTTGCACGGGGTATAGATGGTGTCGTGCAACCAGTTCACGTGGGCCTTGCCCCTGTCGATCTCGGGGAATCCTCGCACGGGGAAAGTGGTGAGCCGTAATTGCGGCAAGGTATTCCATTCGATGGCTTCCGCTACGGGTTTGATGTAGAGGCCATTCTTGTAAGCCTCGCCGGAGAGCATAATCACTTCGCCCATGATCCTGGCGGTCTTCTTGCCAAAATGGATCGAAGCAAAGTCCTCGGCGATCACGCGCGGATCCTCCAGCGGATCCCAGGACATGCGGAACGCCGTGTACGCCGTCAATTCGTTTGACCACCATCCGTCGTCCTTCGGGATGTTCATCTGCGAACCGGCGATATTGCTCTGCTTGTCGCGCCAGATCTGGTCGAGCCCTTCGCGAAAATAGAGACCGGGATACGTCGGAAAGATATTCGTGCTTCCGTCCTCGTGGTAGTTCATCGGAGCGAGCAGCACGAGCATCTTGTGCGGTGTGAGGTTGAAGGTGGCGTTAATCGGCTGGTAGAACCACCGGTCGCCGCGCGTAAGGTATGGCGAAAGGAACAGATTCTCTACTGGCACCTCGTCTGTGAAGATGGCCTTATAGACGTCCGGGTTGGAGTGCTGCTCTGTCGCGTTCGTCACCCATGTGCGGTGGTAATAGAGTTTTCCGAACTCACCCACCACCACTTCGTGCATCTTCTTCACGAAAGTCTGATAGCGGCGCTCGAGCGGCCAATCCCCGACCTCGGGCTCATGCATCACATCGTACGGTTTCAACGGCTCCAGCACGCGCGTCAGTTCGCCCGTGCGAATGCGGATTCCATCGAGTTCCGGCAACGCCTTGAGTAGTCCGCGGTACTTGTCCTGGAGCATGTTCCACAGCGCCGGGTCGGCGGGCGAGAGCGTGGCCCCGTATTTCGCGAGCACATCGGGATGATAGGAAAACTCGTCCGCGTCGGTGAAGAACTTCATATGCAGGCCGTGGGCGTACTCGATGAGCCTGCGCGCCTCAACGCGATTCTCTTCGTTTTGGGAACGCAATGGTTCGGCTTCCCACGGCACAAGGGCGTTGCTATTCGGATACGAGACCCAATTCGCGGTATAGCGAAGCGAGGCATTCATGTCCTCGATCGAAGTTCCTCCGCCTGACCGCACGTAGAACGCGGGCTCGCGCCGGACATCGAGTTCGGGCACGGCGTGCGCCACGCGGACGCGATCCCAGAGCCAGTAGACTCCGTAAACTTCACCTGCCGGTCCGCCCCCGGAAACAACCAAGGCCCTGCGTCCTTCGGATTTCACGGGTCGAATCTCGAACCCTTCCGGATTCGGAATCTCCGCGAGACGCACCGCGCCGCCGGCCACAAAGGACGCGGTCAGCCCGTTGCGAGATGGATTGCCCACGGCAATTACGTTGCCGCCCGGGTCGGCCGCATCGTGGTGGACCGTCACGCTTGCCCCAACCTTTTCCAAGGCGGCCTGCAAGTCGGCAACCGCAAGGGCCAATCCGCTCTCCGGCTGTGGCGTTTCGCCAAGGATGACGTGCCAAGACTCCGCGAATGCGGGCGAGATGCCGGCCCACGCGAGACTGAGTAGTGCGAGCAGCATGCAGAACCCGCCAATTCGCCCGATGTGCAGCCGCTTCTGAAGCATAATAGGCCCCTCCATCTTGCTGAGATCATCGGCAAGAACATCCTTCGATACGAACACACTATCATGGACCTGCCTCGTGCGCATATGGTAATGTCCAACGGGGGAGAAGCTCAGACGATGAAGAAGACCGCACAAGCCGCTATTCGGCCAGAAAAGGCCGAGGACATTGCGGCTGTATTCGCCGTCAATCAGCAGGCGTTCAAGCGCCAGGAGGAAGCCCGGCTGGTGGACGTCCTGCGCGCGCAGGTCAGTCCCTTGCTGTCGCTGGTGGCGGTCGTGGACAAGGCGGTCGTTGGGCACATTCTTTTCAGCCCGGTCCATGTTGAGAACGCACGGCGCGCGCCTCAATTGATGCTGGGACTTGCCCCCATGGCTGTGCTGCCTGAGTACCAGAGGAAGGGTATCGGCTCGCTGTTGGTTCGGCGAGGACTGGACGCGTGCCGAGCCGCGGGGAGTGGCGCGGTGGTTGTGCTTGGCCATCCGGGATACTACCCCCGCTTCGGATTTGTGCCCGCCGTTCAATTCAATCTGCGCTGCGAGTATCCCGTGCCCGACAACGTGTTCATGGCGATTGAACTTATGCCCTGCTCGCTGGACGGTTGCCAAGGGATCGTGAAGTATCATCCCGCCTTCGCGGGAGTGTGATGCGCAAACCGTGCTGGATGGTTGAGACCTGGGGCTACACATCCCCCTCGGCCCTGCGGGAATTTGTTTCTATGCAACACTAGTGTTGCACACGTCCCCCTTTGAAGGGGGTGCAGGGGGATGTTCTTCTCTTCTCTTCCGTTCTCTTCTCACTGCACTGGCTGCTGGAGATCGGATGATTGCCCGGCGATGCGCCCCACGAACTCCAGGACCTCTCGCTCGACTTGCTCGTGATCGTAGTCCCAGTAAATGTGGTGGTTCGATCGCGGCAGCCAGACCAGCATCTTGTCTTCGCTGGCCATGGCGTTGAACGCGCGTTCCGCGGCGGCGGGAGATGCGGCCACGTCGCCTCGCGAATGCAGCATGAGCACCGGGCACGTCACATTGTCCAACACGGAGGCTTCATTCACACGACGGCCCAGATCATTCAGCATAAGCCCCGCGTGCGTGGGCAGCCACGTGTAGCACACAATAGAGTCCTTGGCGGAGCGGTCATTGACTTGCAGGAACAGGTCGCCCTTGTAAACCCACCGCACGAGATGGCTGCCAATGACGGTCCATTTCTCGGGCCGCAGTCCGTAGTACCAGTGGTGGGTCACACCAAAATAGGCTCCGCCGAGCACGAGACCATCGACCGGCACCTGGGCCGCCGTGATGGTACTGAGCGCGGAGCCCATCGAATGGCCGATCAGGATCACGTGCTCATGCTTCTCTGCGAGGGCTTCTGTTTCTGTTACGACAGCGTGCACCAATGTATCCGTAGATACATTCTCCATGTCTTTGGGACTTGTCCCATGACCCGGCAGTAACAAGACCCGCACGCGCCAGCCCTTCTCCGCGAGCAGGTCTGGGAGCTGATTGAAATTGTTGCCACAACCCGCATACCCATGCACAAACAAGGCGGCGTTGGGCGAATCCACGGGCCCGAGGCCGCGAGGTTCCGCGCCCAGCATGATGCCAGTGGTCTCATCGCGCGGCGTTCGTTCATCTTCGCGCTCGACCCACCATGCGGTGCACGCACGGTATCCGCCCCAGAACCCAAAGGCGAGCGCGGCGCATACGACCGGAACGCGCCAGCGTTGGAGCAGGCCGCGCCTCCGTAACTTCGAGGGAGCAATTGATTGGCCGCTGGGCTCTGCTGTGCTCGCGATCGTGCTCATCACCTGGCGGCCTTCTTACTCGCCCACGTCCAATTCCTTGGCGAGAGTCTTGATTCTCTTGAGGTCCATCTTGCCGGTGCCGAGCACGGGGATCTCGGTGATGCGATAAAAGGATGTCGCTTTGGGCCGCCACAGGTTGGGCAGCTCGGAGTTCTTGAGGCGATCGACAAGAGTCTCTAGTTCGCCGTCCATCAAGGTGTGCAACACGACCAGGCGCTCGCCTTTCTGTTCATCGGGCACGCTGGTCACCGCGAAGGTCTGCTCATGCAAGTCCAACAGGTGATGCAAGGTCTCTTCCACCTTCGTGTGCGGCACCATTTCACCACCGATCTTGCTGAAGCGCGCCAGGCGATCCGTGATCGTAATGAAACCATCCTCGTCAATCGAGGCGATATCGCCGGTATTGTACCAACCGTCCTTCAGGACTTCTGCGGTCTTCTCGGGTTTGCCCAAATACCCTTTCATAATGTTGGGGCCTTTGACCCACAACACGCCCGCTTCGCCCACTGGAAGCCGCTCGCCAGTGTCGGGGTCTGCAATCTTCGCACTGACGCCCGGCAATGGCTGGCCGATCGTGCCGTGCCGCGTGCCGACTTGGTAGAAGCCCGGGCCGCGAAAGTCGGGGATGTTGATCGACACGGCGGGCGCGCACTCCGTGGTGCCGTAGCCTTCGAGCGGCTCGACGCCGAACTTCGCACGGAACGCCTCGCGCACACGCGTGGGCAGCTTCTCCGCGCCGGTCACGACGTATTCGAGACTGCTGAACTCCTCCGGAAGGCAGCGGCGGATGAAGCCCTGCAGGAAGGTGGGCGTCGCGATGAGGAAACGGGGCTGGTACTTGTACACCAACTGTCCGATGATCTTCGCATCGAGCGGATTGGGATGGTACGCGACAAAGAACCCGCGCCACAGTGGAAGCCACAACGTGCCCATGAATCCAAACGAATGGAAGAACGGCAGGATCCCCATCATGCCGTCGCCCGCTTCGTTCGGAAAGACTTGCGCGATCGCTTCCACGTTGGCGAGGATGTTCTTGTGCGTCAACATCACCCCCTTGGGATCGCCCTCGCTGCCACTTGAGAAGATGATCGTGCAGATGTCTTCTTCCGTGCGTCCCGCACGGGAACCCAGCAAACGCTCGACCACGGGCACGGGGGAGAACAAGGCCAGCATCATCGCCACCAGCCGGTCGAACGCGGTGATCGTCTTCTTCACATCCTCGAGGTAGATGGCCGTGCCGGGAACCTCGACCGGAAACCGCTCCAGGAATTCGCGCGACGTGAGCACGTGCGCGATCCCGCACTGGCGCGCCGCCGACGCGATGGATTCCGCGGATGCCGTGTAGTTGAGGTTCACCGGAATCTTGCCCATGAACTGCATGGCGATGTTGGCAACCGCTCCCCCCACGGACTGCGGCAACAGCAACCCCGTCATCTCTTCAGGGCCCAGCAGGGACTTCAATTTGCGTCCCATGGCAATCGCACCCACGTAGGTTTTGAAGTACGAGAGCTTGGGCGTGCGCCCATCGCCAATCGCCATCATGAAGGGACGCCTACGCACGGTGCGTACGAAACTGCGGTGCACCAACGGATGGTCAAGCTCGCGATGCATGTAGGCTTCGGTGCCGAGCTCCCGGATAGCCGTACGTACCGCGGTGGACTCGCTGTCATGCGGCATGGGTTTTCCAAAGCACACGCCGATAGGATATGGAATCCGGCGGGGACGCTTGAAGAAGAAACGCCCGTCCGCGAAGCTGAAAATACTGCCCCAGAGTTGATCCAGGAATACCGGAATGATGGGCGCTTCCACATCTTTCATGATTCGTTCGAAGCCCTGGCGGAAGGGAAGCATCTGTCCGGTGCGCGAGATCTGTCCCTCCGCGAAGATACACACGAGTTCGCCGTTCTGAATCGCTTCCGTGGCGGTGCGCAGAGATTGGACCAGCTCGCGCGGCCCGCCCATCGGCGAGATCGGAATGGCGTTCATCATCTTCGCGATGGGCCGGACCCAACGCATCTGATAGATTTCACCCGACATGATGAAGCGTACAGGCCGATCGAGTGCGGCCGTGATCACGAGCGCGTCGATGAAGGAGACATGATTGACAATCAGCAACGCGCCGCCATCTGCAGGCACATTCTCGCGCCCGAAAATGCGGAGCCGGTAAATCGTATTCGAGAACACCCACAGCACGGACCGCACCAGAATTACCGGGACCATCGCGCAGGCCACGCCAAGCACGGCCAGGGTCAGCAGACCGGTCAGAATGAAAACGCCGCTGCTGCCGATTCCGATGTTCGGTACCAGCAGATAGACACCGCCGCCAAGCAGGATGCCCACCCAGGTGAGCATGTTGGTCGTGGCGAGAATGCTGCCCCGGATTTCCTTGGGGCTGCGCTGCTGAAGGCCCGCAGCCAGCGGCACATCAAACATGCCGCCGCCCATACCGACGAGGAAGAGCATCGCCGACGCCGTAACATACGAAACCCCTAGCCAAGGCATGAGAATGCAGCTCACTGCGAGGGTCCCGGCGCCCAAGGGGACAAGGCCCAACTCGATCTTGCCGCGCGACGCGTAACCGGCCGCAAACGAACCCGCGCCAATACCGAGTGAAAGTACCGCGTTCATGACACCCGTTTGGCTTTCGCTGAGGCCGAGGACCTCCTTTCCACCAAAGTCCATCAACGCGGAGAAGAGCAGCGCACCCGCGAACCAGAAATAGGAGTACCCGAAGGCGATCATCTTCAGCCAGCGGTCGTTCCAAATCACCGCGAAATCACGGCCCATGCCTGCCCACGGATTGAATGTAATTCGGCGTTGAGGATTGGCCGGCGGCGCGTCACTGATGCCCCACGAGGTCATTACGCCCACGCAGGAGAGCCCGGTCAATACGATCCCCGCCCAGTACAGCTTGCCACTTCCGATCCCTACCAGCGCTTCATACAGGTAACCGGCAGATACCATGCCCGCGATGACCGAGATCATCGTGGTCATCTGGATGATGCCGTTCGCCCAGGAAAGGCGCGCTTCGGGGAGAGTCTCCGGCAGGAGGCCGTACTTCGCCGGTCCAAACATTGCGGATTGCGCCGACATCAGGAACATGACGCCCCAGAGAAACATCGGCTCGTGAAAGTAGAAGCCAACGGCGCCTACGAGCATGATGGTGACTTCGAGGTATTTCGTCCACACGGCCACCCGCTTCTTGCTGAATCGGTCGGCGAGCGAACCGAACAGACCCGGCAACAGAATGAATGGCAGAGCCATCACGACTGAGGATATGGCCGTGATGTGTCCTCGACCCGCCTCGGTTTCCTGTGCCGCAAGCGCGCCTGCCAGCGCGTAGACCAGCATGTAGCGGTACATGTTGTCATTGAACGCGCCCTGGAACTGGGTCACCACCAGCGACCAGAAACCGCGCGCACTGTATGCGTTTCGTCCGGAATCCTGTTCCGGGACCGGAGTATCCATGAGGTTCGTCTCCCACTGAGCGCCTTTGCAGCGCGGCGCTCGCACCTTCACCCACCAGTATAATGCTTTTGAATGGGATTCTGCTTCATCCAGCTCGCGAATTTCCGACGTCCTCGTCCTGGAGCAACGAGGCCTGGACCCGCACCCGCTCCAACAAGCGAATCAACTGCCGGCACTCGCGTTCATCCAGTCCATCGAGTGCCTGATGAACGCGCCTGCGGTAATGCGGCTCCACCTCGTCCACCAGTGCCTTGCCTTTTCCCGTGAGGACGACATGGTAACTGCGGCGGTTGTTGGGGACGTCCTGGCGCTCCACGAGCCCCTTGGCTTCGAGCTTGTCCAGTACCGAGGTCACACTGGCCCGTGTAACCACAAGGCGCCTTCCGAGATCGGTCTGAGTCACCTGGTGCGGGTTGTATTTGAGCGAAAACAAAACGTTAAACTGGGCCTCGGTCAGGTCGAACTGCCGGAAGAGATGATCGCCCACACCGGCAAGCACGCTGGCAGTGCGGATGATGTTGAGGACTGTCTCGTGTTGTATGTCTTTGAAGGGAGCTTCGAGGTTCAGTTCGCGTTCAAGTGACATGGCCGAATCCTTTTGTTGATAACTAAATTGTATCATAGATTATCGTTTGATGTCAAACAAAATGCTCGTCTCGGCACCTTTTGTCCATAATTGAGCGTAAGTAACTACCTCATAAATATTTACGGCCGTCTTGGATGTACACCGAGTGGCTACAAACGCCCAGAAAGGCCCCTATGAAAGTCCTCATGAGTGGTGCTTCCGGCCTCATTGGGACTGCCTTCCGCCACATCTTGGAGGCTGATGGGCACAAAGTCTACTGCCTTGTGCGAGGTGAACCGGTAGCGGCAAGGCAGGTTCACTGGGCTCCCGACTCAGGCCGACTAGACCCTGCCGCGCTGGACGGTCTCGACGTGCTGGTCCATCTCTCCGGCGAGCCCGTCATGGGACTTCGCTGGAACACCGCAAAGAAGAGGGCCATCCGCGACAGCCGTGTGCTGAGCACGACGCTACTCTGTGACGCGCTGTCTAAGGTGCCGAATCCGCCCAAGGTATGGTTGTGCGCCTCGGCGATTGGGTATTACGGAAGCCGTGGCGACGAGCCTCTGGACGAATCCAGCGCGGCTGGCACTGGCTTTTTGTCGGATGTGTGTCAGGAGTGGGAGGCCGCCACCGACCCTGCCCGCAAGCGAGGGGTCCGCGTGGTGAACCTGCGCTTCGGGGTGGTGCTGAGTCCGCAGGGCGGCGCCTTGAAGGCGATGCTGACTCCGTTTCGCATGGGCCTTGGCGGTGTCCAGGGTGACGGCAGACAGTACATGAGTTGGATAACCCTTCGGGATGCGGGCGAGGCGTTCATGCATCTACTGTCCACGGAAAACGTGGAGGGGCCGGTGAACCTGGTCTCCCCGACACCCGTGACCAATCGCGAGTTCGCCAGAATCCTCGGGAAGGTTCTGCGGCGGCCCGCAGTGCTTCCGCTCCCTGCCTTTGCCGTGCGGCTGGCAATGGGTGAGATGGCGGACGAGACGGTGTTGGCGAGCGCGCGCGTGCACCCGAAGCGGCTGCTCGAATCGGGTTTCAGTTTCGCTCACCCTGACCTGGAAATGGCTCTGCAAGCAATCCTCTACCCCGTCGGATCCGACTGATCGGTTCGATCCGTCCGAGGAGCAAGCGGCCCGGCTTTGCGGGGGCGTGGCGTGCGTGCCATAATCGGGAGTCACGCAACGCAGTAGGCAACACAGGGGACATGCCATGAAATCTGCTGGTCGTTTGACTCGCCGTAACTTCCTCGCCACCACCGCCGCACTTGCCGCGGGCCCGCTCATACTCAAGTCGCATGCCGCCGAGGGTGTCTCCGCGAATGACCGCATCAACGTTGCGTATATCGGCGTGGGTAGACGGGCGCAGCAGTTGATGGACCTGCCCAAGGAAGGCCGCATCGTTGCTTACAGCGATGTCTTCATGGCGCGCCTCGAAGAGATGAAGGCGAAGAACCCCGAGGCGCGCATCTATCAGGATTATCGCGAGATGCTGGCGTCTCCAGATATCGATGCGGTGGTCATCGCGACGCCCGACCACTGGCATGCCCTGCACACCATTCACGCGTGTGAGGCTGGCAAGGACGTGTACGTGGAGAAGCCGCTCAGCCTGACCGTCCATGAGGGCCGCGCCATGGTGGACGCCGCGCGCAAGCACGGGCGCATCGTGCAGACGGGATCGCAACAGCGTTCGATGCCGAATTCGCGGATGGGCTGCGAACTGATCCGCAATGGGCGCATCGGCAAAGTCTCGCTCATCCACGGCGCGAATTACCCCAGCCCCTGGGATTGCGATCTGCCCGAGCAACCCGTTCCGGAAGGCCTCAATTGGGACATGTGGTGTGGGCAGACCGAGCCGCGCGGCTACCACCTCGACCTCTATCTGCCGCGCGCGGAAAACCGCAAATACCCGGATGGGCGGCCGTATGGATGGATATCCTACACGCCGTATTCGGGCGGCGAGATGACGGGGTGGGGGGCACACGGCCTGGACCTGATCCAGTGGGCGCTCGGGGAGCAATTCTCGGGGCCGGCCGAGGTGTGGGCCGAACAGGAAGGCGAGTCTGATCCCGTGTTGTTCTTTGGACAACCGCTCGATGCGTCGCAGAAGTGGCCCGAGGGCAAAGCTCTCACATGCCCCGTTCACTTCCGCTATGCGAGCGGCGTGGAAATCATCCTCGATGGAAAAGGTCCCGGCGGCGGCGGCGTGTTTGAAGGGGAGAGCGGGCGCATTCTCGTGGACCGCGAGAGGTACGTGTGCGAACCCATCGCCGAGGATCCCCGCTTGACCGCGCCGATTGACAACCCGCTGGACGGCGAACGCGCCGACGATGGCGGCTACGTCCACCTCTATCGCAGCGATAACCACATGCAGAACTGGTTTGATTGCATCCGCACGAGGAAGCTGCCCATCGGGGACGTGGAAGTGGGCCACCGCGCTGCGACCATGTGTCATCTCGGCAACATCGCTCGCTGGACCAAGCGGCGCCTGCAATGGGACCCGGGGAAGGAGGCCTTCATCAACGATCAAGATGCGAACAAGCATCTGGCGCGCGTCATGCGCTCGCCGTGGACGATCGCATGAGGGTCGCTCAGCTCTTCTTACGAAAAATCCGATAGAAGCAGAAGACGTTCAGGGCGATGATGATGGTCCACGTCGTGGCCATGAGTATCCACGCGCCGGGCGTCATAGCTCAGGTCCTTTCTCCACCTCGTCGAAGAGGTGCGGCCGCGTGCGCCAGGCGTGCCAGATGCCCAGACACAGCACCAATCCCGAAACGACGATGAGTCCTCGTGCAAACCACAGATAGGGATTCTGGTCAACTGTCGCAATTTTCGTATTCCACACCTCAATGGAAGACCAGACGAGTAGCGCTATGATGTACGTCGGCGTAACGAATTTCATGATGGGGTAGAATATCCGCGGAACTTGAAAGTCCGCCCCCGCATGCATCTCTTTCCATCCCTTATCCATTCCGAAAATCCAGGCGAATACCACGGCTTCGATTGCCGCAAACAGCACGAGGAAGAAGGTTCCGGCCCAGTAGTCCAGTTCCCAGATTATTCCCTTGTGCATGAACAGCACTATCGGCTGCATGAGAATGAAGATAATGACTCCCAGCGTAATCACAATCCGCCGGCGCTCGATTCCTAGCTCATCTTGAAGGAAAAGAAGGAGCGGGGTAAACATAGCCACGCTAGAGGTCAGACCCGCGAGGAACAACGCGACGAACCAGATCGTCCCGAAGAATTGGCCGAACGGCAGCTTCTGAAAAATAACGGGAAGACTATAGAATCCGATCTCGAAGCTGCCACCCGCGGCGATTTCCTTCGTGATGGAAGGACCGAAGAAAATGACAGCGGCCGGCAGGGCGATGGTCCCGCCGATGACCACTTCCACCAGCTCGTTGGTACTCGTCGCGGCGAGGCCGTTCAGGGTGAGGTCCTCACTGCGTGAGAGATAACTTGCGTACGTGTGGATCATGCCGAAACCGAGGCTCAGGGTGAAGAAGATTTGCCCTGTCGCAGCCAACCACACATCAGAATTCTTCAACACCGACCAGTCGATGACCCACACGGCCGCGAGTCCATCAGATACCGTGCGCCCCTCCACCGGAGGCAGGGTCAGCACACGAACGGCGAGGATGGCGCCCAGTATCAGCAACGCGGGCATCGCATACTTGCACACCATCTCGATGCCGCGCTGAATGCCGCGCGCGAATACAAACATATTGATACCGAACGTGATGAGAAAGAACAGGTACGATTCGAGCCCGAAGCTGAACAGTCCCGGATTCTCAAGACCCCTGTACTGCGAAAAGATCTCCTTCATCTGGTCGCGCGATTCGTGCCCCCAGTACTCACCGCTGATGGTCTTCCACGCGTAGCCCAGGGCCCAGGACTCGATGTAGACGTAGTAGAGGCCGATCATCGCGGGCAAGAGCACGCCAAAGACACCAAGGTACTTTGAAACAGGATGCTTCCACAGGCGATGGAACATGCCCGGCGTGCTGCCGTGTCCATAGCCGCCCCCGTGGCGGCCGATGGTCCACTCGATCCACATGAGCGGGATGCCAAGGAACAACAGCGCGATGAAGTACGGAACCATGAATGCCCCGCCGTAAGGGGCGGCGGTTCCCGGGAACCTAAGGAAGTTGCCGAGTCCAACGGCGTTGCCCGCCATGGCCATCACCAACCCGAAACGGGTGGCCCACCGGTCCACCTGCATGCCATTCTTCGCCATGAAATGCCCTCTCTGCTATGTGCGCCCCAATTCGCAATACGGGAGGTCGAGAGGAACTATAGAGGGTTGCGCCCCGGCGGGTCAATGCGTCGCTTTCTGCCCCCAGCGAGTAAAATGGCCAATGGACTCAGTGGCGAATTTCGCCGTGTTGGTTTCTTTCCCGCAAAGTCCCACGGTAGCGGTTGGCGATGACCTCCCTCGCTCAGCTCGCACTCAAGATCGCACTGTGCGCCCAGCCCATACTCTTGGCCACCAGGAATGCGATGTTTTCCTCCCGCCTGCGAAATCGTGGCATGCAGAGTGGGGGAGGCACGACGCCCGCAAGATGCATGCGAGACTCCATTTTGTTATCATCGACTCCGTAGAACTGCTCAAGACTCACGCAACACAACGGTGCGGCGCTGTACCCAAAGCGATCGTTGTGTGGTCCCTGCAGAAGAACAGCGTCGCACGTATCGCAAGGAAGCTGCTCGAAGTACAGAGTGCTGGCAAGCCAGTGTTTCGGAAGCAGCATTTGGCACTGCTGAGGTTATTGCCGCTTATGAGATGCTCCTGGGGCGTTCCTCCGATCCAATACACGTCGTTGAAACACATCCATGAAGATCGTGCCGTCGATCTGCTTGTTACCGATGGCATCATTGACGTGCTGAGAGGAAGACTGAGTTTTTCTCCCACCCGCGTGCACGAAGTTTCTGAGGCGACTATTCGGCATTGGGATAGCTTCTTGTCAGACATTCAGGGCGAGGTAGTTTACGCTGTGGGCGGTGGTTTGGCCGTGGACGCTGCGAAGTATGTGGCACGGAAGACAGATCGCCCGCTCGTGTGCATCCCCACGGCAATCTCTGTCGATGCTTTTTTCACGTGGGCTTCAGGCCACCGGGAGGATGGCTGTGTCCGCTATCTTGAAACCAAGCCACCAGACGTGGTTGTGGTCGATTTGGAGCTGGCGGGATCCGGACCGCTTGGAATTCGGTCCGCCGGAGTGACCGATGTCTTGTCTATTGCTACCGGACGGCACGACTGGAAATTTGCCGAGGGAGAAGGTCGAAACCCCGAATCCATGCACTATGACCCGTCTATCGACAAGATGGCGGTGGCAATCCTGGATGCCTGTTTGGCCTGTTCAGATTCTGCCGGACTGGGCGAAGCTGAGGGTTTGCGCCGACTGCTGGAATGCCTGACTCTGGAGGTGCTGCTGTGCAATCTCGTCGGCCACGCCCGGCCCGAAGAGGGGAGTGAGCACTACTTCGCGTACGTAGCCGAGAGTGTTTTGGGAAAGGGTCTTCCACATGGGGACCTGGTTGGCCCAGGTATTCTCATAATGGCACACCTGCAGGGCCAGGACATCGCCCCGCTCAAGAAAGCCATGAAGGCATGCAACGTGCCCCTCACCAACATCCCGCCCAACGCGATTCGGACAATCCTGCAAATGCTTCCTGACTATTGCGCAAGACACAACCTGCCGTACGGGATTGCTCACACCCTGACTGACAGCCAGGCAAGGTCTTTTGACCCCGGCATATTGGAATGAGCACAGCCCGCATTTCCCCCCGTGCGACTCATGTGAACGGTGCCTTCAGAACGACCGTGTCGACGTGTACGTGATTCGGCTTCCGCGGTGAGGGCAGCCGGTCATTTGAAAACTCCTGAAGGCGTTGTGCCGTGATGGCCCAATCAGGACGCGGACAGACATACCCCGATGTGGACGGACATCGCGTTCAGAGCTTTCTTCATTCAAGCGGTGGCGCGGCCTGATCTCGATGAGAAGGGACTCGGAATCGAGCGGTTTCCCCGGTGCTCAACTTGAGCGTATCCCGTCGTATTGAGCAACCGAGTTTCAGGCCCTTCGTGGGCGACGTTCGGCCCCTGATTGTGCTTACTCCCGCCACCGGTATGTGACGACGGATTCCGGCGGGAGTTCGGCTATGAGGACCCCTTCCTCGTAGCCGATCGTACAGGTAAACGGCGCTTTCGCCGGATTCGCCGCGACCAGGACTATGGACGTGTCGGGGTTCCGGAATGCCACCTGCGCGAAGTCCCGCGTGCTCCGCCCGCTGTCGATACGGACCGCTCCCCGCTGGATGAACTTCATGAACTGGCCATACATGAAGTAGTCAAACGTGTAGCGAACCGACAACGTCTCAGCATCAAGCATCACGCATGTATCTGTACACTCGAAGGGGCCATTGTTGGGCTTGCCATTGGTGTCAATCATCGTAACCCATGCGTTGTAGGATGCGGCCCAGTTTCTAAGGAACTCTATGATGTTGACAGCCCCCTGGACCCCATACATGGATCCCTCGGACAAATGGACGTTCCTCTCCGGGAACTCGGCGTGGAATGCGCCCATGTCAGAGGCCTCCCCTGCGTAAGGATGAAAGGCAGTTCCTTCGACATATTCCGCGGCAGCAGAATCGCTGAGGATGTTGCGGGGATACCAGAGGTTGTTGAGGTTGTGATCGAAGCACCAGATTCGCGTCTTGATGCCGGCCTGACGGAACGTAGGCCCCAGATGATCGCGAATAAAGTCGCGCTCGGCATGCCCCATGATCTCCAGGGGGACCGGCCACCATGTATCCTCATCCACCACGAGCGACCACTGGCATGAGGGATACCACCAACTCTGCACGTCGTCCTTCTTGTTAACGCCTGGTTCGTTCTGGACGGTGACGGCGTGGATGGGGATACCTTCCGCCTTGTACGCCTCGATGAATTTCGCAAAATAGCGGGCATAGTGCGGATAGTACTTGGGGTAAAGGTGGCCTCCGATGAGGTCCCCTGTCGTCTTCATCCACCCCGGCGGGCTCCAGGGAGTGGCGAAGAAGAGCAGATCCGGGTTCTTTTCAAGGGCGAGTTTGAGCACCGGAATAACATAGGCTCGGTCCTTCTCGATCGAGAAGTTCTTGAGATCCTCGTCAGTTTGTCCGGCTGGCATATCGTCGTAGGAGTACCAAGGCTCACCCGTGAAGTCCGGCGTACCGATACAAATACGCATGAGGTTCATGCCTATGCCCTTGTCGGGCGAGACAAGCCGCTCCGTGACCTCCGAACGCGCAGCGGGATCGAGGCGCCACAGATTCGCACAGGTGCTGTGCTCAAGTGAGCTACCCAGACCCAGGATAGTCTGATAGGTTTTGGAGCCGTCCACGACGAAGTCCGACTCCTGGCCTGGCGCTGCCGACGAGAATGTGCGCTTATCCTGGGCTGCAAGGGTGCGGCTCATGTCCAGCGATGACACCCAGCTTTCCACGGTACGGTCCGCTGCGCTCTTGGTGCTGAATACGACAAGACACACGGCGGCCACCCCGAGGCAGGAACGCTTTCCATGACTCATGACTTTGCTCCACATCCTGGTTACTCGCACCCGCTCATCTACTTGGCCGTAGGCTGAAGGGAAGCTTCCTTCTCCAGCAGTGCTCCGTGCGCTTGTTTGAGCTCAGCTTCCAGAGTATCCGCACCCGACACAACCACAATGGCGGCGTCCTTCACTTCGTCGAGCGTGATGGTCATCTGCTTATTGTCCACCTTGAAGGGTACCTGGGCGAGGCCACTGCCTGACACACGCACTGCAGTGGCTGGCGTTAGCCACCCCGGCAAATCTGCCTTGATGGTGAGGTTCTTCTGAGGAGTGAAGGGGTAAGCCACCGGGTCAATCTCGTAGTCGAGGTTCGTAACGCACAGGATAAGCTTGTCCCAGGAAACCAAGGCCGCCGCGTCCACGTCTCGTGGTCCGGCAACGGTGCCCGCATATGGTTCACTTGCAAGGAAGTCCTCTCGCAGCATTGCCATTACCCGGTTCCAACCGCGCATGCACTCACGCGTCTCAGGGTACTTCTCACTCATGGCCTTATTGTACGTGAACCAGAGAATGCCCTTGGCTCCGCGGCTCAGATTGAGCACGAGTTGGGCCGAGATCTCCTCCGGCGTCGGGACCGGACGTAGCGGCCGTTCGGACCATCCGTCGTGGTTGCCCTGCGACCACACCCAGACGGGGCGCGGTGCGGCGGCGTACTTCAGGTCCTCCGTGTAGTAAGCCGTCTCCTCCAGGTACGTCCCGTATGGTTTGGGCCACTTGCTGCTGGACGGAGCCGTGACGGAGTAGTGATCATGACCCGCGATATCGGGAATGGCGGCGTAGTTGAAAAACTGGGTATTCCTGCACAGATTGATGAAGGTAGGAATGGTGGTATCGTACGCACGGACGGTCGAATCACAGAACAACATGACTTGCGCATCCGTGGACCAGTCTGGTTCATCGCGCAACATCCAGCATGCAACCGAGGGATGACCCGAAAGATCCCTCACCATGTCCACATTGACCGGTTCCCCCGTATGGACCATCGCGCGCAGTCCCAGTTTTGCAGCCATGCCGCCAAAGAACTCATCGTCCTTCTTGCCGCCTGCGACTCCCGCATCGACGTGGTCACCCGCCACGAATTCGCGCTCTTTTGGGTCGATGCCCCAGGTACCTATGGGAAAGAAGTCCGCAAAGGCCCGCCGGTGCGCAAAGATGTGGCGCTCGCCCTTCTCGGATCTGGCAGTCACGCGTACAACGGCCAAGGTACTCGACGCGATAGGCGTGGAGAGCTTGATACGCGCGATGGCCTGGCCGGAGCCTTGTACCTTCTGGCCACGCCATTGGATGTCTTCTACCTGGTACCCTGGAAGCTCCACGGTGCTGAATTCCACGGGGGAACGGCCGCTGTTACGCAGGTGGATCTCCAGATCCTTCAATCCCGGCATGAAGCGGATGTTGGTGATATTCACCTCGTCTTCCTTTAGCACGCCGCTATAATCGAGACATGGCTCCCAAGTGCTGTCAACCAACGAAAAGGCGTAGGGAACGTCCGGTCCAAAGTCGCGTTCCGTGCCGCTGATTTCAAGCACCGTCGATTCTCCCGGCTCCAAGTTGCCGTCATATAAACGATGCCAGGCCACGAAGTGGTTCAGCACCCAGTAAGATTCATCGCGGTTATTGTAACGCCAGAAACGAAGACTTACGGGTGCGGTGCTTGTGTTCGTGAGATAGAAGTAGAGCAGTCCACCTTGGTTCGGGAACTCGCTCTCGTATTCGGTGATGCGATCCACGTTCCATCGGGCCGGCCGGTAGTGCACATAGTCAACACGCAGCGCACCCGACTGGGCAGCGTCGGCGTCTGCCCCCACTTGAGCAGTTTGCGCGAGGGATCTCCCCGCCGCAAACACGCACAGGGCGATTGCTCCCAGCTTCACAAGGCAAAGCGCTCGCATTTTAGAAACTCCTTGTTCAGGTACTGAAGTGCAAGCCGTAGGCTTGTGCAAACGGAGACTTCGATCTCCGATATTCTCTGAACCGCGTCACTGTTTGGACTTGGCGCCGCCGCGATACATGTGACTTCTCTTCGCCTTCTCGGGGTCATCAACCTTCTTCTTTGCACTGCACCCTACCAGCGAAAAGCAAAGCAACCCTGCGATCACGAGCGTGAATACTCTTCTCATATGGACAGCCCTTCCTGATGCTGCGACATTTGCGCAGTCCGGCAAGGTGAATGTATATCGAACGCGCAGATTTGGGGTTTCGCTCCTGCGTGCCATTCCCTCGCCCAGAGCACCGGAAAGGACGAGTGTACTCTCCTCCCCCGAGCGCGGTGGGGATACCACCCTCGGTATCCCCACCGTAAAGACTGCGCTCATACGAAAGCGACGCGACGCTCTACGGATTCTGCAGCGCGAATCCCCCGTTCGTGACGAAGGTCGACGTGAGCATCCAGTTCTTGCTGCCGTCTTCCTGCGGGTACTTGCTGAACTCCGCGTGCCCGTCCATGTACAGGATGTTGGAGCCCCCGGGCAGATGATTGAATGTGGCGTTACCGACTGTCAGCCCGCCGCTACGTTTGGCGGAGCAGTGGTCCCACATGATCGGAATCGAGCTCTGGGCGGAATTCGCGCCGGCCGGATTGTTGATGTCGGTGATCATGAACCGCTCGATTCCCTCGCGCAGGTGCATGGCTGTCTGTGTTCCGGCATCGGGAAAGTTCAGTGTGACATCCTTGTACCACCAACGCCTAATGAAGGTCTGTTTTATACCCAATGCCCCGGTGGGATCGTCGGGGCTGTCATCGTCCCAGACATCGCTCAGGTATGTTACGTCCGCAACCGTCTTCACCCACTCGGGCTTGATCAGCTTGGGCTGGTAGTGATAGGCAATGGCGAAGGTGAAGAACACCTTCGTGCCAATGGAGCAGTCGCTGCCGTAGTCTCCTGGGAGAAACATCGAGTTCACTGCCTCAAGGTCGTCAGGGCTGCATTCCGTCGCGGTTGTGTCGTCCGGCACCGGAATGATCCAGTCCTCCCATCCCGTCCGGGAAGTGGCCGACGGGCAGAAGCTGACGCGCCACTCGGTGAGATACTCAGGATATACCGCTACCCCGCGGGGGCCAACGCCGACAGGCCACAGGGTGTCGGTGTTGGAAGGATCATTCATGACTTCATCTGTTGCCCAATAGTCCACATCGGGATACCTCTCGCTCTTGGACTCATTGGCATACATCTTGTACACAAGGGACCATTGCTTCAGGTTGTTTTGACAGGAAGCCCGGCGAGCCGCCTCCCGAGCCCGGGCCAAAGCTGGAAGCAGGATAGCGGCAAGAATTCCTATAATTGCAATAACGACAAGGAGTTCGATAAGGGTAAAGCCTTTGCTGCGCATGTGTCTTTCCTTTCTGGATTGTTGGGGTCTTGGGTAGCAAGTTATTCGTCGACGGCCGCACCACCTCCTTCAGTCAATTGATTTGCAAACCTCTCATGGAAGTCACTGCCCCTTGAGCGGGGCGGCTAACGCTCGGAACCTTTGGAATAGCCTGCTGTGTAAAGTATTCTACGTACGAGACCGGATTTGTCCATCGGCAGAACTAGCGACACTATTTGTATAACTCTCATTCCGATCCGGATGAGGTTACGGGGCGCAATGCGCACTGTAGGCGGGCATCATGAAAACCAGGCGTGTGCACGGACATGTAATACGAGATGTTATGGTGTGGTCGACTCGGTGCAGCGAGCACTTCTTTCCTTGGCGGACTCTGGCGGCGCAGCCCATGCGCGAAAGCCAGATCGCCGAGGCGGGGATTAGCGACATCTATCCGGGGTATGAACTGGGGCGAACTCAGCCCCGGTTTCATTTGCTGGTCTATACCACTCTTGGAACAGGGTGCTTCTATACCCAAGAAATCACACGAGAGGTACGGCGCGGCCAACTGCTGATCGTTCCAGCGAGCACCCCATTTGGATATCAACCGGACAAGGCCCGATGGCGCTTCATGTGGTTTCATCTACCCGACAACGAACGCTGGGCTAAGCTCCGGGGCGTGCCGGCGATCCTTCGGCCCACCTACCTGACGGAAGTTCTGGAAGGCGCGACCGAGGGCTATTTGAAGGAGTCGCGCGGGCGTGGACCCACTTCCCAGCGGGCGGCGATGCTGTACGCGGAACTAATCGGACTCTATATTTCACGCGAATTGGGTTCCAGAGAGGAACCGGTGTCTGCCGATATCAAGAATCGGTTATACAATCTGTGGGACAACGTAAACGAGGATCTAAGACGGCCATGGACGGTGGAGAAGATGGCGGACCTGATGGCGGTATCCCCCGCGCACTTGCACCGGCTCACCCGGGAACACGCCAATGCCAGTCCCATGAAAATGGTCACGCGTCTTCGTATGGAGCGCGCCCAAGAGCTGCTGATCATTCACCCGTATCCCGTCCGAGCCATTGCCGAAATGGTGGGATACCAGAACGAATTCGCGTTCTCGGTCGCCTTTAAGCGATTCTCCGGGGTAACACCGGGACAATTTCGCGAGCGACGGTGAGACAAGGCACCACACGGCCTCTTCTCCTCTTCGTAGAAGCACGCATAGTCGGATGCGAATAGCCCTACTTCGCCAGCAACGGGCCATTCAGAGGGTGTGACATTCTATGCCCTTCTCTTCGAAGGCTCCGCAGTTACCATGCTGAAATACCAAACAACCGGGCTTGTCGAAATGACGGACAAGAATGCTCACTTCTGATTGCTGGTCGCGGAGGCGTCAGCGAAATCGAGCTTGACCAGGAACGCGTCGCGCCCCGCGCTAAGTTCACTTCGGTAAGGTCGGTGCAGTTTGAAATCGTGGGACGTAGTCCGCCCGGCAACGAGTGCTATGCGGCGCCCGCCCAATGCCACTGCGCCGCATTGATCTTCTCCCGAGCCACCCAACAGAGTGGCGTAATCGAGACGGCCTTCGGGCGTGAACCGCACGAGAAACCCGTCGGAATTGCCCCCCACGTGGTGATCGAGAAATGCATCAGGAGTTGAGGGAAATCCCGTGCCTGCGCCGCCCACGGCGTAGGCGAACCCGCTCGCATCAACTGCGAGCCCGTCCGAGCACAACTCGTCTTTACCCGGCCCGCCGAGATAGGTTGAAAACAGGAGACGCGTGAGACCGGGGTCCATCTTGGCAAGATAGGTATCTGAGTCGCCTCCATTATATGCAGGTTGGACGGCGTTCACGACGGGGAGGTTTGTAGAGGCCGTGTTACCCGCCAGATAGACGTTTCCCTGCGCATCGAGTCCGATGCCGTAGCCCACGTCCTGGCCTTCCCCACCAAAGTAGGTCGCGGCAAGCAGGCGGCTTCCGTCTGCGCTGATTTTCGCGACGAACGCGTCTTTCGGACCGTACTGATCCTCGGCGCGTGCGGTACCGCCGCCGTGGGTCATCTGAAATGCGCCGGCCGTCACCGGGAAGTCGCGGGCCTCGACGTGTCCGGTAAGGTAGATGTCGTCGGCACTGTCCGTGACAACTCCCCACGCTTTCTCAAACCCGTGTCCACCCAGCCATGTGAGAAACACGAAGTCCGTGCCGGCTGGATTGATCTTGGCGATGATCGCGTCTTCCCCTTTGGTAAAGGACCCCGCCACATCAGGTGTGTCTTCGGGTGGATCGTTGTAGATGGGCTGGTGCGAGCCCGGAGTGGTGGGCATGTCCGGGGAATGGGACCCTCCGACGGCAATGCAGTTGCCCTGGGAATCCACCGTAATGCCGCGGAATTCCTCCATGCCTTCTCCGCCGAACACGCAGCAGTAATCAAGTCCGTCGCCGTCTGGCTTCACCTTTAGAACCAGAAGGTCATACGTCGGACCGTAGTGACTGATGAATCCCTCCGTCGGCAGATCCGACGATTTGGTGTTTCCCCCAATGTAAGCGAACCCCTCAGGATCGACATACATGGTCTTGCCTGCATCCTTGTCGCTTCCACCGATATAGGTTGAATACAACACTTCCTTGCCGTCCGGCCTGAACTTCACCAGGAAGATGTCCTCATCGCCTCCCAGGGTCGTATCGTAATGCGGGCCTGGCAGTTTCAGATCTGCCGAGGTTGTCATGCCGCAGATATACATGTTGCCTTCGGCATCTACACCCACCCCGCGCGCGTCGGCACTGGGCACCCCTGCAAAAGAGACAAAGTTGATGACCGGATCGATTATCAGCGGGAGAGTTGCGTCATAAGGATCGACGTGAAAAAAAACGCCCCCTTCGGCATCGAGCAGGTAATGACCTGGAATCCGGGTGCGGACGCCATCGCGCTCCTGAAAGATCTCCGGCGCGTGAAATCGTGTCGGGATTCCATTCACGGTGAAGAGAAGGTCTCCGCCGGAATCCACTTCAGCGGCGTCGGCGCCCTCAATCGATAGTGCAATGGACTCAGGGTCTGCGCCGGGATGGACGACGAAATCGAATTCAAGACTCCCGCCGTTACCATAGTAGAGGACATCGATTCCCCGGTAGACGTCTGCAAAACGGACCTTGCCGAAGGTGGGCACTCTGGTGCGCCACTTGAACGCGTCCGGGCCTTTGAGGTAGTTCACATGGCCCGGCAGAGGCCGGAGCACTTCAGCGGTGGCGTCAGCCCTTCCACCCGCGAGACCTATGCGCAGCATTTTGTGGGATGGCTGGCCATCGGAACTGGCCTTGCGAAGGATGAGCACCTCACAAGGCGCCAGATATACATCGAATTGGGGATTTCGCGAAACATAGCAGACGCCCGATGGGGAACCTGCCTCATAGCGCTCGAAGCACATGGGAAGACTCAGATAGTCGGCCCAGATCTCCGAAACTTCCGTCATAGGCGCAGCCGGTGCCGCCTGTAAAGCGAGAAGGGACATGGCACAGATCGGCAACACTGACCATACGGACAACTTGACGCGCCTACTCATGAATTGGAGTTCCCCTGATTGCGCTCCCGAAGCGGATGCTTAGCCCGCATATCTCACCGCCCCCCGCGTAGCGGGCGGTGAGATATGCTCTCGCAATGACTTGTAGGCTCACTCAAGAGGATTTCTCCCACGCACACCGTGTAAGCGAGGAAGACGTGCCAGTGCCTTGGAAAATGCTGATTCACC
>JADLGB010000261.1 GCA_020849535.1 Candidatus Hydrogenedentota bacterium
AACCCGCACACGAGCAACCCGCACACGAGCAACCCGCACACGAGCAACCCGCACACGAGCAACCCGCACACGAGCAACCCGCACACGACAAATAGGCCGCACACGACGCGTAGGCCCCGTCTTGCACGCTGAAGGCGTGCTGCAATTCTAGCCAGGGGCAGAGCGAAGCGCCGCCCCTGGTCCACGTCGTCTCTCTATTTTCCAGCCCTGAAAGGGCGTCGCAAAACCATAATTGCTGCAATCCACTACCTTGTGATTGCGGCACCCCTACAGGGTGCGGATTTGGGGGCGCTACGGGGTCCAGGGGCGCCGCTCCGCTTTGCCCCTGGCTAGAAATGCGCGGCGCCTTCAGCGCCCAAGATGCGGAGTTCCATGCATTGCTCAGAACGTTGCTCCTGTGACAAAACGCGGGGTGCAACGTCTCACGGATGACTTCCACGGAACGGCGCCACTTGGTCCTCCTGATCCATGAGGCGAAAGTCTGGTCCATACTTTTGATCCTTGAGGCAAACGCCGTCTCTCGCGGCTGATTCGCCTCTTCCCGCCTGTATGCTATAGTCTTGCGCGGGGGAGTGCGACACGCATTCCAGGACGCATAATCGAGGTGTTTCGTCATGATGAATTCCACGTTTGCGGTCTCGCTGATATCCGGCGGGCTGCTCGTCTGTCTGTCTTCCAGCGCGGTGGCGCAAACCGACTTGACCGCCAAGTGG
Organism: Candidatus Hydrogenedentota bacterium; assembly: GCA_020849535.1. Classification (GTDB taxonomy): domain Bacteria; phylum Hydrogenedentota; class Hydrogenedentia; order Hydrogenedentales; family SLHB01; genus JAHDWY01. The sequence continues at coordinate 714 of JADLGB010000261.1, forward strand.
ATCTGGCGCAAGCAAGACTCCTACACGCTCTACAACGACACCATTGTCGCGAGGAAGACGGTGCAACTGCCGGCCGCCGCGTCCGCGCAGATGATCATCACCGCGGACACGCGGTATCGTTTGCTGATCAATGGCACGTGGGTGAACGATGGCCCATGCCGCAGTTGGCCGGATCATTACCAGTACGACGTCATCGACGTGGCACCCTACCTGAAGGCCGGTGACAACGAGATCCGCGTCATCGCGAAATACTTTGGAACAGGCACCTTCCACCAGATCCCCCAGGAAGCGGGCTTGCTGGTGCAACTGGACTTGAAGACCCCGGACGGGAAGGCAGTTCGCATCGTCAGCGACGAGACGTGGGAAGTGGCGCCAGTGTCTGCTTGGATACAAAACACGGTCAAGCGCTGCATCCAGATGGGTCCTTTCGAGATCTACGACGCGCGCCTGGAAACGGATGCTGGATTCACGCCCGCTGCGGTCCGGTTTGCCGCGAACGCCGGACCTTGGAAGAACTTGATGCCGCGCGACACCGCGCTCCTCACGCGCACTCCCTTCGCGTTGCGTGCGTTCCGCGAAGCCAACGTGGTCAACAAGGACTGGCGCTGCTACGCCTTCCCCACGGCGCGATTGCTGTATCCGGGTTTGATCGAGGCCAATGGCAAGGTATCCATGGGCAGCGCGCAGGCCACGATTATCGATGTCCCCGCCGCGACAACACTGCATATCGATGCGCCCGGCAACACGGTTACGATCAACGGCGATCGCGAAAAGGATGGCGCGTTCACCCTGCACGCGGGCGAGAACTTCCTGCTCATGACGGTGACGAGCTACTTCGGTCATTGGCAAAAGGAAACGGAACTGCGCTTCCGTGAGGTGTCCGGCTACACGCTGCGGAATCCGTTGGATAAACAAACGGAGAACCCCTGGTGCTGGACGCCGATCGCCGATGCCAAGTACGTGAACAGCGACTACGAGTACGCGCTGCTCAGCGCTGATGAGCGCAAGACGGTCGAAGCGAAGATTGAGGGCGCGCTCGACAATGCCATCGCGACGGCCGTCAGCCCCGAGACGTTTCTGGCGGCGTTTGGACGCCAGATCATCACGCTTTCGTCCAAGACCGATCTGATGGAAGATATCGACTATCAATTCCGGGAACGGGCGGTTGTGGCTCCGGCCAAGGACCTTGTGACGGACCCGGAAGCCTTGCTGATCGATGACGCGCGCGCAACCGTCGTGCAACCCTCGCCGCAAGGAGATGTCGAGCTGGTATACGACCTCGGCGAACAAAATGTAGGTTACTACACCTTCGAGGTCGAAGCCGAAGCGGGCCTCGCGATCGACGTTGCTGCCGTCGAGTACATCGCCCCGGATGGGCGCGTGCAGCACACCGGCGAGTACCGCAACACGATGCGCTACATCTGCAAGGAGGGGAAGAACACCTTCACGTCGCTGGATCGCCGCTCCGGGCGTTTCATCTTCATCACCTTGCGTAATCAGACCAAGCCGGCTTCCATCCGGCACTTCGGACTGATTGAGTCTACATATCCCATTAATCCTATCGGCAGCTTCGCGTGCAGCGAGCAGGACCTGGATCGCATCTGGGAGATTTCCGCGCGCACCTTGAAACTCTGCATGGAAGACACCTTTACGGATTGCCCGCTCTACGAGCAGACCCACTGGGTGGGCGATGCGCGCAATGAAGCGCTGCTTTCCCTGTCGGCGTTTGGTGCAACGGACATCACGAAGCGTTGTCTTCGACTTACCGGCGAGTCCGTCGGCAAGTATCCGTTTGCCCTCTGTCAAACACCATCCACGTGGGAGATCCTGATTCCTTCGTTCAGTTGCTTGTGGGGCATCAGCGTCTGGGAGTACTACGAGTACTCCGGCGACGAGGCCTTCGTGCGCGCGATGTGGCCGGTCATCATTCAGAACATGAAGGGATTGGAACCCTTCGCGGACGAGCGTGGGCTCTTCAGCGGGCCGTTCTGGAACTTCTTCGACTGGTCCGGCATCGACGACTCGCACGAGACCGTGCTCCACAACAATCTGCTGTTGGTGGGAGCGCTCGATGCCGCGCTGAAGTGCGCCGAGGTCGTGAATGACCCCGAGCCCGTAGCGTGGCTGAAAGAACGCCGCGAGAAGATTGCGACGGTGGTCAACGCACTATGGGACGATGCACGCGGTACGTATCCGGATAGCGTTCATGGCGACGGTACGATCAGCCCGAAGTCATGCGTACACACCAGCATGCTGGCCTACCTCTACGATGTCGTCAACGACGGCAACCGCGATGCCGTCATACGCAACCTCGTTTCGCCTCCCGAGGGCATGACGCTCGCCGGTTCGCCCTTCGCCAGCATGTTCCTGTTCGCGGCGCTCGAAAAGGCCGGCAGGCAGGACCTGATAGTCGATTCCATTCGCGAGAACTACGGACCCATGCTGGCAGCTGGCGCGACCACCGTGTGGGAGAGTTTTCCCACCGGCACCACCGGCAGCGGCGGTTTCCCGACACGCAGCCATTGCCACGCATGGTCATCGGCGCCGGTCTACTTCCTGAACCGCGTGGTTCTCGGCATCGTGCCGAAAGGCGTCGGCGGCAAGACCGTCGTGGTTAGTCCGCGTCCGAGCGGTCTGTCGTGGGCCAAGGGCGCGACCGCGACGATCAACGGCCCGGCAAATGTCTCGTGGATGGTGAAAGACGGCAAGATGGACATCACGGCCACGGTGCCCGCCGGTACGGAGCTGCGCTTCGAAAGCAACGATGCGCTAAAAGACCTGCGCGTGACGTTCAACGGCGCGCCGGTCTCGTAGCCCGAAATTCGGCAGGTGATTGGGACGTGTCCCTCGCCCGTTACTCTTCGCTGGGGAGAAATCCCTGCTCGGGCACTCCCGCGGGGATTTGACCCTGCTGTTGCGCTTGCTGCGCTTGTTCCATGCCGCGCTGGAACTCTTGCCAGGCTTGCTGGACCTCTGGATCCTGAGCCGCTTCGTTCAGTCCTTTGGCGACCATGTAGAAGCCTCCGCCGCAACTGCCGATGATCGCGAGAGCCACAATCCCCAGCACCAACGGCACGGGACTCCCCTGATCCTCGTCCCGATTGCGCAGGGCCATGTAGCACGGAAACGCAGCCAGCCAGAACAAGAAGGTCAAGATGATCCACTTGGCCATCTGCCCGCCGGACAGGTCGCGTTTGGGACCATCGATGCCAATCAGGATCAGGGATGCCAGCCAGCACCCGCTGGCCACGAGCCAGAATCGTGTGAACATGGTGAGCACGCCGAGCGCGAACAGCGACCAGCCGACGATCATGATCCAGTCCGTGCCTGACCCACGCGAAACGCGCGGCGCCGCGGGCGGGACCTTGTAGCTGTCGAGATCGATGTTGAGGTTGGCGAGGTCGGGCGGGAGGCCGAGATCTGCCTGGGCTTGCGGCGCCGTGACCTGCTCACCACATTTGTTACACCGGCCCACCTTGCCCGCATACTGGTCAGGGATGTTCAGTTGGTTGCCGCATTTGGGACACAGGAAGGAAATCATGCACGCCCCCTTTCGACCGATTCCCCGAACGTTTACCCCCGCACCACGACATTGTGTTTGCACCACACGACACGCTGCTCAAAAACCTATCGTACTGGGAAGCTCGGCCGCGTATCAGCTTGCCATGGGAAAGGACACAAGGTCAAAAAAGGGCAACCGCGGCCATCGCAACCAATCTGCCAATGTTGGACTGAGCCTGCGCAGAAGACAGCTTGTCCATCTGCCATTGTGATGGGGTTTTCGACGCCGCAGACGACGAAACGAGTTCCGATAGCCGAACGCGGGCTAACTTGATAAGCGAATCCGCGGAGTTTCCCTGGCGCTGAAGGCGCCACGCAACTCTAGCCAGGGGTGGAGCGAAGCGGCGCCCCTGGTATGTGGCCACCCATATTTCGACAAGCCCTGAAGGGGCGTCGCAGACACGGCGATTCTCGTTCGCTTGCGACGCCCTTTCAGGGCTCTACTTCTGGGGGACAATCTGATCCAGGGGCGCCGCTTCGCTCTGCCCCTGGCTAGAAATGCGGCACGCCTTCAGCGTGCTTTACGCCCACGGCTATCGCGCTCAACGGTCAAGGCTCTAGCCCGGATTTCTCACACGCACAAGCCACTGATCTCTCAATCCCAGTTGAATCAGCAGTTTCCAAGACACTGGCACGTCCGTCTTGCTTGCACGGTGTGCGTGTGAGAAATCCTCTCGAGTGAGCCTTCGGGTGGTTGCGAGAGCATATCTCACCGCCCGCTACGCGGGGGGGCGGTGAGATATGCGGGCTAGTGCGATCACCCTGAAGGGGAACCGTCCTCCAATGGAGCGATAGGCGTTTGCTGTCTACACCCCGAACTGCTTGAGATGATGTTCGAAGTGCTGCACGTGCATCTTCGCCCAGCCGTCCACGCCTATATCGCCGAACATGGGATGTGGGGGCGGATCAAGATCGCCCGTGTGCACGCGGGAAAGATACTCTTCCAGCACCGTGTGGAGCGTTTCCAGGTCCGCTTGGGGAAGGGGAGCATCCATGCGCGGCAGCTTGACGTTCTTGGGAATGGGCAGGATTCCGTTGAGAATCAGAGGGGCCATGAGATTTCGTGTCGCCCAATTGCCCACGACCGGGCGTTTCGCACCTTCTCCCATGGAGTAACGCAGCGCCATGACGAGATGGCCCAACATCTCCGGCGCGGACATTGCGCCCCAGGCAGGTTTCGCGTCGGGCCGCAGCTTGCCCAGACGGATGACCAACTCATTCACGTAATCATGATCGAAAGCGCGCATGGAATGCTCTCAGGTAATGTCGCGGCGTGCGGTCCGTTCTCTATTCGTATCGAAGGGCTTCCACCGGGTCCACGCTGGCGGCCTTCAACGCGGGGTATGCGCCAAAAAACACACCGACCGTTGCGCTGAACGCGAACGCGACGATGATGGACCACGTTGATGGGTACACCGGAAACTGGGGATACAGCAAACGCATCATGGACGTGCCGCCGTAAGCGAGCACAATGCCCACTACGCCTCCGAAACAACTCAACGTTATGGCCTCGATGACGAATTGCAGGCCGATATCCCTGCGCGTGGCGCCTACCGCCTTGCGGATGCCCACCTCGCGCGTGCGTTCGCGCACCGATACCAGCATGATGTTCATGATGCCGATACCGCCCACCAACAGCGAGATCGACGCGATACCCGACAGCATGACCTTGAGCGCCATGAAGATCTTGTCCAGGGTCGCCAACATGGTCGTCTGGTCGATGATCGTGAAATCCTCGGTGTAGTCGTGCGCGGCCGTCAGGATCTCCCGGACCGAAGCCGACGCCGCCGACGTGTCATCCGGGCTGCTGGCCTGCACCACGATCTGGTACAACTCGTCTTCACCGCCATAAAACATCTGCTGGGCGCTGAGCAGAGGGACCACTGCGATATCGTCCGCGTTAATGCCCAGCGTCACGCCTTTCTTTTCGAGAATCCCGACGACAAGGTGTTTGCTGCGGTTGATGGAAACTCGTTCGTAGAGGGCGTTCTTCGTTCCGAACAATTCCTCCTTGAGCTGCGAGCCGAGCACACACACCTTCAGATTCTTGTCCAGGTCCGTCTCGTTGATGAAGCGCCCCTGCTGACAGTGAATGTCGCGGATGCGTTCGATGGCGGGGGACACGCCAAAGACCATGCAGTTGCGTTCGCGGTCGCTATAGCGCACGGCGCCCGCGCCCACTACCTCGGGGGAAACATCCTTGATGCCCACGCCGCGCCGCTCGATCTCCTTGGCGTTATCGTACGTGAGTTTGCGGAAGCTTCCGGCCACAATGGGCATCATGCCGGACGTTTCCTGCTTGCCGGGCGTGATGATGAGGAGATTGGTACCTAGGTCGGCAAATTCTTTCGCAACATACGCCTGGGCCCCTTCTCCCAAGGCTACCAGGAGCACGACCGCAAGGACGCCAATCGTCACGCCGACCATGGTAAGAAAGGACCGGACGCGGTTCTGCTTGAACGAATCCAACGCCACTCCAAAGTACTCAACCCAACTCATGAAGCCTCCGTGAAGGGGAATCGCCCGGCGGTCCGCAGCCCGAAGCATATCCGCGAAAATACGTATCAAAGTCTACCATAGGCCGTGGCTATGCCTAAAGTAGGGACCACCCAGGATTAGACTGCGGATCCTCGGCTGAGGTTACGATGTGGCCTGCCACAAGAGTCAGGTAAGGCGTGCCCGAGCGGTCTGTTTCCCGGCAGCGTTTTACACTATACTTACCTTGGCGGTGCCGGCAGGGGCGGCAATTCATCTCCGCCAGGTTGAGAGTCACTGAACCATGTCCAAAATCAAACGGCGAGATTTTCTAATCAGCAGCACCGCGGCCGTCGCGGGCTGCGCGAGGATTGACATGACGAAGCCACGACAGGAACCACCAACCATTTCTCAGGACAACGGCGGACGGCGATATGGGGACTTCTGCGGTATGATGCCCATCATGGCGACGCCGGTCACCAAGGATTTTCAGGTGGACCTGGAGAGCCAGCGGCGGCATGTGGAGTACTGCATCCAATGCGGCGCCGTGGCGATCGGCCACTTTGCGTATGCCTCCGAGTTCCAGAAGATCAGCGACGCCGACCGCGCGCGTCTGCTGGAAGTCGTGACCGACCAGGTCAACGGCCGCGTACCGTTTTTCGCGGGGGTCACGGGGAAGACAGCCGCCGACACCTTGCGCTACGCGCGGGAAGCATCCGAGAAGGGCGCGGACCTCATCATGAGTTCCCTGCCGTACGCCGAGCCTACCGATCAGGCGCAGACGCTCGCCATGTTCAAGGAGATGGCCGCCGCGGTGGACACGCCCATCATCATTCAAGATACGCCAACCACCGCGAAGGTGCTAACGCCGGAACTCGTCAGGCAGATCGCGCAGGAGACGGGAAAGATCCACTCGATCAAGGCGGAGAGCGATGACTTCCTATCCAAGACGTCGGATTTGATGAAGGAATTCCACGGTACAATGCAGGTCATCGGCGGCGCGGGCGGGAAGCACATGATTCATCTGCTGCATCTCGGCGTCACGTCCTTCATGACAGGCACGGAGGCTCTGGAGTTTCACGCCGCCGTGGTCGAGGAATACCTACGAGGAAACGAGCAGAAGGCCGCGGACATCTATTTTGAGCGCGTCCTGCCGTACCTCATGTTCTATAGCGAAAGCAATTGGTTGCGGAATCTAAAGATGATGTTGCACATGCGCGGCATCATCGACACGCCGAACATGTGCCAGCCGGAAGATGATGTCCCCCCCGCCCACGGCCCCGTCGTGATGAAAGAGTATCTCTGGACCCTCGACCGCATCGGGTGGAACAAGACCTGGCCGAACATTCCCTGATCTATTTGCGCTAATGACTCAGGGGCCAGACTACCGCACTTCCGCGTAGCGAATGATTGTACTGTTGCCCTTTTCAGTAATGCGCACCGGGAGACCTTCCGCGAGTTGAGCGGCGCTGAGCGTCTGCTCTGTCTTCGCGCCCAGTTCGTCCACAAACTGCACGCGGTAGTTCGCGTCGGGGCGCAGCGCATTGAGACCCAGTATTAGCCCGAGATAGTTGCACGCCGCGCGCCGAAACGCGATCACCACGCCCGCGCCGAGGTCGGGCCGATGCAACTGGTAGGCCACAAACTCGTCCGGCCCATTTGAGCACGGGGTCAAGGGATAGAAATCGCCGTACCAGAATGCCTGGTTCACCCGCGCTTCGGCCACGAGTGCGGTGGCCAGCTCCATCGGGAATCCTTCTTCGAGGTAGGCGAACTGACACAGCAACCCGCCCGTCGCCGAGCTGCGCACATCATACGCCTTGGGCGCCCACACGCAGGAGGTGCTTAGAGGCACATACTGCCCAAGCGCGAAGGACTGCAACTGGTTCCAATCCGGATGGCCCGAGGTGCAATTGGTATCGCTGCGCCACAGCGGAACCGATCGCGAACACATCTCGATGTCGATGCGGCGTCCACCGCTCGAGCAGTTGTCGATGAGCAGGCCGGGATGCCGCGCGAGCAGTTCATCCCACATCGCGTACAGGCCTTCGACGTAGCGAATCTCCGTGATGCCCTGGCGATCGGGCGCGTCGTTCTTCTGCCAGAAGGAGAGCGGGTCCATATTGAAATCGTTTCGATAAAGCGTGATGCCATACTCCGAAATGCGCTGGCTCAGGAGATCGGTAAGCCACGCGCGCGCCGCGGGGTCGCTAAGATTGAACAAGCCACCATCCCTGCCGCCGAGCACGAATTCGGGGTGCTCCTCGGCGATCTGGGTGCCGCGCACGACGCGCTCAGGCTCGAACCACAAAACGAAGCGCATGCCGGCGTTCTTGCAGGCGTCGCCCACGGGCTTCAGTCCATTCGGAAACTCCTGCGGCTTGCAGTACCAGTTCCCAACGCCATTTGGAAAGTTGCCTGGAAACCACGCGGCGTCCAGCCAGTACGTCTCGCAGCCAAGCCGTTGCGCGACCTTCACGGCCTCGATCTGTCCCGCTTCCGTGGCCCAGCCCGGACGCGCGTTATACCGGTCAAACGTTTGAAGCGCAGTGGGCAGACGCGCCGGAGCGCTATCGGCTTGTGGTACGTACTTAAACAACACAAGGCGGCGGAAACGATTATGCGCCGCCTGGCGATCTCCCGCCCAGGCCATCATCACGATGCGCGGCGTGCGCACGCGCTCACCCGGGCGCAGCACGAAATGCGTGCGCTCCATGCCCGCGCGCATACGCGTGGGGCCCGTATCCGCGCGGTCGAGTTGCGCGGCCCACTGTCCCGTCCATCCGATGGCGGCGATCAGGCCCCGGCCTTCGTACTCGAAG